>JAFAHD010000007.1 GCA_019237415.1 Vulcanimicrobiota bacterium
TGAACGTGCCCGCGGACCAGGGCGAACGGCTGCGCACGCTGGCCTTCGAGCAGCGCGTGAGCGAAAGCTCGATCGTGCAAGTGGCTTTGCGCTTGCTGTTCGGTCGGGGCGACGACGCGGTCATCGGCCCTCTGTTGCGCGAGCACGGCGCGACGTTGCGCCGCAAGTAGCGCTCAGCGCGCGGCGCGCGCGGCAGCATCGCGCGCGCGGCGCACGCAGTCCGCGACGCTGACGCCATCGGCGTAGTTGCCGATCAGGAAAAGGCCAGGGACTCGCGCGGCAGCGGCATCGATCCGCGCCACGCGCTGGGCGTGACCAATCGTGTACTGCGGAATCGCGGCCGCCCAACGAAAGCCCGCGACGACTTTCGGAGTGCCGGGCGCGATGTGCATCACTCGGCTCAGGTCCGTGTGTGCGACCTGCGCGAGTTCCGTATCGCTGAGCGCCCCGATCTCCGCATCGAGCGCGCCGCCGAGAAACGCGGTGCACAAGAGCTCGTCGTCCGGGCTTCGCCCCGTGAAGATTGCGGAGTTCCACACCGCACCGAGGATGCGAACGCCCTCACCACGGCAGGCAAGAAATCCGAAGCCATCGATCGGTACGCCGATGTCGCCACGCGGGTACGCCGACACGATCTGCGCGATGGGCGCGTATTCGATCTCGCGCAGCGCCGCCGCCGCGGCTGGTTCCAGCGCTTCAAGCAGGTCCGCGGCCCCTGCCGCGGGCGTCGCAACGATGACCCGTGCCGCCTCGATCGTGCCTTCTGGGAGACCGTCGCACTCGAGCGCAAAACCGGCGCCGCGCTGGCGGATGCGGGCCACTCGCGCGCCGGCGTAGGCGCTGCCCTGGAGCGCGGCGGTCAGCGCGTCGATCAGTTGCGCGTTGCCGCCCCGAAACCCGATCGTCCGCGACGGCTGGCGGCGCGTCGCCGCGGTAGCCTTGGGCTGAGACAGAAACCCGCGAATGACGCTTCCCTGCGTCTCTTCGAAACGGACCATTCCGGGCAACGTGCTGCGCGCGGAGAGCCGAGCCGGATCGCCAGCGTAGATTCCTGCTATAACCGGACCGGCCACTGCCTCGACGATTTCGCCGCCTGCTCGTCGCGCGAGAAACGAGGCCACGGATTCATCGTCGCTCGTAGGGCGGTTGCGTACGAAGAACTCGCCGGCCAGCCGAAGCTTCGCAGAAAGTGAGAGCAGCGGTGTGCCGACCAGTGCGCCAGGCGACATCGGCACGGGGATCAGGGCGCCGTGCCGGTAGATGTAGCGCCGTGCGCCGGACGCGCCGGCAGCGATGACCTGCTCGTCCAGCCCGAGGTCGTGGATCAACTCGACCAATGGAGGCGTCGCGACAAAGCTCTGTGGTCCGCGATCCGCGAGGTAGGGCTGCGCGCGAACGGAGCCCATGCAGCCGCCGAATCCCTGCGACGCTTCAAGCAGCACCGCGTTACGGCCGGCTTTTCTCAACGCGTACGCCGCCGTGAGACCGGAAATGCCGCCCCCGACGACCGCGACGTCGACCGATTCGAATGCGCCGCTCATGCGATGGCGCGCTCTACCGCATTCGCCAAGCACGCGATGTACGCGGGATGCGTCTGCACGGTCGGAACGCGCTTGAACTCCGCGATGCCGGCCCGCCTCGCGACGTCCGCGTACTGGATATCGATCTCGTTGAGCGTTTCGACATGTTCGCTCACGAACGCGATCGGCACGACGCACACTGCGCGCGCGCCTTCAGCGGCCAACCGCTCGATAAGGAGCTCGGTCGCCGGCTCGAGCCATTTCTCCGGTCCCAAGCGGCTTTGGAACGCGACGTGCACCGGCCCTGTATGCACTACTCGGGCGCTCACGGCAGCGACGCTCTTGTGCACTTGTTCCAGGTACGGATCGCCGCGCTCGATGTAGCGCATCGGCAATCCGTGCGCAGAAAAGATGAGGTGGACGTCCGCCGCGGGTGCGGCGAATTCGCGCAACGTCTGCCGAGTCAGATCCGCGACCGCCGCCGAGTAATCTGGATCGTCGCAGTACTGGTCGACCACGGCGAGCTCCGGTTCGTAGCCTATCGCATGCATAACGCGGCGTAGTTCGCTCAAGCTCGAGCGCGTCGTCGAAAACGAATATTGAGGGTAGAGCGGGAGAAATACCAGCCGTTGGATCCGATCGGCTTGCGCTGCGCGCAACGCATCCTCGGAGTGTGGCGTCCAATTGCGCATCGCGAGGTAGACCGGCAACGGCGCATTTCGGCGCTTCAGCTCTTCGCCCAACGCATCGGCCTGCGCCTGGCTTTGTGCGCGCAATGGCGAGCCGCCGCCGATCGACGCGTAGAGCTTGCGCGAATAGGGAGCGCGGAACGTTGATATCAGCCACGCCGTCGGCTTGATGAGCGGCGCCGGCACGGGGATATTGTCAGGGATGAGGTCGACGAAGAAGTTGTACAGAAAGGGCCGCACGTCGTCCAGCCGCTCGGGCCCCCCGAGCTGCGCGAGCACGACCCCGGTGCGCGGAGAGGTTACAGTTTGAATGTGTATCCGAGCGCCAGGCCTCCTAGGTTAATATTGTTAAGCGCGCGCTGGTTCCCCATGTCGTAGTAGAGGTTGCGGTAGACGAGTGCGGCGCTTTGGCCGTGCTTGAATCCGTATCCGAAACCACCGATCGCCTGCCAGGTCAGATGCGCTTCGCCGGTGCCGACGTCGGCATAATAAGGGATGAACCACTTGCCGTCGCCGAAGCTCACGCGGCCTTTCGCACCGACGATAGCATCCCACACGCTCGTGCTTGCGTACTGCTGGCCTGACGGATTGAATAGCCCGAGCGGTCCCGCCACATTCCAGGTAAGTCTCATCGGTGCGTACACGTAGCGGCCGCCGACGATTCCGTCTGCGCTCCAGCGGGGGGTTTGCACCACAGGAGCAATGCCGTAGATCGTCCACAATGTCGACGTGAAGCGCACCTGCACGTTGGTGTTGATAGGAATCGTAAGCCTGCCGCCGGGCCCGGTGATGTTGGTGACGCCTGCGTTCGAGACGCCCAGGTTTAGGTAGATGAGATCGGTTCCCAGTCCCCAGCGCGAGTTGCGTGTCTCACCGATGAACATGAAGCCCGAACCGAGCTTCGGTATGTACTGGCTCGGCGTGGCCGTGATTCCCACCGACTGCTGGGGTTGCCCAGGCATGGTGGTCGGCACATTGAAGTTCAGCTCGCCATGGATCGTCGGCACCCACAAGTACGGCGTGACCGTGGTCTGCCACTGGTCTTGCGCGGGCGTCGTAACGGTGTACACATCCGCTAGCGCCGGCGCGACGCTTGCCGGGAGCGCGAGGGCGACTGCCGCGAGGATCGAGTACGGACGCATCGATTGTTCTCTCCTGTCGTCTAGTAGCGCCAGAGGTGGGCGTTCGCGGCGTCGGCGTGCGAGAGGCTCGCCGGGTGTGCGGCCGCCGCGGAGAACGGCGGGCAGGCGTTCTGCGGCTTGGGTGCGATTCCGAGTTGTGCCAACAACAGCTGGTTGTAGTAGCTCTGCGCGAAGATCTGATATCCTGCGGCATTCGGGTGGAACCCGTCGGCCGAGAAGTTCGCCGCGACGTACGATCTCGGGTCGCAGCGCAGGTCGACGACCGCCGCAACGCTCGTCCCAGCCATCGGATTGATGACCTGCGTGTCGAGCGCGATCGAGACCTCGGCGAGGAGCGCGCGCACGCCCGCGGGCTGCGTCGTTCCAACGGGGATCAATGAGAAATTCGGCAGGTTTGAGACCACGATGGTGACGCCAGGAGGGCTCGCGGCCTTGATTCCTTGCACAAGGGTGTTGTAGTCGGCGCCGAATTTCGCGATCTCCGCAGCGATGAACGGTTGCGGATTCCCGCCGCCCATCGCGATGCCGACCGCGCACGCGACGATCGCGTTGGTGTCGTTGCCGCCGGCGAAGATCGTCACGACGTTGGACTGCGCGTTCACGACCGGCAGTTCATTCGTGATGAAGTTGCCTGGCGCACCGAAGCACAGCGCGGTGTCGGCTTGGATGTCGGGACCGATGACGGCGCCCGAGATGCCAAGGTCGAACAGATTGACCTGCGCGCGCGGTCCAGTCAGCATGCCCGCCAACACCGGCACGTACCCATTGCCGCCAGGACAGCTGGGCGGTGAAGGCATCGGCGGCACGCCAGCGGTCGGACACTGCACCGCGCCCACGCCGACGGCATCGCTCGCGCCGACCGCCGTGTACGTGCGAACCGCTGGGACTGGCAGCACGCTGTTCCCACTCGGCGATGTGCAGCCGAACAGCGTGGCGACGACCAGACTGACGGCAAGTGCCGAACCGATCCGGCGCATACGAGTCTCCTCTGCGGTCGATGTCAAGACGAGCCGCATTCTTCGAACGCTGTTACACGCCTTGCTATTCCTTAAGAAACTGTTGCCACTTTTGGCGCGTCGACGAAGGCCTGGGCGCACGCGACGGGCGTGTCGGGCAGGATGCCATGGCCGAGGTTCAAGACGTGGCCGGCCGGTCCGGCAGCTTCAAGCGCTGCGAATGCGGCCTGCGCCACGCGCACCGGCGTGCTCAGCAGAATCGCCGGGTCGACGTTCCCTTGCAATGCAATGCTCGGGCCGATCCGAGCACGTGCTTCGCTCAGCGTGATGCGCCAGTCGACGCTGAGCACATCCGCGCTCGATCGAGCCATCAGCTCGAGCACGCCGGCGCAGCCGTTCACGTACAAAATCGCGGGCACGCCTGCGCTGCGGATCCGTTCGATGACGCGCGTATGGTACGGCAGTGCGAACTCTTCATATGCTGCCGGCTCGAGCTCGCCGGCCCACGTGTCGAATACCTGGATAGCCTGCGCGCCTGCTGCGATCTGCGCGGCCGCGTGTTCGGCGGTCGCAGAAGCCAGCTTGTCCAGCAGCGCGTGGCAGAGCTGCGGGTCAGAGTAGAGGAGCGACTTCGTGGAGGCGAAGTTCTTGGAACCTCCGCCTTCTATTGTATAGGCTGCCAGCGTGAACGGCGCGCCGGTGAAGCCGAGCAGCGCCGCCCGCCCGGCGAGTGCCCGCTTGCACAAGCGGATGGTCTCGGCAACGAACGGCATCGTCGAGGCCGGATCGGGCACACGCAGTACGTCGACGTCGGCGCGGCTGCGCACGCTGCGCTCCAGTTGCGGACCGGAATCGCCGAATGAAATCGGTATGCCCATCGCTTCGACGGGGATCAGGATGTCGGAAAATATGATGCATACGTCGACGCCGAAGCGCTCGACCGGCTGGAGCGAGACCTCCGCAGCAAGCTCCGGCGTCTTGCACAGCGTGAGAAAATCGACGCGTTCGCGAATCGCCCGGTACTCGGGGAGATACCTGCCCGCTTGGCGCATCATCCAAACCGGCGTTCGATCGACCGGCCGCCTCGCGCATGCTGCGAGAAACCGCTCCGGTGCGTCCACCTTTAGCTGAGGACGGGTTTGGGAGACTTCTCCTCGTCGGCTTTGATGCCGGCCGCTTCGCGCAACGTCTTAGCTAAGTCGACGCGTTCCCATGGCAGGTCGAGCTCGGGCCGGCCGAAGTGGCCGTAGGCCGATACTTGGCTGTAGATCGGGCGGCGCAGATCGAAACGCTCGATGATCGCGCCGGGGCGCAGGTCGATGAACCGCTGCACGAGCTCTGCGATGCGCGCCTCGTCGATGCGGCCCGTGCCGAAGCAATCGACGTAGACGGACACCGGTTTGGCAACGCCGATCGCGTAGGCGATTTGAATCTCGCAGCGATCGGCGAGACCTGATGCGACGACGTTCTTCGCGGCGTACCGTGCGGCATACGCCGCTGAACGGTCGACTTTCGTCGGATCCTTGCCGGAAAAGGCGCCGCCGCCGTGGCGCGCCATGCCCCCATACGTGTCCGCGATGATCTTGCGTCCGGTAAGCCCCGCATCGCTCAGCGGTCCGCCGATCACAAAGCGACCAGTCGGATTGATGAAGACCCTGGTGTTCTTATCGAGCAGGCGCGCGTCGATGGCCGCGTCGATGACATGTTCTTTGATGTCCGAGCGGATGCCATCGATCGGATGGCCGTCGACGTGTTGCGCTGAAACCACGATCGTATCGACTCTGACGGGCTCGAAGCCGTCGTACTCCACCGTGACTTGAGTCTTGCCGTCTGGCCCGAGAAAACCGATGACGCCTTTCTTCCGGACCTCAGCCAAGCGACGCGTGAGCCGGTGCGCGAGCACGATCGGCATCGGCATCAGCTCCGGCGTCTCGCGGCATGCAAAGCCGAACATCATGCCTTGGTCGCCGGCGCCGACTGACTCTGCGGCAGACTTGGCTGCCGGACCGTCGCCCTTGACTTCGAGGGCTTTGTCCACGCCCAACGCGATATCCGCGGATTGCTCGTCGATGGAGATCGAAAGCCCGCACGTGTCGGCGTCAAAACCGAACTTGTTGCCGGTGTAGCCGATGTCGCGAACCGTCTTGCGCGCGATGCGCGGGATGTCGATATAGCACCCCGTCGTGATCTCGCCCGCAACGTGGACCTGGCCCGTGAGCACCATTGTCTCGCACGCGACGCGACCGAATGGATCCTGCGCGAGGATCGCGTCGAGCACCGCGTCGGAGATCGCGTCCGCGACCTTGTCGGGGTGCCCTTCGGTGACGCTTTCGGAGGTGAACAAGCGCTTGTGAGTTGCCATCGAAACCTTCTCTATGTCCCTTCGCTCCACGACGCGAGGTAGTGCTCTTGCTCGGCCGTCAACGTGTCGATGTTGACGCCGAGCGCGGCGAGTTTCAGGCGCGCGACCTCGCGGTCGATCTCGGGCGGCACCGGGATGACGGAAGGGGGGATCGTGCCGCGGCGCTTCACGAGGTACTCGGCTGACAGCGCCTGATTCGCGAACGACATGTCCATCACCGCCGCCGGGTGGCCTTCCGCTGCGGCGAGGTTGATCAGACGGCCCTCGCCCAGCAAGTTGATCGTGCGCCCATCCCCAAGGTGATACTCATCGACGAACTCGCGCGGCTGCGTCTTCTCGCCCTCGGCCAACCGTTCGAGCGCCTCGATGTCGATCTCGACGTTGAAGTGCCCGCTGTTGGCCACCAGCGCGCCGCTCTTCATGACGGCGAAGTGCTCCTCGCGCAGCACGTGCGTGTTGCCGGTGACGGTGATGAAGATATCGCCGCGCGGCGCGGCGTCGTTCATCGGCATGACGGCGAAGCCTTCCATCGCGGCCTCGAGCGCTTTGGTCGGATCGATCTCGGTGATGACGACCTGCGCGCCCATACCGCGCGCACGCGCGGCGATGCCGCGCCCGCACCAGCCGAACCCGGCGATGACGATCGTCTTGCCGGCGAGCAGGGTGTTCGTCGCGCGCACGATGCCGTCGAGCGTCGACTGGCCGGTGCCGTAGCGGTTGTCGAAGAGGTGTTTGGTGAGCGCGTCGTTGACCGCGATGATGGGGAACTTGAGGACGCCTTCGGCCTCCATGCTGCGCAGGCGGATGACGCCGGTCGTCGTCTCTTCGGTGCCGCCGATGACGTTCGGCAACTTTTCCGGGTGCTTCGTCAGCAGCGTCGTCACCAAGTCACAGCCGTCGTCCATCGTGAATTGCGGATCCGTTGCGATCGCGGCCTCGATGTGCGCGTAGTAGCGCGCATTGTCGACGCCTTTGATGGCGTACACGCGCATGCCGTGATCGGTGGCGAGCGTCGCGGCGACGTCGTCCTGGGTGGACAGCGGATTGCTCGCGCACAGCGCGATCTGCGCGCCGCCGGCTTGCAGCGCGAGCATGAGATTGGCCGTTTCTGTCGTCACGTGCAGGCACGCACCGATGCGCAGGCCTTTGAGCGGCTGTTCCTTGGCGAATCGTTTGCCGATCGCGGCGAGCACCGGCATGCTCTGCGCCGACCAGGCGACGCGGCGCCGCCCGAGCGCGGCGAGTCCGGCGTCCTTGATGTCGCTCACGGCACCAGCCGAGAGCTGCGTCGTCGACACGCTGTGCAGGACCTCCGATGAAAAGGGGAAGCGATGAGGCCGCGTTTTTTTGGGTTATCGGCGCGGAAATCCTCGCTCCGAGGGCTCCCGAGATGGCGGATGGAATGGCCCGCCTGTGACGCTTTCGACAAGCAGCATCGACTCGTATGTGCGCGCACTCGCGTCGGCCGATCCAACGCCGGGCGGCGGCAGCGCCAGCGCGCTCGTCGGCGCGCTTGCGGCAGCGCTGGCGTCGATGGTCGCCAGGCTGACGGCGTCCTCACCCAAATTCGCGCCGCTCGCAGAGCCGATGGGCGCCATCGCCGATCAAGCTGCGCGCTTGATGGACGCGCTGCTCGCCGCCATCGACGCTGACGTGGCGGCCTTCGATGCCGTGAGCGCCGCCTACAAGCTTCCGAAGTCGAGCGACGCGGAGCGCGCGGCACGCAGCGACGCCATCCAACTCGCACTGGTCGGCGCCACCGACGCGCCCATGCACGTGGTTGAGCTGTGCGCACAGGTCGCCAAGCTCGCGGTCGAGCTGGTCGATGCCGGCAACCCGAACGCGATCAGCGACGCCGGCTGCTGCGCGCTGTTCGCCCACGCTGCCGCGCGCGGCTGCGCGCTCAACATCAGGCTGAACGTGAAGGGCCTCAAGAGCAGCATAGTCGCCGATTCGTATCGCAAGCAAATCGACGAATTGCTCGCCCAGATCGGCATCTTGGCTGAAGTCGCCGTCGTCAAAGCCGAGCACGCGACGGAGCCGGCGTAGCGGCCATGCCGGCGCGCATCCTCGAAGGCAAGCCGATCGCCCAGCGCATCCGTGCCGACGTCGCCAACCGCGCGTACGAGCTTCGCGACAATGCGATCGTGCCGCAGCTGAGCATCTTCGTCGGCGAAGGCGACGAGGAGGGCACCTACTACGCGAACAGCCTCAACAAGATCGGCTCTCGCTGCGGCATCGACGTGTCGATCGACACGATAGCCCGCGGCGGCGGCACCAAAGCATTCTGTGCCGCGGTCGCAAGAGCGGCAGCCAATCACAAAGTGCACGGCATCATCATCCAGCGGCCGTTGCCGACCGAGTTCGAGCACATCGAGATCACGCGCGCGATTCCAGTGGAGAAAGATGTCGACGGCGAGACCGCACTGTCGATCGGCTGGCTCGCGCAAGGCGTGCCGCATTTCGTGCCCGCGACCGCCGCCGCCGTCATCGAAGTCTTGCGCGAACCGGGTCTTCCGCAGATCGCCGGCGCGCGCACCGTCGTGATCGGCCGTTCGGCCGTCGTCGGCCGTCCGGTCGCGTATATGCTCACCGCCGCCGATGCCACGGTCACCTTATGTCATTCGCGCACGCGCGACCTCGAGATGATCTGCCGCAGCGCTGACATCGTCGTCGCCGCGATCGGCAAACCGCGCTTCGTCGGCGCCGGCATGATCAAACGCGGCAGCGTCGTCGTCGACGTCGGCACCAATCTCATCGACGGACAGGTCGTCGGAGACGTCGACGCTGAATCGGTTTCGCAAATCGCCGGCGCGCTCACGCCGGTGCCCGGTGGTGTCGGCGTCGTCACGACATCCATTCTGCTGCGCAACGTGATCGCCGCCGCCGAGCACGGCACCATCTAGCGGCGCATCACGCGGGACAAGGGTTTCCAAAGCTCCGCCAAAAAGTTCGCCATTGTGCTCGACGTAGTCACGCATCGGCTCACGATGCGCGTTTTCGGGCGCCAAGAGCTGGAGCGGTGAGCGCTCGCGCACCCAGTCCGGCGCCGCCGCCGTCGCCGCAAGCGGTCGCCTTCGTTGAAGATGCGATGGCGAAGTTCGGCCGTCAGACGTACAACTACGCGTACCGTCTGTGCGGCAACGAAGCCGACGCGCGCGACCTCACGCAAGAAGCGTTCATCCGCGTGTTTCGCGCGTGGCAGTCGTTCCGGCCTGGCACCTCGTTCTTGGCGTGGATATACCGCATCGTCACGAACTTGCATCGCGACGAGTTGCGCCGGCGCAAGGGCGTCTTCGCGCAACCGCTGCCGGACGATAACCAGCCGCACGAGCAAGCCGCGCCGCATCACGACCCGATCGAGGCGATGCACGAGCGCCAGCTTTCGGCCGGCATGGAGCGAGCGCTGCGCGCGCTGACCCCTGAGCAGCGCAGCGTCATCTTGCTGGCGGACGTCGAGGAGTATTCGTACCAGCAGATCGCCGATGTCTTGGGCTGCTCGATCGGCACGGTGCGATCACGGCTGCACCGCGCGCGAGCCCAGCTGCGCCGCTTGCTGGAGCGGGAGCACGCCACGGGGTCTTTGGGATGACCGACTTGGCCCGTACTACGGAACGTTTGAGCACGCTTGCCTGCCGCCGGA
This sequence comes from Vulcanimicrobiota bacterium, assembly GCA_019237415.1. Classification (GTDB taxonomy): domain Bacteria; phylum Vulcanimicrobiota; class Vulcanimicrobiia; order Eremiobacterales; family Eremiobacteraceae; genus JAFAHD01. The sequence continues at coordinate 10,313 of JAFAHD010000007.1, forward strand.
ACGCTTTGGCATCGGATTTCGTTCCGCTTCAGGGGGCATTGCATCTGATGAGGGATCGATCTTGGACATGACCTGCAACGACTGCCGGCCGTTACTGACGGACTATGCGCATCACGAACTGGATGACGCTCAGGACGCGCGCGTCTTCGAGCACCTGCAAGAGTGCGCACAGTGCCGAGCGGCCGCGCAAGCGGAGGCGGATCTGACCGACTCCATCCGCTATGCCTACTCGGACGACCTCGAGATGCCGCAGTCGATCGTCGCCAACGTGCGCATGGCGATGCGCGGCTATTCGCCTTCGCTGCTGGAGCGCGCGCGCGCTGCGCTGCGGCCGGCCTTTATCGCACCGGCGGCCGCCGTCGTCCTGATCGTCGCGGGCGCGCTCCGCTACGGACCCGGCATGCTCCATCCGGCGTCGTCGCAGCTCTCATCGTCGTACTTCGTCCGCCAGCATGTGGCGCAGACGCTGGGGTCACCCGCGAGCGACCGCAGCTGGTCGGCATACGTGCTCACCTCTGAGAACGCGAGGAGCGCACAGCCTGGTGCGCAGTAGAGGGGCGCGGTTCATCTCGCTCGCGAGCATGCTCATGCTCGCGGGCGTTTTTGCGCCTGCGGCTGGACCGGCCGCCGCGGCTGCCGCACCGGATGCATACGCCTTGCTCCAAAGCGCCGTCACCGCGGACGATCACGTGTCGTTTTCCGGCAGCGTGACGACGCTCGTGTACGGCGGCACATCGACGAGCGCGACGGTGGTGCGCATCGAGCACAAGGCGCCCAACGATTGGCGGCTGTGGTACGTCGCGCCGGCCGACGCGTACGGACGCCTGATCATCAGCAACGAGTCGGTGGCGTATGAATACGAGCCCACCACGGGCAAGGTCTTCAGCAACGATTGGGCTTCGCTGTCGCCCTTTGCGACGACGCTCGACGTGGGGCGGATCAAGCGCAACTACACGATCCAGGTCACCGAGCACGCCGCCGTTGCCGGCCGCTCTGCGCATATGCTCTCTCTGACGTCGAATTATTCACATGCGCTCGTGCTGCGGCTGTGGGTGGACAGTCCAACCGGCATCATCCTGCGCCGCGAGACCTATCATGGCGACGGCACGATCGCGAGCAAGACGGAGTTTGACAGCATTCGGTTCGTCAAAGACCTGCCGGACGATCTGTTCAAGATGACCGTGCCTGTCGGCATGACCCTGTCGCCAGGCGCCGAGTACGGCGCATCTACCACCGCGATGGATTCGCTGGTGGGAAAACTCAATTTCAAGCCCGTCGGACCGCGCGAGCTCGCCGACGGCTTTACCTTCGAAAAGGGTTCGACCGCCGATCGGGGCGGCGTGCAGACCGTGCAGTTCGTCTATTCAGATGGATTACGCAGCTTGTCGCTGTTCGAGAATCCGACCGGACGCTATCCGACGTTTGACGATCCGGCTCCCAAGCCGATGGCGGTCGGCAAGCTTGACGGCAAGTACGTGACCTCTGCCGGTCAGACGCTGCTGAGCTGGAATGACAACGGGTTGAACTTCACATTGGTCGGCGATCTGCCGGCCAAGGAACTCGCCCACATCGCCTCAGCGCTTTAGTCCGGCGTCTCGCGCTCGCCCGGCACGCCACAACACGGCGACCGAAAATCCGAGTTGCGCTGATGCACGTCTAATGTCTACTCTCCGTGGAGAACCGTCTCAATGATTCTCTTGAGGCGCGGGTCATGCGGCACGTGGGCGGTAGGGACGTGCACGCGGTTCTCGTCAGCGCCGAACGAGCGCGCCAGCGCGCGTCCGCTCGCGCGCAGATTGGGCAGCGAGTAGCCGCCCTCAAGCACAAACGCCAGTCCTGCGTCATGTTCGGCGGCGGCCTCGCCAAGCAGGCCGCACAGTGCGTCGACCGCTTCGACGTGGACCGGCAGTCCAGCGATCGGATCGCCTTCGAGGAAATCGAATCCGGTGGACACGACGATCGTCTTCGGCTTGAGCTTCGCTGCGAGCGGCGGCAGCAGCATCGACCAAACGCCGATGAAATCGTGCGTGTTCGTCGTCAGGTCGAGGGGCACGTCGATGATGAACCCATTGTCGCTCACGCGCGACTCGGAAAACGCGCCCGTGCCGGGGTACGCCGGATACGCGTGCGTCGAGATGAAGCCGAGCGGCGCGCCGTCGTCAAGCGCGCGCTGCACCCATGCCTGCGTGCCGTTGCCGTGGTGGTAGTCGAAATCGACGATCAGCGTAGCGCCGGCGTTGAGCCGCGCCGCGTTCGCGGCGACCGCGACATTGTTGAGCACGCAGAACCCCATGCCGCGCGCGGGCTCGGCATGATGCCCGGGCGGACGCACGAGCGCGAACATCGGCCGATCGGCGCGCGCGCGCCGGGCCGCATCAACGGCAGCGCCCGCGGCGAGCAGCGCGATCTGAAACGAGTCGTGACCGACGATCGCGTCGCCGGTCGGCAGTTCGGCGACGAAATACTCCGGCAACCCTTCGCAGATGCGCTCGACAAGCCCGATGTACGCCGGGTCGTGCACGCGCGCGAGCGCGGCGCTGTCGACGATCGTCGGCAGCTGGTAGCCGCTCGGGGGCGCGCCGCCTTCTGTCAGCCCTTCGATGAGCGCGCCTAGTCGCGCCGCTCGTTCCGGGTGGCCTTCACCCGTGAGATGTTCGGTGAACCGGCTGTCGTAGATGACGTCGAGGATCGCGCGGTCCTCTTATTGCGAGAGCTGCTTGATGTACGCGCGCGCTTTGGCCGCGCCGTCGCCTGAGGGCTGCAGCGCGAGGTAGGCCTTGTATGCTGCGACCGCATCCGGCTTGTCGCCGAGCATCCGGTTCGCGTCGCCGAGGAAGAACCATACCTGCGCATCGGGATGCTTGGGGTCCTGATGCGTGGCGATCGCCTCGAACGCGTCGCGCGCGTTGCGGTAATCCTTGAGCGAGTAGAACGCGACCGCCAGGTTGTAGAGCGCGGTCGCCGAGTGCGTGGTCTCGAACGTCTTTTGGAAGTCATCGCGGGCCTGCGCCCAATTGCCCATGGTGCCGTAGGCTTCACCCGCGAAGAACAGCGCGTCGGGGTTGTTCGGGTCCTTGGCGAGTATCTTGTTGAACTGCTCGAGCGCCTTGCTCGGATTGTGCAGCCCACCGAGCTGCAGCCGGCCGTACTCGAAGAGGATGCGCGGGTCGTCCGGCGTGATGGCGAGCGCCTGCTCGAACTCCTGCGCTGATTGCTGCCAGCGCTTCTGGTTTTGATCGTACTCGGCTTGCAGCACGTACGGCTCGGTGGCTTTGGGGTGGTCCTTTTCGGCGAGCGCGAATTCTTGGCGCGCCTGATCGATCATGTTCTTCGAGAGGTACAGCTCGGCGATGTCGTCCTCGGGCTCGACCGCGGTGGGCTGCATCTTGACGATAGAGGTCAGCAGCGCCACCGCGCCGTTGATATCGCCCTTGTCGGCCAGCGCCTCAGCCTTTGCGTGCAGTGCTTCGACGTCTTTCGGATCGCCCTTGAGGATGATGTCGAACTGCGCGATGGCGAGATCGGGCTGCGGCGTCTTGTCCGCCAGATACGAGCGGCCGAGGATCATGTGCGCGCGGTCGTCGGTCGGATCCATCGTGAGCGACTTGATGACGTTCGCCCGGCCTTCTTCCGTCTGGCCCTTGTCGAGTTGCACGGTGCCGAGCGCGAGATAGCCGAACGCTTCGGTGGGATGCAGCGCCACCGCGCGCTGCGCGATGCGCATCGCGTCGTCTGATCTGTTGACCGCGAGATAGGCGTCCGCCAGGTTGGAGAGGACGGCGGGGTTGCTCGGATCGGCGAGCTCGGCCTTTTCGAACGCGGTCACCGTATCAGGCATGTCGTTGAGCATGCGATCGGCGACGCCGATGTAGAACCAGAGTTGCGCATCGTTCGCGCCCAGTCGAACGGCGTTCTCAAGCTGGTCGCGGCCCCCCGACGCATTGCCGGTGGTTATGAGCAGCACGCCGAGCTCTTCCCGAGCCTCCTTGTCGTTGGGGTTGTCCTGGATGGTCTGCTGCAGCGTCTTTATCCGCTCTTGCGGCGTCTCGGTGGGCGATTCGGAGGGGGACGGGCTTACGCTCGAGGCGGGCTTGGGTTTTGCGAACGCCGCGGGCGGCGTCTGAGAAAAGGCCGCGAGGCCACACGCGAGCAGGCAAAGGACGATGAAGATTCGGTGCAATGTGACTCCTACGTGATGAACGCTAGGCGTTCGCGCGACGTTCCTTGACGAGGGTGGTCAGCTCGGGCACGATCTGGAAAAGGTCGCCGACGACGCCAAGGTCTGAGAATTCGAAGATCGGGGCGTTCGGGTCTTTGTTGATGGCCACGATCGTGCCGGCCGAACGCATGCCGACCTTGTGCTGGATCGCCCCCGAGATCCCCACCGCGATGTACAGCTGGGGCGACACGGTCTTGCCGGTCTGGCCGACCTGGTGCGAGTGCGGGATCCAGCCCGCATCGACTGCGGCGCGCGACGCGCCGACCGCGCCGCCCAGGGCTTCGGCAAGCGCTTCGATGATATCGAAATGCTCTGGCCCGCCCAGCCCGCGCCCGCCCGAAACGACGATGCCCGCCTCCTCGACGCCGAGCTTGCCCGCCTCTTGCGATACTTTCTCTTCGACTGTCACCGCGTAGCTCTTGCCGGCAGGGCTCTGCAGCTGCTTGATCTCTCCCTTGCCAGGCTCTTGGCGCGCGATGAAGCTGTTCGCGCGGCAGGTGAGCACGCCGTAGTCCGAGTTTTTGAACGCCTTGGTGGCGATCACCGAACCGCCGAACTTCGGCGATTGCGCGCTGATGACGCCGTCCTTGACGGCGATGTCGGTAACGTCAGTGATGACGCCCGCGCTCAGGCGGACACCGATCCGCGCGGCGATGTCCTTGCCAAGGTTGGTGAGCGGAAAGAGCGCCACGCTGGGGCCCAATTGTTTGAGCAGCGCTTCGACTGCATCGACGGCCGGGTCGTTCAAGTGGGCGTCGACGAGGTTGTCCTCGCTCACCCAAATCGCGTCTATCGGCGTCGATTTCAGCGGCTCCGCAGCCTTGCTCGCCCCTTTGCCGAGGACGACTGCCGCCGACGGCACGCCGAGCTCCTTGGCGATATCCGCACCGCGCGTGCACATCTCGAGGCCGATGCGCCGGATCGCGCCGTCCTCGTGTTCGACAAAGACCAAGACTGATTTCATCGACGCTTTAGACCACCTTCTTGGCGATCAGGAAGTCGAGGATCTGTTTTGCGCCTTCCTTAGGATCGGACACGCTGATGACTTGGCCTTTCTGGCGCGCACCGACCGCGGCATACGACTCCATGACCGTCTTGCTGCCCGCTTCGCCGAGCTTGCCCGCCTCGGCGCCGATCTCCGCAAGCGTCGGCGTCTTGATCTCCTTTTTCTTGGCGCCCATGATGCCTTTGAGCGTCGGATAGCGCGGTTCGTTGATCGCCTTGGTGACGGAGACGAGCGCCGGCAGCGGCGCGCGCACGCGCAGATAGCCGGTCTCCGTCTCGCGTTGCGCTTCGACCGCGCCGTCAGCGATGGTCAGCTTCTTCACGTAGGTGAGGCACGGGACCCCGAGGTGCTCTGCGACCGCGGCGGGCACGACGCTGCAAATGGCGTCCGTGCTCTGCGTGCCGGAGAGCACGAGGTCGAATCCGATGTTCTTGAGCGTTTGCGCGAGCACGTACGCGGTGGCCATCGCGTCGCTGCCGCCGATGGCATCGTCTGAGAGCAACACCGCATTGTCGGCGCCCATGCCGAGCGCCTTGCGCACGACGTCGGTCGCAGTCGGCGGCGCCATGGTGAGAATTGTGACCGTGGTGTCGGCGCCCTGCGCTTCTTTGATGCGCAATGCTTCCTCGATCGCATACTCGTCGAAGGGATTAAGGACGTTCTCGATCGTGGTGCGGTTCAACCGCCCGGTGGCCGGATCGAACGTCTTTTCGGCGTTCGTATCGGGCACTTGCTTCACGGTGACGACGATCTTCAAGTCGTGGGGCTCCAGAACGAAGTTGACCTCGCGGTCGCCGCGGTGGACAGACGCGGCCGTTCGGCCGCGCGAGAGACTGCGATGCGTGGAACGCGCCGGGCTTCTTCCCGGGCGGCCCTGCGCCCCTGCCGCCGCTGTGCGCTAGGTCGGCTTGGGCGCTTCGCTTTGGCCCTGAGGCCGGCGCCTACGGATGCGCCGGCAACGTGCTCAGGAAGTTCTTGATGGCGGCATTGAGCGCGTCCGGCTGGTCGAGCATCACGAAGTCTTTCGAGTTCGCGATCGTCTGGACCGTGACGTTGCGCGCGCCGGCATACTCGGACGCGTAGTAGTTGCGTACGGTCGCCGTGAGCTGATCCGGCGTGAGCGCCCGCAGCCGATCGTTCATGTACGGCGCTTGGCTGGAAACCGGTGCGATGACAAGCAATGGCGCCGTGACGGTGCCTAAGTTCGGGCGCAGATCTTCGAGCGACATCTCGCTCATCGCGCCGGCGACGGTGGCGCGGTCGCTGCGCAAGGAGTGCGCGGCGACGTTTTGCGCTTGGGCGGTGTCGGTCACCATCGTCGCGATCGTCGATTGCAACTGATCCTGGTACAGCCAATCGGGCGCCGATACGATGCCGTCCGTAAACGATGCGATGCTTTGCGCTCGCTGCTCGACGGTTTGGCCGGCTTGCAACGGCGGAAAGAACGGGGTCTGGTCGACGATGACCGCACCCGCAAACGCATCTGGATGTTCTTCCATCAAACGCAGCGCGAGATGACCGCCGAAACCGTGACCCACGAGCACCGGCCGCTTTAGCTGCTCTTGCGCGACGAGCTTCATGACAGCCGCGTCGGCTTGCTGCAAATACGGCGGCGAGGCCGGTGTTGTGCCGTCGAAACCCGCTATGGTCGCCGCGTAGATGACGCGATCGGTCGCAAACGCACCGATCGTGCTCTGCCACTCCCACGCGCTCATCGAGAGTGCGGGAATGAGGATGAGCGCTGGCGCGGGATCGTTCGCGGGACCATACTTGTCGAAACGAACCGTGCCGATCGGGATGCTTTGCGTCGGAGCGGTGACGACCGGCGATGCCAACGCGACACCGCTAAAGGCACCCCAGAGCGCACCGGAACACAAGGTAAGCCCACCAAGACCGATGATTGCGAACGCCACGGCAAAAGCTTGAAGGAAGCTTGGATGTCGCGACCTGGGTGCCCACCATCGGTACGCCATGAACGCCAGAATGGCGAGCGCGACGTCCACGACGATGACGGTGATGCTCATTCCGATACGCGATGGCCGCCCCTGCGAACTAAGCCCTGCCGCGAGGCCCAGTACTGCCAGCACCGTACCGACGATGCCGCCGAGGAAGCAGCCGGCAAACCCGTACTGGAACGCGTACGGATCGCGCGCCGGCGTCAACCCTGGTGTAGCCGGCTGCGCAAGCGCAACTGCGTGGCCGCAGTTCGGGCAGGTCGTCGCCGACGGTTCTAGTGGACCGCCGCAGTGTGCGCAATTCGCGATGGCGCCATCTCCTTTGCGGCCAGTTCCATCATCTTATACGCGAAGAACGCGAGCCCGGCCAAGCAAGCGTACTGCGCGAGCGTGAGCCCGGCCAGCAGCGCCGGTCCTTCTCGGAAGAACTCGATCGCAAACCGCGAGCTGCACAGCAGCAGCCCCTGGAGATAGAACAGCGCGTTCTCAGGCAGGGGTTTGCGATGCAGCTGCCACAGGACGATGAATATCGCGGTGGCAGCCAGCGCCAGATAGGCCTGTGTCGGATGGCGATACGCGCCGTGCTCGTATACCGCCCACGGAAGGCCAGTCGCGATCTTGCCGTAGCAGCATTGACCGAAGAAACAACCCCAGCGTCCGACGGCCTCTCCAGCGGCGAGGCCCATCGCGAACAAGTCGCCGGTCGGACGTACGATGCCGAGATACCGCTTCATGAGCACGACGGCGATGTAGCCGCAGACGATTCCGCCCAACAGCGTCTTGCCTGGCGAGCCGGTCGCGATCAATTGCGTGAGGTTCGCGCCGGCGAGTCCACCGACGAGCCCCGCGCTCATGAGCATCCAGACGCCGGTCGTCGCGATGCCGCGGCGGCGCGCCATGTAGCCGAACGCCGCGAGCCCCGCGAGGTAGCCGAGCGCGTAACACACAGCAGAAACGACGATCATGCGGACATCTCCTTAGTGCATTCCACCATTTCCAAGGTTGCTGCATATCGCGAGCGCACCAAGGAACAACGCGACCGGCACGAGCACCGCGCAGCCCACGAACGAGCCGAGAACTATTATCCAGGTCCTGTTCTTTCGCGCGAGGTAGCGTTGCCGCTCAGGCGAGAGATTGAACGATCCGCAGTTGGGGCAGACCGACATGTTCGCCTGCAGCGGCTTGCCGCAATGTTCGCACGGCGTGTCCAAGCGCCGGTCAGCCACGGAAGAACTGCCAATACACTTGAAATGCGGCGATGCCGGCCATCGCGATGACGACCCAGGGTGGTTTCACGAAGCAGCGCCACTCGCGCACGCCGGACGCGGCGGCATACAGATACAGTCCGGTCGCGATCGCCGCGGTCGCGAGCAGCGTGTACTTGCCGAAGAGCAGCGCCAAGAAGGCAGCCTTGCAGAACGTGAACGCCCAGCCTTCGACCATCTCGCCGCGCTGACGCCTGGCTTCGAGGGCCGGATTGTCAACCGCCATGGTACATCGCTACCTCCGCACGGGTCGTCGCGCCCTCAAGCGCCTTGCTGCGCACCTTGGGGAACAGCCGCGCCGCACAGAACGGCATGCGCACCGGATCGTTGCCGGCGCTCCCGACATGGACGCAGCACTGTTCGAGGCGCTCCGAGATCAGCGTGTCGGCGTCCATGAAATGTTTGATCGTGATGCGCTTGACGCGATTGCCGACGAAATCATGCGACGCGTCTTTGCGGAACGCCGCGCCGATCAGCGCCGCGACGCCGCCGAAGTCGCATGCGGTGCACAGCGACGCCAAATGTCCCACGAGCTCGGGCCGTGAGAGCGTCATGGACTCGGACATCAGTCCCGCCAACGCGTCGCGGACGATCGTCAAGGTATCGGCGAACGCGATCGTGTTGCCCACGACGCCAAGGTTCGCACGCAACACGTCGTGGCCGACCAGCCGCGCGAGACTGCGATACGAGCCGTCGTTGCCTTTGACGACGTAGCCGATAGAGCAGCAATCGGGATGGCTGCAGGGCAAAGCGATGAGATCGTCCGCCTTCACTCGCGAACACTGGCTCTCGATGCGACGCAGGACGCCGGTCGTCGTCACCCGGTCCATCGAGTCGAATCGCGGCGCGCGGCCCGAGCCGAACACCGGCTGGAACATCACGCCACCGACGAACGGCGTGCCGAGTGCCGTGTCGAGCACCTCGCCGATCAGGTCCTGGTTCTCGCGCGTCACGACCATGACCAACGTGGTGAACACACCTGCAGCCGACAGCCGCTCGAGCACGCGACGCTTGATCTCGCGCAGGTCCTGCCCGCGCAGCTGTATGTGGGTTTGCTCGCGCTGTCCGTCGTACTGCAGGTACACTTCGATGCGTTTGCGGTGGTCGTGCAAGAACGCGACGAACTCTTTGTCGCTCGCGATGCGAATGCCGTTCGTGTTGAGCAGCACGCGCGTGACGGGCAGCGCGGCGAGCTCGCGCAAGATTTCGACGATCTGCGGATGGACGGTGGGCTCGCCGCCGCTGATCATCACCACATCGAGGCGTCCGCCTTCGCGCTCGATCGCGGTGTGAACCGAGCGAAGGATGCTCTCCACGGGCAGGTAGTGCGTCTGCTTCGGACCTGACTGCGCATAACACGCTGGACACGACAGGTTGCATTGCGACGTGATGTCGAGCAAAAAGATGCACGTGTGCTGCAGGTGCGCGGGCCCGAGGCCATGCTCGTAGCCGGTTGGGGGCGGAAACAGCTCGCGCGTGTCGGCGTTGATGATCTTGGTCGGCACGCGCCACTGCTGCAAGTACTGCCACAGCTCGAGGTCTTCTTCGTACAGCGACCATACTTCGCCATGACCGCGCCGGCAGTAGCGGCGCAGATAGATCTTGCCGTCGCGCGTGACCAGATGCCCGTCGGCGATGTCGTCGGGCCACTGCGGATCGAAGGCCGGGTCGTCTGCGAAGCAGCGCGGGCAAACCGCGCGAACGCTCTTGAGCACGGTGTAGTCGTTGACCGCGAGCGCCATGTGCATGAGCTTGGCGCAACCGACTAGGGTCGCCTTTCGAGCGCCTTGAATGCACAGCGGCGATGAAGATCACGGTGATCGGCGCCGGCATCAACGGCCTTTCGAGCGCGTGGGCGCTCACGCGCGATGGGCACGACGTCACGGTGATCGAGCAAGGAGCGATCCCAAATCCGCTCGCATCATCGAACGATCAGAACCGTTTGATCCGCTTTCCCTATGGTGCAAGCGAAGGCTACACGCGCATGGTGTCAGACGCATATCGCGCCTGGGACCTGATGTGGGCCGACCTTGGCGAGACGCTGTATGCTCGCACCGGCACGCTGGCGATCGCCCGCGACGAGGACAGCTGGACTGATTGGTCCGCGAACACACTCGCGCGGGTGGGCGTCGAGGCAACGCGCTTATCACCTGCCGACGTCGGACGCATCTTTCCGATGCTGCGAACAGACGGCATGCGCTATGCGCTGCACCTGGACTCGGGCGGCGAGCTCTTCGCGTCGCGCATCCTCGAGTCGCTGGCGCGTTTCTTGCCCGGCAAGGGCGCGCGTTTGCTGGAATCCACGCGGGTGGCGAGCATCGATGCGGTCACCGCCAAAGCCGTACTCGAAGATGGTTCGGCGATCGACGCTGACGCGATCGTGGTCGCGGCCGGTCCGTGGGTGAGCCGGCTTGTTCCATCGCTGGCGGCGCGCGTCACGCCGTCGCGCCAAGTGGTCGCCTACGTTGAACCGCCGCCGCAGTATGCCGAGCATTGGCGCCACGGCCCGATGCTTATGGATCTCGACGGCGCTGGGTTCTATCTGGTCCCGCCCTACGGCGGCACCGACATGAAGGTCGGCGATCATCGTTTCAGCCTCACCGGGCAGCCCGACGCCGATCGCGAACCAGCGGAAGCCGAGGCGCGCGAGGTCTTCGAACAGGCTCGCAGGACGCTGCGCGACTTCGAGCAGTACCACATCAAATCGTCGCGCACGTGTTTCTACACCGTGCAGCCTGAGGAGCAATTCATCATCGAGCGGTTTGGCGCCGCGTGGGTGCTCAGCGCCTGCTCGGGCCACGGATTCAAGTTCGGCGCGCTCAACGGCCGCAACGTCGCGGACGGCATATCTGGACGACGCCCGTCTGAAGAAATCGCCGCATTCGCGGCTGGCGGGCTCGTTTCGCAATGAGCGCGCTTGATTGGCTGTCGCTCGCGATTGGCGCCGTCATCGTCGGATTGATGCTGTACGACGTGTTCGCCGCGGTCGTCGTACCGAGAATGGTCTCCCCGGCGCTGCGGCTGAGCGCAGGAGCCGTTCGCGGGACGTGGCTCGCGTGGCGCGCCTTTGCGCTGCGCATTCGCGACGCTGACCAGCGCGAAGATTTCCTAGGCCGCTTCGCGCCGTTCATGCTCGTCGCGTTGCTCGTCGCGTGGCTGATCGGCCTGCTGGTCGGGTACGGTCTGATCTTCTACGCGCTTCGAGCGCACACGCAGCCAGAGGTGCACAGCTTCATCGACGCGATCTATTTCGCCGGTGCCTCGCTGCTGACGATCGGTTTTGGCGATATCGTCGCGACCGGGCACGTGACCAGGATGCTCACCCTCGCGGCGGGCGCGACGGGATTGGCGCTCTTCGCGCTCACCATCTCCTTCACGTTCTCCATCTTCGGATCGTTCCAAAAGCGGGAGATCTTCGTCGTTATGATGGGCGGTCGCGCAGGCGCGCCGCCGTCCGGTGTCACGCTGCTCGAGACGGCCTCGAAATTCCGTCTCTACGACGATCTTGCGCAGGCGCTGCGAGAAGCCGAGTCGTGGGCCGCCTCCGTGCTCGAGTCGCATCTCGCGTATCCCATCCTCATGTACTTCCGCTCCAGTCACGACGATGAATCGTGGATCGGAACGCTTGGCGCCATCTTGGACGCGTCAACGCTGCTGCTCACACTGACGGAGAGCCCGCTCGTCGGCCAGGCGAAGCTGTTTCATATCATGGGCGTCCACCTCGTCCGCGATCTTGCACACTACTTCCACATCCCCGAGGAGGCCGACGTCGGCATCGAACGCTCGGAGTTCGACCAAGCGTGTGCCGCCCTCACCGCCGCCGGGTGGACGATTCGCGATGACGACGCAGCGTGGGCGAGCTTCAGGGAAAACCGCGCGCGCTACGCGGGGCCGCTCAACGAAATGGCCCGATTCTGGGCGATCCCTCCCTCGCGCTGGATCGGTGACCGATCGACCATCGGCGTTCATTCGCACGCGCACACGACATAGGGTGCGGACTGCAAGAACAGGAAGCGTCGCCTTAGGGCGCCTCCATTCACGGCATCGGAGAGATCCCATCGTGCGTCTTCAGGTTCCAATCGCAGCGGCGCTCGCCGCGATCGCGGCCGCCGTCGATCCGTTGTCCTCCTCGGCCGCCGCCGCTGACGTCACCTGGTCTGCTGATCCGGGGCATTCGCTTGCCGAGTTCAGCGTGATCCATCTCGGCGTCACGCATGTCCGCGGCTCAATTCTCATCTCGCAAGCGACGATCGTGACCTCCGGGGAAAATCAAACGCCCACCGCGATCGACGCGACGCTCGACGCCTCCAGCATCGACACGCGCAACACCGATCGCGACAATGACCTCCGATCGGCGAATTGGCTCGATGTCGCCCAGTACAAAACGATTGAGTTCAAGAGCACGAATATCGTGCCTGGCGCTGGCGACACATTTACCGCGGCCGGCGATCTGACGATCCACGGCGTCACGAAGCCGGTGACGCTGCAGGGACACGTCGATGGCACGACGGTGGACGGGCGCGGCCATCATCGCGTTTCGTATTCTGCGACGACGACGATCAAGCGTCAAGATTTCGGTTTGAACTGGGCGCAGCAGACGCCGGGGGGGACGTTCGTCGTGGGCGACAACGTCGACATCTCGCTTACGATCGAAGCAGTCGCTCGCTAATGTAGTCGAATGGGATGACCGGGACTCGAACCCGGACGCCCTTGCGGGCAACAGATTTTCGCGCCGCTATGGCTTTCGCCACCGTTCTCACGTTTTGCGGTCCGGACTGTGCCATGGCCATGGCGTCGATCACGCGTTAGGCCGCGCCCGTCCAGTCTCTACACCTTCCCCGTTGCCGGAGCTTGGCTCGGCGTTGTCACGTCCGGCGCCCGGACGACAGAGTTCGCCGACTTTGAGCGCATCCCGAGGGTGGTTTCCCGGCCCTCGGCTCCAATTGAAGTCTGTTGTGTCTGCCGATTTCACCATCATCCCACGATGGTGATACAGCCGTTTGTCGCGCTGCCGGTGAAACCCTAGCCGGCGAGACGTTCGCGCAGATAGCCGACCAGCAGGTCGGCTTCGCAGACGAAGAACGACGACGCTTGAGCATGTCGCGCGACTTCGTCGATAATGACCAAGCCCGCCGGAAAGATGTCAGCGCGCGATTCGGGTAATCCGTGCAAGCGCTTGCGTTCCGCCGTCGGCAAGGACCCGACGAGTTGCAGCAGATCGCCGAGATCGGCAAGCCGTATGTCGGCCACGCGCATGTCGGACGACCCGTAGCCGTGCAACACGCGCGCGGCTGTGTCCGCAGTGCCGCCGACGAACGCAAGCGCGCCACCGGAACCAGCCAACGCGCCGGGCGCGAGCTGCTCGAGCGCGATCGGCGCCAACTCGAGGCGCACCGCCGTACGGCAGGCAGTGATCTCAGGTACGAGCGGCGGATCGTGTTTGAAGAATCGTTCTGTCATCCGAACCGCGCCGATTTGCAGCGACTGCACCCGCGCGTTGCGGCCGTCCAACCGGTCTTGAATCTCCCCGACCGCGATTTCCGTGCTTCCGCCGCCGACATCCACCACGGTCAACCAGCGGCGCGGCGTCTTGCCCGCGCTCGCGAGCGCCCACAGCGCGCCATCGAACGACGCACGCGCTTCTTCTTCTCCTGTGAGCACGCGCATGGTCGTGCCGGTGATCTGGTTGGCCCGCGCTTCGAAGTCTGCAGCATTCGACGCGTCGCGCAGCGCGCAGGTGCCGATCACAAAGAGTTGGTCAGCTCGCCGGCCGAGCAGCGCGAACTCCGCCATCGCATCCAGCGTGCGCTCCATCGCCGCGGTCGACAGCGCACCCGAGGCGCCGGCGCCCTCGCCCAGCCGGGTCCCTCGAATGTCGTGGTGCTCGGCTCGCACGTCGCCGTTCTCGTAACGCGCGATCAGCAGCCGGCACGAGTTCGTCCCCGCGGAAATGATGGCCGCCCGCACGTCAGTGCTTCTTACGCGGCGGCCGTTTCGGCGATTCGCGGTATTGGCGCCGGGCGCGCATCTCAAATGGAAGTAAGCGCTCGCGAGGCGCTTCCTTGCCCTCCTGCGCACGGCTTGCGATCGCGCCGTTGGGATCCCAATCTTCGGTCTGGCGCAGATACTCGATGATCTTGTCATCGAGTGAGGAGTCGGCGTCCGCCTGCGTTTGCGGCGCTCGCTCAGCCGGCAGCTCCGGCGCGGTCGGCTCGTCGCCCAATGCCAGCTGAGCCAACAGCCAGCCGTCCTGCTCGGAGACGACGAACGGAAAGCGCGGTTTTCGCGCGTGCGCGAGCGCGCTGCGCACGCGGCCGTAGCCCGGATCGGTCGAGGGCAGATTTGCGAAGCGGCCGTCCATAAGCCGCACGACGCAACCGTATCGCCCGCACGAAAGCACCGCGCCTCGGATCGGTTCCACGCCGTCGGCGGTCATTTGGGGGCGGGTGTCGCGACCTCGATGAAGAGCTCGTTCGGCTTGGTCAGGCCCAACTGCTCGTGGATCAACGGCACGAGATATTCCGGATCGCGCGACAGGATGATGTCTCTACGCAGGTTGACGGTGTCGGCAGCGAGCTGGCGGTTCTGATCTTCAACCGCGTCGATCTGTTTGTGCAGCTGATAGTTCTGATAGCCGACGCGCCACGCTTGCACGGAGAACGAGATCGCGACGAGCAGCGCAGCGGCTAGCGCCAGCATGCGGCCGGCAATCCTCGTCACGCGCGCCATCGTGCGCTCGCGGCGCTTGCGCGCTTCGCGACCGAGCGGTTTGCCCGCCATCCGGCTGATCTTGTGTCCGATACTACCGCGCCGCACGGTCGAGCACCATCTCCTCGTGCGCGCCGATCTTTCGATACTTCTCGTAGCGGCGGTCGAGCAGTTGTTCCGGCTTCAACGACATGAGTTTGTCGAGCGCGCGCGCATCCGCTGCAAGCACGGCGTCCACGACTTTGGCGGGATCGCGATGCGCGCCGCCCATCGGTTCGGGCACGACCTCGTCGACGATGCCGAATTCGAAAAGATCCTCCGACGTCAAGCGCAGCCGCATCGCGGCCTCTTCCGCCTTGGTCGAATCGCGCCACAATATAGATGCAGCTGCTTCGGGCGACGCGACCGAGTAGATCGCGTGTTGGAGCATCGCGATGTGGTCGCCGACGCCGATCCCCAGCGCTCCGCCGCTGCCGCCCTCGCCCACGATATTGACGACGATCGGCGTGCGCAGTCCGGCCATCAGTTTGATGTTGGTCGCGATCGCTTCCGCCTGGCCGCGCTCCTCTGCGCCGATCCCCGGATATGCGCCGGGCGTGTCCACAAAGGTGAGGAGCGGCTTGCCGAACTTCTCCGCCAGGCGCATGATACGCGCCGCCTTGCGATACCCTTCCGGATGCGCCATACCGAAGCTGCGATACAGGTTCTCTTTGGTGTCGCGCCCCTTCTGCTGGCCGAGCACGAAGACCGGCACGCCGCGCAAGTACGCGTAGCCCGCCACGAGCGCCGGGTCGTCGCGGTACGAACGGTCGCCGTGCAATTCGACGAAGCCATCCAGTTTGGATATGTAGTCCATGGCGAGCGGGCGGCGCGGATGGCGCGCGAGATGCACGCGCTGCCAAGGCGTAAGATTGCCGAATATCTCCGCCTCGAGCGAGACCGCTTTCTCATTGAGCGCGCGGATCTCGGCGGAGAAGTCGACGCGTTGCGTCTCGTTCAGCTTCTTCAAGCCCTCGATCTTGGCCTCAAGCTCGAGCAGCGGCTTCTCGAGCTCGACGATGACGTTCACGCGGATTTCGGTCGCGCGACGTCGACCGCTCCATAGCCCTTGGCGATGAGAAAGCGCAGCACGCTCGCCAGCGCCGCCTTCATATCCGAGCGGCGCACCACCATATCGACCTGGCCGTGTTCGAGCAAGAACTCGGCGGTCTGGAAACCTTCGGGCAGCTTTTGCCGGATCGTCTGATCGATCACGCGACGGCCGGCGAAGCCGATCGCCGCGCCGCTTTCGGCGATGACGACATCGCCTTGAAACCCGAATGAAGCGGAGACACCGCCGGTGGTGGGATCCGTTAGTATGGTGACCAAGGGGAGGCCGAGTGCGCCGAAGCGCTCAACCGCGCCGCTGGTCTTGGCAAGCTGCATAAGGCCGATCATGCCTTCTTCCATGCGCGCCCCGCCGGATGATGTGACGATGACGCATGGCACGCGCCGACGCGCGCACTCCTCGACGAGCAGCGTGACCTTCTCGCCGACCACGCCGCCCATGGTGCCGCCGCGGAAATTGAAGTCCATGACGCCCAGCCCGATCGGGATCTGCTCGACGGTGCAAAAGCCGGCGACGATCGCCTCAAGCAAGCCGGACTTCGTTCGGTCGCCTTGCGTCTTCTCGCGATACGGCACGCGGTCAGACCATTGCAGCGGATCGCCGGTCACCAAATTCTCGCCGATCTCATCGAAATCGCCGTCGGCGAGCAGTGCGATGCGGTCGAGCGCGGGCAGACGGAAATGATGCCCGCACTTCGGGCACACCCGCTGTTGCGCGTCGAGATCCTTGATGTAGATGCGCTCGCCGCACGACGGGCAGATCTCCCAGAGCTTGTCGTCGGCGGGCTGCGGCTTTGCGCCGCGTCGACGCAGCCAGTTCGGCGTCGGAGTCACGCGCGGCCCCCAAAATAGACCTTCGATAACTGCTTCAGGTAGTTGACGATCTCCCCGCTATTGAGTTTGCTCGTCCCAGCAGTTCGGTCGGTGAAAACATATGGAATTTCCGTGACGCGCGAATACTTCCCTTTGAGAATCACTTCCAACCCGATCTTGAAACCGATGGGGTCGAGTTTCACGCCGTCGATGACCGAGCGTTTGAAGAAGAAAAAACCCGACGTGATATCGCGCACGGACGTGAGCGGGCGTGCAAGCGCGATCGCGACACGCGACGTGATCTTGCGGCGCCACGGCCAGTTGGTGATCCCACCGCCGGCGACATAACGGCTGCCGATCGCAAGCTCGCACTCGCCGCGGCGGATCGCGCCGATGAGTTTCGCGACGACCTCCGGGTCGTGGCTGAAATCCGCATCCATGACGCCCAGGATCGGGGACTGCGACGTCGCCCAGCCGTCGATGACGGCAGAAGCCAGCCCAAGCTTGCCCGCGCGGTGCACGCAGCGCACCGGATACTTTGCGGCGAGCGAATCGACCAGCGCGCCGGTGCCGTCCGGCGAATTATCGTCGACGATGACGATCTCGCCGCTGATGCCGGCCTCGTTGAAGACGTTCGTGACGGCGGCGATCAGCTTTTCGATGCCTTGCGCTTCATTATATGTGGGGATGACGACGGACACGTCGTAGGGGGCGGTCATTCGCTTGGGGCGTTCCTTTCGATGAAAACGGTCACCTTGGCCGTCACCACCAGCCGGCGGTCGACGCAAGCGCGGCGAGCATCGCGGCGGCTGCGGTCTCCGTGCGCAAGATGGTCGGGCCGAGCGAGACCAGCGCGCAGCGCGCCGCGCGCGCCGCCTCGACGTCGGCCGGCGCGAGCCCGCCTTCGGGTCCGACCGCGAGCGCGATCTCGCGCGCATTGCCGCTTTCGCGCACGGCTTGCGCGAACGAGCCGGCGGGCGCGTCCTCGTACGCGACGATCGTCGGCCTCACGAGCGCGAGCGCGTGCGCCCACGGTGCGGCAGCGGTGATCACCGGGATATAGCGGCGCCGCGACTGCTGCGCTGCGGCACGAGCGATGCGCCGCCAGCGTTCGATCTTCGCGTCACCGGCCTGGGCGTAGCTGCGCTCGCACATCGCGGGCACGATGCGCCGCGCACCGAGCTCGACCGTCTTCTCCACCACGTCGTCGAACTTCGTCCCTTTGGTGATCGCTTGGATGACGGTGGTTGCGACGGGCAGTTCGCCGCCCTGTTCGTCGCGCCGGCCGGTCAGCTCCGCGCGCGGCTGGCGACTGTCGCTTCCGCGCAGCGTCGCATCCCAAGCGACACCGTCGTTGATGACCACCAGCGCGTCGCCGTCGTGCAGCCGCAGCACGCGGGTCGCATGGTTCGTGTCCTCCGCGCCCAAGTCGACGAGCGCGCCAGCGCTGCACGGGGCATCCGTGAAGAAACGCGGTGCGTTCATGGCTTCTCGTGGACGTATGCGAACCATACGCCTTGCCGGTGCTCGCTGCAAAAGCGCAAGCCCGCGAGCGCGAACGCGGCGAGCAGCTCGAGCCGGTTGCGCGCGGTGACGCCGCTGCTGATCAGCGCTGCACCGCGCTTCAGATTTGCCGCCAAGGATTTCGCAAGGCCGGCGAGCGCCGGTGCGTCGATGTTCGCGACGATGAGGTCCGCGAGCGGAAACCGCTTGGGGATCTGATTCGCATGGACGATCGCCTCCGCGCGAACGCCGTTGCGCGAAAGATTGTCCAACGCAACGCGCACGGCAACGGCGTCGGCGTCGAACGCGAAGGACCGCGCGCCGCGCACGATCGCGGCCAAGGCGAGAACGCCACTGCCACAGCCTGCGTCTACAACGACATCGCCAGGCCGCACGCGTTCGAGCATCAGACGCACCGCGAGCTGGGTGGTCGGGTGCCGGCCGGTGCCAAAGGCCATGCCCGGATCGAGCGTGAGCACCTCGGATCCACTCGGCGCCTTGAAGCTGGTATGCCACGTCGGGACGACGTACAAGTGATGCGCGAGGCGCAGCGGACCGTGATACTTCTTCCACTCATCAGCCCAATCGGCCGCCGCGACGGTCGTCTCGCGAAGGGCGCCGCGACGCAGAACGCCATCGCGCACGTGCGCCGCGATCAGTGGGCGCAGGCGGCGCATCGTTTTCGCGGCGGCGCTTTCCTTGAGATAGACGCTCACGGCTGCTGTCCGAGCGCCCTCGCGGTGGTCGGCTGCGACAAGCGCACCGCTCGCGCCCGCCAGCAACGCAGCGGCCCGGCCTGCATCGTCCGCTGCGACCTCGAGCGTGACGCGCCTCAATGGGTGCGCCTCACTCGTTGCCGAGCGCCCGCTTGACCTTCTTGAGGAGGCTCGGTTCCGGAATCGTTTCGCCGCCCGCTTTGGCATAGTCCTCAAGCAGCTCGCGCTGCTTGCGCGTGAGCCGCTCGGGCACGACGACGTTGATCTCGACGATTAGATCTCCGCGACCGCTCGAGCGAGCGCGCGCGAGCCCGCGACCGGGAATGCGAAAGCGCGTGCCGTTTTGCGTGCCGGCAGGGAGCTCGAGCGAGGCCACGCCGTCGAGCCCCTCGACCTCGAGCTTCGCGCCGAGCGCCGCCTGCGTGAATGACACGTCCGTCAGGCAATGCAGATTCGCGCCGTCGCGCTCGAAGACGTCATGCGGTTCGATCGTCAAGAAGACGTAGAGATCGCCGCTCGCAGCGCCGCGCTCGCCGGCTTCGCCGAGTCCGGCAAAGCGCAGGCGCGTGCCTTCCTCGACGCCCGCGGGCACCTTGACCGTGAGCGTCTTCCTCATTTCCCGCCTGCCATGGCCGTGGCACGCGCGGCACGGGTTGGCGATGACGCCGCCGCTGCCGCCACAGCGCGGGCAGACGCCGGTCGTCACGAATTGTCCGAGCATCGTGTTGCGGGTCGAACGCACCTGGCCGCTGCCGCGGCACTGCGGGCACGTCACCGGCGCCGCCTTGTCGGCGGATCCGGTTCCACCGCACGTCTCGCAGCGGCCGAGGTGCGTGTAGGTGATCTCGCGCTCCGCGCCGTCATGCACGTCCTCGAGCCCAATGCTCAGATCGTAGCGCAGGTCGGCGCCGCGCTGCGGTTGGCGCCGGCCGCGTCCGGCGCTGCCGAAAAACGCTTCGAACAGAT
Source organism: Vulcanimicrobiota bacterium (assembly GCA_019237415.1). Lineage (GTDB taxonomy): Bacteria > Vulcanimicrobiota > Vulcanimicrobiia > Eremiobacterales > Eremiobacteraceae > JAFAHD01. The sequence goes on from JAFAHD010000007.1 coordinate 30,571, forward strand.
CGCCGAACTGGGAGAAATCTCCGAAGTTGGGGATCCCCTGCCCGTCGGCGTGTCCGAAGCGGTCGTATTGCGCGCGTCGCTCACCGTCGGATAGCACCGCATACGCCTCGTTGATCTCCTTGAAACGCGCTTCAGCGGCGGCCTTGTCCGCGCTCGTGACCACATCAGGGTGGTGGCGGCGTGCGAGGTTGCGGTACGCGCGCTTGATGTCGGCCTCCGCCGCGTCGCGCGCAACGCCGAGCACCTCGTAATAGTCGCGTTTTGACGGCATGCTACGCGGGCGTCTCGTTCTGGAACAACGTATTGAGGCTGTCCGCGACGTGACTGATCAGCGAGAGCAAGCGCGCGTATTGCATGCGGCGCGGCCCGAGCACGCCGAGCGCGCCGGCGGTGCGGTCGCCGACCTTGTACGGAATCGTGACGACGCTGCACTCGTTCATGTCCGCGCTGCCAAGCTCGTGGCCGATGCTCACCGTCGCACCTTCGTGCTGCAGCGATTCTTGCAGCCAGCGATACAGCGTCTGCTGCTCCTCGAGCAGCTCCAAAATCGCGCGCAGCGTGCGGAAGTCGCGGAACTCTTGCTGGTCGAGCAGGTTGTTGGCGCCGCCCGCGAAGAGCCGGCGCTCGAGCTCGAGGTCGCCGTGCGTCGCGAACATCGCGGCGAGCGCGCGCAACAGCTCGGCCGGCAATGCGTTGTCGCGCGTGAGCTCGGTCAGCAAGGCCGCATTGATCTCGTTCAAGCGCCGCCCCGCGAGCCGCGCGTTCAGCGTGTTGCACGCGCGCGTCAACTGGTCGGGATCGACCTCACGGGCGCTCTCGATGGTGGCCTGCGCCGCGGTGCCCAGCTCGGTGACGAGCACGACGTGCACGTGATGCGCGTTGACCCAGATGAGCTGCAAGTGGCGATAGGTCTGGCTATCGAGGCGTGGCGAGACGGCGAACGCGATGCTGCGCGTCAGATTCGACAGCACGTGCGACGCATGGTCGACGGCGCTGTCGAGCTGCGTGCGCGCGCGATGGATCTCAGTGCGGATGAGCTCGCGCTCTTCGGTGCCGAGCACTTCCGGTTGGATGAGACGGTCGACGTAGTATCGGTAGCCGAGATCAGACGGCACTCGACCGGCCGACGTGTGCGGCTGATCGAGATAGCCCTCATCTTCAAGTGCCGCCATCTCCGCGCGCACGGTGGCCGGACTCACGCCGAGATTGTATTTTTGCGTCAGCGTCGCCGAGCCGACGGGCTCACCCGTCGCGATATACTCATAGACGACCGTGCCGAGGATCGAGGTCTTGCGGCGGTCCAATTCCGGCGTGGGCGCAGGCTCGGAAGCTTTGTTTGTTTCTTTCGACATCGTTTTAGCAGTCGGCACAGGAGAGTGCTAATCCAGTGTACGGCGAAGCGCGAACGCGTCCCTTTCGCGGGACGGCTCTCACGTGGGGCTCACCGCCTTCTCACGCGCGATTTGGGCGCGGTCGAGCGCATCTGAGCGACAATGCTCGCATGAGACGCCTCGCCGTATTTGTGGCCATCCTGATGCTGTCAGGCTTGCGTCCCCTGCAAGGGTCCGCTGATGCGGCGAGCGGCTCACGTTCGACGATCGAAATCGGCGGCGCTCAGCGCGAGTACATCATCCACGTGCCGCCGTCGTACGACCGAGTGCACGCAGTGCCTCTTGTGCTGGTTCTCCACGGCGGCGGCGGCGCAGCTGCGGGTATGGAGTCGCTGGCGGGAATGGACCCGGTCGCAGACAAGAATGATTTTATCGCGGTCTATCCGCAAGGCCTGAACCGTCATTGGAAGGACGGCCGCACGCCCGCGCTGAGCGGCGACGACGACGTTGCGTTCATCCGCGCACTGATCGCGTCGCTTGAGGCCCAGTATCGCATCGATCCAAAACGCATCTACGCGACCGGCATCTCGAACGGCGCATTCTTCTCGTTTCGGCTCGCGTGCGATCTGGGCGACGAAATCGCGGCGATTGCGCCCGTGGCAGGATCCTTAGCAGCGGGCTCCGCGCCGCACTGCAACGGCCCGGTGTCGATCATGATGATCAACGGCACGGCTGATCCGCTCGTGCTGTTCAATGGCGGCCCTGTCGCTGCAGCGATCGGCGGACAAGGCGAGTCGATGCCGGTGTCGCAAGCGGCCTCGACGTGGGCGGCGATCGACGGTTGCGACCCCACGCCGTCGCGCGACACCTTACCGCAAGCGCAGCCGCCGGACGGCACGACGACGCGTGTCCAAACCTTTAGTCGCTGCCGGGGCGGCTCTGCCGTGCTACTCTATACGATTGAGAACGGCGGACACACCTGGCCCGATGGCCCGCAGTATCTGCCCGCGTTCATGATCGGCAAAGTCAGCCACGATTTCAACGCGGGCAGCGCGATCTGGGATTTCTTCGCCGCGCATCCGCGCGCGCTGTAGCGGCGCTCATAAGACTCGCTCCACATCGAGGAAGGCAGAGACCTCCTCGAGCGAGTGCACGCGCCGCGCAGGCGGCAGCGCTTCGAGGATGCGCCGGCCGTAGGCCATGGTTTCGAGCCGCCCGTCGAGCACGCACATCAGGCCTCGATCCGAACGGCAGCGGATAAGCCGCCCCAACCCTTGTTTAAGCCGCGTGATCGCGGCAGGCACCATGAGCGCGTCGAACGCGCTCGCGCCGTGCGTCTCCAACATCTGGGAACGGGCTGCGATGACCGGATCATCGGGCGGCGGAAATGGGATGCGATCGACGATCACGCACGACAGCGAGTCGCCGATGACGTCGACCCCTTCCCAAAACGACGCCGTGGCGAAGAGCACCGGCGCCTTCTCCGCCCGAAACCACTCGAGGATCTGCGATTTGGGCGATTCGCCTTGCACGCGGCACGGGAAGGGCAGCGCCGGCACCATCGCTGCGGCGACTTCGCGCATCACTGCGTACGACGTGAACAGGACGAACGCGCGGCCGTGCGTGGCGCGCAGCACGCCGTCGATGATGCCGATCGCGCGGCGTGCAAACCGGGGATCTTTCGGGTTGAGCCGCTCGGGCGGCAGATAGAGCATCGCTTGCGTGCCGAAGTCAAACGGCGACTCGAGCACCAGCTCATCCACCGGCGTCTGCTCGAGACCGACCTGGCGCCGCAGGTATTCGAAGTCGCCGGCAGTGGCGATCGTCGCCGACGTCATGACAACGCAGCGCGTGTTGTCGAACAGCCGCTCGCGCAGCGTCGGAGCCACGGTGACCGGCGCACAGACGGCGGCGTACGAATCCCGGCGCTCGCTCTCGCGCTCGACCCAGCAAATGTAGCCGTCGAGGTTGAGCCGCAGGCGCTCGATGGTTTGCGCCATCGACGCGACCGCGCTGGAGAGCAGGTCCCGCCGGCGCTCGAGCGCCGCTTCACCGAGCTGCGGAAAGCGCGCGCCGCGCAACCAATGCTCGGCGATCCAATTCTCGGTGCGATACAGCGCGCGCTGGAGCGGATCCAGCAGCGCGATCGCGCGCGCGTTCTTGTCAAGCGGATAGCGCCCGACGGGACCGTCTGCGAGCGCAGCGCCGAAGTCGTCCGCCGCCATGGACAGCTCTGCCTTGAGCACATCCTTGAACGCGTAGGCGCGCTCGATCTTCGCGAGCAGCCGTGCGACGCCGGCGCGCGAAAGCGCGCTCGAGAAGGCGGCCGTCGCCCACTCTTCGATCTGGTGAGCCTCATCGAGCACGGCGTAATCGTACGGCGGAAGCAATCCGCCGCCGCTGGCAAGATCGATGAAGAACAGCGCGTGATTGACGACGACGATATCCGCGTGGCGCGCCGCCTCGCGCGCGCGCATGTGATGGCAGCGTTCCGGGCCGAAGAACGAGCAGGCCTCCATCAGGCAGTCGTCGGCGTCGGTGTCCACGTCGCGCCATAATGCGTCGGCTGGGATGAAATCCAATTCTGCGCGATCGCCCGTGTCGGTGCGGCCGGCCCAGCGAAACAGCTCCCGTTCCTGTCCATCCAGTCCGAGCGTCAGCCGTTTGCGCAGCGTCTCGAGCTTGTCGCGGCAAACATAGTTGTGCCGGCCTTTGAGCACGACGACCCGCACAGACTCCTTCGAGCGCGTCCGATCGAACGCGCTCGAGCGCTCCAACGCGCCGAGCAGCAACGGGATGTCTTTGGTGAGCAGCTGCTCTTGCAGCGCGAGGGTCGCCGTCGAGATGACGACGCGCTGGCCCGACAAGATCGCGGGCACGAGGTAACCGAGCGACTTGCCCGTGCCCGTGCCCGCTTCGACCATGACGTGCACGTGCTCGAGCAGCCCGCGGTTGACGAGCTTCGCCATTTCGATCTGCGCCGGCCGGCGCTCGTATCCGGTCAGTGTCTGCGCGACAAGGCCGCGCGGGCCCAAGACGTCGTCTATGGTCAGCATGCGAACAGGCGTTCGCTATTCGCATACCCCCGCGGCCGCGCCTCTCGCGCCGCGGCACTGGCCGCGCCGCGAAGGTTAGAGCGAGTCCCAATCCTTGCGCTGCGCGCGGCGCCGCTCGAGCTTCCGCTTTCGCTCGACGAGCGTTTCGCTCACCTGCGCTTGCGTGTTGACGGGAAGCATCGGGCGTGCGGCGCGCCGACGCTGCACCTCGAGCTTCTCTCGCGCGTGCGCGACGCGCTTGCGGGTGCTCGGACGTTTGGATCTACGCTGCTTCTTGCCGCGTGACATCAATGCGTGCGTTAACGGGCGAAGGCGCGTGCGCCTGCCCATCAGAATAGCGCACAGTCATGAAGATGAGTACGGCGGCGAAGACCGAGCCGCCGCGCGCTGGCGCGTTGCCGAAGACGATGCGCGCGCTGGTCAAGGAACGGCCGGGCCCCGGCATGTCGCTGCGCGAGGTCCCGGTGCCCGCCATCGGCCCGACCGACGTCCTGATCCGCGTGCGCCGCGCCGGCATCTGCGGCACCGATCTGCACATCTGGGAATGGGATAAGTGGGCGCAAAGCCGCATCGTGCCGCCGGTCATCGTCGGACACGAGTTCATGGGCACCGTCGCCGCAGTTGGCAACGCCGTGCGCGGTATCGAAGCCGGCGAGCGCGTCAGCGCTGAGGGTCACGTGGTGGACGGCACGTGTTTGCTGTGCCGAACCGGGCAAGCCAATCTGTGCGAGCGCGTGCAGATCATCGGCGTCGATCGCGACGGCTGCTTCGCCGACTACATCGCGATGCCTGAAGAGAACGTCTGGCGATTGGACGCCGCCGTGCCGGATGACTGGGCTGCGGTTTTCGATCCGCTCGGCAATGCCGTGCACACGGTGATGACCGCCGATGTCAGCATCAAGAGCGTCGTCATCACCGGCGTCGGCTCGATCGGCTTGATGGCGATTCCGGTCGCGCGTGCGGCCGGCGCCGCAAAGGTCATCGCGATCGACATCAATCCGCACAAGTTGGAGCTGGCCCGCACGCTCGGCGCCGATGAGGTCTTCGATTCGCGCTTGGCCGGGGTGCGCGACCGCGTGCTCGCTCTCACGAACGGTGACGGCGCCGACGTCCTGCTCGAGATGAGTGGGAATGGTGCCGCCCTCGACCTCGGCCTGAGCATGGTGCGCAACGGCGGCCGCGCCGCGCTGCTCGGCTTGCCGTCCGACACGGTCAACATCAAGCTGGCCGAGCACATCATCTTCAAGGGCCTCACGGTGTTCGGGATCTTCGGGCGCAAGATGTTCGAGACGTGGTATCAGATGCAGGCGCTCGTGAAGAGCCGGCGCATCGATCTCGCGCCGATCATCACCCACGTGCTGCCGCTCGAGCGTTTCGAGGAGAGCTTCGCGATGCTCAAGGACGGCAGCGCGGTGAAGATCGTCCTGGATTTGAGCGGCGGCATCACCGCGTGAATCAGGTCTTCAACCGCAAGCTGCGGACTGACCTCGACGCGTTGCGCGACGCCGGCACCTACAAACATCTGCGCCACATCACGACGCCGATGGCTGCGACCGTGCATATGGCCGAGACCGGCGACGCGATCGTGCTCTCGAGCAACAACTATCTCGGCCTGGCCGACAATCCGCGCGTCGTCGAGGCCGGCATCGAGGGACTGCGGCACTACGGCGCGGGGACGGCGAGCGTGCGCTTCATCTGCGGCACGCTCGACATCCACAAGCGCATCGAAGAGCGCATCGCCCAATTCCTCGGCACGGGGAACGCGCTCACGTACGTGTCGTGCTGGGCCGCCAATACCGGACTCATCCCGACCATCGCCGTCGAGGGCACGGCGATCGTCTCAGACGAGCTGAACCACGCATCGATCATCGACGGGTGCCGCATGGCGACGCAGGCGCAACGGCTGCGCTACAAACATGCGGACATGGCCGACCTCGAAGCCAAGCTCGCCAATCTTGCGCCCGACATGACGAAATTCGTCATCACCGACGGCGTGTTCTCGATGGAGGGCGATCTTGCGAAACTGCCGGAGATCGTCGCGCTCGCCAAGCGGTACAACGCGGTCACCATCGTCGACGACAGCCACGGCACGGGCGTCATGGGGCGCACCGGACGCGGCACGATCGAACATTTCGGATTGACCGGACAGATCGACATCATCACCGGCACGCTGGGCAAGGCGCTCGGCGGCGCGGCCGGCGGCTTTGTGGCCGGCTCGGACGACCTGGTCGAGACGCTGATCCAAAAATCGAGGCCGCAGCTGTTCTCCAACGCGCTGCCGGCGACGGTGGCGTGCAGCGCGCTCGCGGCGATCGACGAGCTGGACGGGCATCCGGAGCTCTTGACCACATTGCGCGACAACATCGCGTACTTCCGCGCGGGACTCAAAAAGCTGGGTTACGGGCCCCTCGAGGGCGACAGCGCGATCATCCCGATCATCGTCGGCGAGACGTCGTTCGCCATCAAGATGAGCGATGCGCTGCTCAAAGAAGGCGTTTTCGTGACGGGCTTCGGCTACCCGGTCGTGCCTGAGGGAACGGCGCGCATCCGCGTGCAGATGAGCGCGGCGCTCGAGCGCGCGCATCTCGATCGCGCGCTGTCCGCATTCGAACGCGTCGGACGCACACTCACTCTGATCCCGTAGTCCCCTCCTGCAGCAGCTCTCCGATCGCATTGATCGCGGTGTCGGCGTTGAGCCACAGCTGCGGCGGCGCGACGACGACCGGCGTGCGCTGTTCATCGTAGTCGAATTTCACTTCTGCGCCGGGTGCGGGCAAGGGATCCGGGTCGAAGCCGCACGCGCTGCGGAAGAGCAACTCGGCGTACAACGCTTCGAACCAGCCGAAGGACGTGCGCGTGAAGCGGCTCAGATCGTTCGGGTCGAAGCTCTCGTGGAACAGCTCTTCGCCTTGGGTCGTCCCTTGCACCGTGCGGATCGCAGCGGCGGTGTCCGCCGCCGTGTCCGCGGTGAGCCCGCGTCCGACGATGCCGAGCGGCCACACCCAGCCGGTGGGCGTGTGCGGACTGCCCAGTCCGGTGGCGTACTTGCCGCTGTAGTAATACGGGTTATCCGGCGAGAGCGCGAAGCGCCTGGTGTTCTGGTAGATCGGACTGCCCGGAACCGCGTACCCGTAGTACGTCGCGGTGATCAGGTTTGGGATGTTCGCGTCGTCCATCAGCAGGTTCGTGCCGAAGCCATCGACTTCATAGGCGTAGATCCACGCGCCGCGCGCCATGTCGTAGACGACGCCGTAACGCTGGATGCCGGCGTCGACCTCATCGGCAATCTGCGCCGCCTGCGCGCTCAGCTTCGTATCGCGATAGCCGGCCTGCGCCATCTCCGCAAGCTCGCGCAGCGCGACGACGGCGAACATGTTCTGCGGCACGTTGTACGGATAGCGGACCGGATCGTCCGACGGCCGGAACGCGCACCAGATCATGCCGGTGTACGCGAAATCCGCGCCGCGGCCACTCATGAGGAAGCGCGACCGGTAGTGCGAGCACGTGGCGTGGTGCTGTTCGCACCGATACGTCGCGATCGTATGCTGCCACGCCCAGTGCAGCCGCGGCGTGAACATCGAGCGATCGCCGGTACGCCGCCAGTACGTGTACTCGAGCGTCAGCGGGTAGGCGAGCGAATCGACTTCCCACTTCTCCTCCCAGATCTTGTAGCCGGCGGTGAAGGCGTTCGCATATGGATCGGTCAGCACGTTCTTGGCATTGCGCTCGATGACCGCGCGGATGTACTGAGCGAGCTTGGGGAATTGCGCGATGAAGCGGACGTATGGTCTGGTCTGCGCCGATGAGTCGCGCAGCCACATCGCGGGGATGTCGCCGGTCTGCACGTACATCGTGCCGTCGTCCTGCAGGAAGAAATCCGCAGTGAGCTTTTGGAACAGCGTGGCAGTGGAGGCCTGCACCGGTTTCGGATTGATCGGCGAGGCGGGAATGACGATGTAGCGAGCTGCGAGGTCGGAATCGGCGAGCGCACACGCCGGCGAAAAGAGGAGCACCGCCAGTGCGCTCGCGAGCGTACGCGCCTGGCGATGCGATGGAATCACGTCCCGCTCGTTCGAAAGATGGCAACGCATTCCCGCTCAGAGGTGATTGGCGGGCGAACGCGAGAAAAAGGCGGACGCTATGGTCGCCCGCATCCTGCCCATCCTCGGCATCACGTTCATCGATATCTTGGGATTCTCGATCCTCATCCCGATCCTGCCGTTCTTCGTCAAGCATTTCGGCGCTTCGGATCTGACGGTCGGACTGCTGTTCTCGACGTTCGCAGCCTGTCAGTTCATCGCCGGACCGATTTGGGGCAACGTGAGCGACCGGTTCGGGCGCAAACGTGTGTTGATCATCAGCCAGATCGGCGCGATCATCGGCTGGACGATGCTCGCGAGAGCGACCACTTTACCGATCGTCTTCCTCGCGCGCATCATCGAGGGGCTCTCGGGCGGCAACATCAGCGTGACCCAGGCATACGTGTCTGATCTCGTCGAGCCTAAGGACCGCGCGCGCGCCTTCGGCTATGTCGGCGCGGCGTTCAGCGCGGGCATCGTATTCGGGCCCCTGCTGGGCGGGTTCTTACTAGCCCGCTACAACTATTCCGCGCCATTTTATGCGGCTGCTGCGATCCAGTTCCTGACGTTGCTGCTGACGATCTTCATGTTGCCGGAGTCGACGAGCAAGGACGAACGGTCGCACGTGGCGACCTTCTCGGACATCTGGCGTTCGCTCACCGATCGACGCCTCGCCCCGCTGCTGGTCCAGCTGTGGGCGTTCTCGCTCTCGCTGTACGCATGGTTCGGCGTGATCACGCTGCTCTTCAAGGAGGCGCTCGGCTTCAACGGAACGCAGACGAGCTATTTCTTCGCCTCGTTCGGCCTCGTGAGCGTCCTCTTGCAAGTCACCGCGGTTGGCAGTACCAACGACCGACTGGGCGCGCGTCTCACCGCGAACATCGGCATCACGTGTTTGCTCACCGCGTTCCTGCTCGTGCCGATCATCCACAACATCCTGACCTTGATACCGACCATGGCGCTCTTCGCTTTCGGCATGGCCATCACTCGGCCCAGCCTGACCGCGCTGCTCACCGAACGCACGCCGGAGAACCAGCGCGGCACGATCCTCGGCGTAAGCTCTGCGCTGGACAACCTGTCGGGCGTGCTGATGCCGCCGGTGTCGACGGGCGTGCTGGGCGCATTCGGTCCGGCATGGGCCGGCGCTCCGTCGGCGTTCTGGTCCGCCGTCGCGCTCGTGCTCGGGCTCAACGCGCAGCGCAAAGAGCGCGCGCGAGGCGCGCCGGCCGTCGAGGCTGCCACCAGCGAATAGGAATGCGCGTTCGTTGAAACGCGCTACTTGAGCTTGTGGGGCTTGTCGATGTAATCCTGATACATCAAGCCCTGCGCGATCTCCATGGATTCGGTGAGCAGGCCGCGCGCGAGCGCCATATCTTCGCACGTGTCGCCGGTCGCCTGTTCCTGCGCCAGGATCTGGTCCACCGGCTGCTTCGTCTCGTACGAGAGCCACGCTGCGCAGCTGATCTCGCCCGGCGCGACGCCACCGCGCATCGCACTCGCGTAGTCGGGCGTGGTCACGCCGGAGAACCGGTAGGCCATCGCCTTGCGGAACCAGTCATAACGGCCTTGCGACGATGTCAGGTCGAGCAGCGTGATGCGCGCAGACAGCCAGCGGCTTTGTGCGGCATACAGCTCGTCATTCGCCTGCAAGGCCATCGCCTCGACCCCGTCCCATGCGTTTTCGGCCTTGTCGAGCGCCGCGCGCACGCGGGGCATGTCGGCGGGCTTGATGTCGCCTGACGTCGTGTCGATCGTGTCCAGCACGACGAAATACTCTTTCAGCGCGGCCAGGCTATCGGACGCCGCCGACACCGCGCCGCGAGAACGATCGACCGCGCGCGCGACCTCGTCCGACGAGGTGATCATCTGCGCGGTGATCGTCGGGTAGTACGACATCAAGGTCTGGTTGCCGGGTGTCTGCGCGTTGTCGATCAAGCGCTGGCCCATCTCTGTGAGCAGCGACTGGTTTTCGCCATACAGCATGTTCGCCTGCGACATCGTGTCTGCGGTCAGACCGAGCATGCCGTTGATGTCGACCACCATCTTGTCGAGCGCCGCGGTGGCCTGCGCCAGGTTGTTGTTCGGCGTCTTCGGAGTGCCGAGATTCGGCACCTCACTCGAGAACGAGTGCAGCTGCGTATACAACGACTCGGCGTCGCGGTCGCCCCAATGCTCCTGGTCGCGCGAGATCGCGGCGTCGTCCTTGGTGATGTTGAGCGCTTGCTGGATCAGCGCGGCGGTCGAAGAACGCCCGGCGGGGTCGAGCTCGAACGCGAATGCCATCGTCGAGCCCGGCGGGGCGTGCATGCCCGTATCCTTGAGCGCGATGACCAATCCGTTGGTGTGCTCGCTCGCGAGCGTATCGCTGGGCTGGATCCGCAACGCTTGGGCGAAGCGGTCGTACGAATAGGAAAAGCGGCCTTCTTCTTCGTCGTGGATCGCATCGGCCGTGATCTGCGCCGCGCTTGGGTTATCGAGCTGCGGATAGCCCTCCAGATGGGCGATCCGATCGCTCGGCGGCGGATGGTTCTCGAACGCCGCGTCAGCGCGGCTCTCCGGTCCCGACATCTGGCGCAGCTCATCCATGAAATCGACCATTGACTGCGGGTCGTAACCGGCTCGCGCCATCAATTGCAATCCATACTGGTCGGCTTGCAGTTCGTCTACGCGCGAAAACTTGTTCATCGCCAAGTCGCCGCCATAGCCGCCGAGCAGCGAAGTGAGCGGGAGGATCGAGAGCACGCCGATGAGGACGCCGAGGATCTGACTCTTCTCCTCGAGCGTCACTGCATGGCGGCGCTCGACGTGCCCGATCTCATGCGCCATGACGGCGGCCAGCTCGTCGTCCGAAGACACGGTGTTGAGCAGCCCCATGTCGACGTGCACGAAACCGCCGGGCAGTGAGAACGCGTTGATCTCGTCGGAGTTGATGATGCTGAACGTGTAGTTGATGTCCTCGCGCGCGCGATACTTCGCGAGGTTGTTGCCGATGCCGGTGACCCAGTTGGTGAGGAAGGGGTCGTCGACCAGCAAACTCTGGCGGTCGACCTCTTTCGAGATCGCCGCGCCCTTGGATATTTCGGTGGCCGTGCTCATCGCGGAAGCTGTGAGCGGTGCCGCGATGTTGAGGATGAGCGCCACGAGCACGGCCGTGGCGACCGAGCGCATGAGGCTAGCCTTTGTCGATCGCGGCGAGATTACCCTTGAGCTCGTCCGGCGTCATGAATCCGCGCTCGATCTTGCGCACGACGCCGTCCTTGTCGATGAAAAAGCTCCACGGCAATGAGTGCACTTCGTACGCGTCGGCAAACGATCCGGGATCGAGCGCGACCTGATACGTGATGCCGAACCTCTTCAGGAACGGGGTCACAAGCTCGGCGTCCTCTTGCTCGTCGACGCCGAGGAAGACGACCTGATCCTTGTACTGCGGATACGCTTTCACGATGCCGGGCAGCTCAAGCTTGCACGGCGGACACCAGGTGGCGAACGCGTTGATGAACACGGGCTTGCCGCGGAGCTGCGCCAGGGACACGGTCTTGCCATCGATGTCTTTGAGCGTCAGCGCCGGCGCGGGTTCTCCGACGGCCACGCCGCGCCCGCCGCTGCGCTGATCGCCGTGCGGCGCACCGGCTTGTCTTGCGCAGCCGCCAAGCGTCATCGCAACGCATAGTAAGAAGAAGAAACTCGTTCGCATGCTACGCTCCGGCCGCCGTCAGGATCAGGTCGGTGCCTAGGCCGAGGATGAAGCCGAGGAACACGCCGACCGTCGCGAGTTCCTTGTGACCCACCCTTCCTCCGGCTTTGGTCATCTCGCCGATAACGTAGATGATCGCGCCCGCCGCGAGCGTGAGGAACAGCACGGAGAGCGTTGGCGACACGAAGCGATAGCCGATCACGGTGCCCAAGAACGTCGGGCCGCCGCCGATCAACCCGAGCATCAAGATCTCGCGCCACCCGACGTGCGCGTCCGAGCCGACGAGGGGCGCAGCGATGCCGAAGCCCTCGGTCATATTGTGCAGGCCGAAGCCGATGATGAGCAGCACCGCGAGCCCGATCGCGCCGGTTGCCGCAGATTGGCCGATCGCCAAACCTTCGCTGAAGTTGTGCAGGCCGATTCCGAGCGCGATCGTCGTCGCCAACGCCATCGGGCTGAGCATGCCGCCTTCGGCGACCGCCGCGCGCTGGCGGGCGAGGACGAAGCGCGAGAAATAGACCAGCCCCACCAGGCCGGCGAACAAGCCGGCGACGTAGACGAACGTGAGCCAGGCGAACGGCGCGGCGCCCAGTCCCTGCTGCATCTTACCGAGCGCATCGACGACCGGTTCGCCCGCTTGGCGTAAGATGTCGAACAGCAAGAAGAACAGCACGCCGATGGCGATCGCATTCGCGAACGCGATCCAGCGGCGCGACACGCCGCGCATCGCGGCGAACGGCAAACCGAGGAAGATCGTCAGACCGGCGATCGCGCCGAGGACAAGCGTCGCGCCTTGCGACATCTTCGGCCCGGTCGGCGCGGACTCGCCTGCGGCCGCCATCATGTCCATCGCCGCCATGCTCGCGAAGCGGTCGGGCGTGCCGGCATAGTGGATCGCGCTGATCAACCCGCCAGGCCCGTGGTCGTCATTCATCATGTGATCCGCGACGTGGCAGTGGAACATCCAGGTGCCGGGCTGTGCGTCGGCGACGAATTCGATATCGCGCGTCTCGCCCGGCCCCAGCGTGATCGTGTCCATCATCTGCCGCTGGGCGGGCGCGACGGGCTGGCCGTCGTACGCGACCACTTGGAAGTGGTGCCCGTGCGTATGCATCGTATGGAACTCGGTGCCGCTGATGTCGATCTCGCGCACGCGGATGCGCTGGCCGCGCACGACTTCGAAGGGCTTGCCCGACGGGTAGCTCTTGCCGTTGATGCTGAAATAGTTCTCCGTGCTGCTGTAGATCTTCCACGAGGAGATCAACATCAGGTAGTCGCGATCCGGCGGCGGGCCAGCCGGCGTGGCCGGCTCGACGACGACGGCGCCGTACAGGCCGCGGTCGAGCTGATTGAGGTCGTCGACGTGCGTGTGATAGATGTACGTGCCGGGCTGGCGCACGACGAACTGATATACGAAGCTCTGACCGGGCGGCACGGGCGGCTGGCTAAAACCCGGCGTGCCGTCCATCGCGGCCGGCACATCCATGCCGTGCCAATGTATCGTGGTCGGCGCGGGCAGATGATTGGTGAAGATGACGCGCAGCGTGTCGCCTTGTCGGACATGGATCGTCGGACCAGGCACCGTGCCGTTGTACGTCCATGCATCCACAGTGGTGCCGGGCGCGGGCGTCCACTTCTTGACTTCGGCGACGAGATGCAGCGTCGCGATCGGGCCGCTCGAGAGCGGCGGAAGCGACGGCAGCAGCGCGTAGTCGCGCTGTGCATCGGCTTCTGCTTTGGCGACGGCGGCCGGCGTCACGTCTGCGGCGACCGGTCCTGGGAGAGCGTGCTCGAGGGCGTCGGCGCGCGCTTGCACGGCGAACGCGGCACCGGAGAGCGCGACGGCGGCGACTGCGATGCTGGCGGCGGCGAGCCGTCTGATGGACTGCTGCACGATCGTCGTTACTTGCCCTTCGCCTGCTTCGCGTGCGGATGTTTGACGGTGATCGCGCCGGCGAGCTGCGTGCTCACCGAGTGCGTCTTCCCATTGACGCGCAGCGTCAACAGTCCGACGGCGCGCTCGAAACGCTCTACGCTCACGCTGGTCCCCGGCCGCAGTCCGATCTGCGCGAGATAGCGCAGCAGCTCGGGCATGTCGTGCTTGACCTCAAGCACTTTCGCCGGCACGCCGAGCGGCAGCTCGACGAGGTCGATCGCGTCGTCGTGATCCCAGAGTCCGCCGTCTTCGCGAGGGATAGAATGGCCATGCGGACATGTCGTCGGCTCGCCGGTGAAGCGGAACAAGTGGCGCTCGACAAGCGGCGAGATCGCGTGCTCGAGGCGGCAGGCCTCTGCGTAGGCGAACTCCCACGGGATGCCGAGGTGATCCACGAGCAGGCGTTCCGCGAGGCGCTGACGCCGCAGCGTGAGCGCGCCGATCTTCGCACCGGCCGGCGTGGGCAGCACGCCGTGCCGGCCATCGTGCTTGACGTAGCCGTCTGCGTCGAGTTTCTTGAGCATGGCCGACGCGGATGCCGCCGACACCGACAGCTCGGTGGCGATGGCGGAGGTCGAAACCGGCTCCCGGTCGCGCTGCAGCCGTACGATCGTCTTAAGGTACATCTCGACGTTTGGACTGACTTCGGGCTCCTCGAGCGGCTCGACGAGCGGCGATTTCAGCGCAGAGTGCAATGAGCGGTGCGCGGGCATATTAGATAAGCCTAATTCGCTGCTTTAGGCGAGCTTATCCTCTCGGGTAAGGCTGTCCTTACGTCCAACTGTGACGACCGGCCGCGCCGTGGGGATAAGGAACATGGAGAAACACTTCGTGAGCTTCCCTACGTTTCTAGTGCCAGGGGGTACTAAACCGATATGACACATTCCAAACTCATCGCGGCCGGGCTGCTCGGCGCCTTTTTGCTCGCCACGACGCCCGCGCCCAGAGCGCTCGCGGACGGCGCCGCCAGCACGCGCAACATCTTGCTGGGCGTCGGCGCAGCGGCTGCGACGCTTATCATCATCAACCACAACAAGAAGGTCCACGAGAAGTACGCCGAGGACGCCCAGAAGCAGGCCGCCCTCGCGGAGCAGCGTGACGACGCGCAAGCCGCAGCTGCCCAATACAAGAAAGCCTATCAGGAGCAGCTCGCGACCTCGAACGAGCTCAAGAAAGAAGTCGCAGTCCAACAACAGCAGATCAACGGACTGAAACAGGAAGTGGCGGCGATCAGCCCGCCGGGTTCGTCCTTCGTGGCTGCCAAGCCGGCGGTGGCCGTCACGCAGCGGTCGACATCGTCGCATACGGTCACCGCGGTGGTGCCGACGCAGGTCGTCTCGTACGGGTGGGGCACGTTTTGAAGACGTATAGCCGGCTGGCCGTCGCGGTCGCGCTTGCCGCAGCCCTCGCGGGCTGCGCGCAGATGCGCCCCAACGATCCGCAATCCGTCGCGAGCAGCGTCGCGCAATCGCTGTACAACAACGACTACAACGGCACGATCGCCAATTTCGACGACACGCTCAAGTCTCAAGCGACCAGAACCCAAGTCGCGATGGTCTCCGACAAGATGCACGCGCTCGGCGACTATCAGGGCCTGACGCTGACCAAGAGCGATGACGACACGCGGCGCTACTGGTTCGACGCCAAGTTCAGCAACGGTGACATGACCGTCGAGCTGCGCTTGCACGCAAACGGCCAGGTTGCGGCGTACCGTCTCCTGCCGAAGACGTCCTGACCTAGAACGCGGGTCCGCGCGCTTCGCGCGCGGACCACGCGAACGTCCACGCGAACACGATCAACAGCGCGGCGACGAGCAGGCCGCTCACCGCGATGTCAGGGATCGGCGAAGTCCACCCCAGCAACTGCGCGAGCTCATAGCCGCCGACGGCGATCGCCAGTCCCGTAACTGCGTAGATCCATATCCGCGTCGCGCGTACCAGCTCGAGCGGACTCCGCGTGCACAGGCGGTGCACGAGCAGGCTGTCGAGCGTGTCGGTGACCGTCATCCCGAGTGAGAACGACAGCCCGATGAGCGCGCCGAGTGCGATGCCGCTGCCGGCTGTGAGCGCCAGCGCATACGTCGCGACTTGGCTGCTCGTGTCGAAGCCGAGGCCGAACAGCAACCCTATCGGAATGGCGGCCAGCGGACTGGTGGCCGCGCGCAGCGAGCGCGGCAGCAGCGCGGTCTTAAATCCCGCGGCGGTCGCAGTCCGGTTCAGCGCCAGTTGACGGATGTTGAGGGCCGCGATCGCGAACAGCGTCACGATACTCACCCACGTGCCGATCGTCTCGAGCAGCTGTCCGTGCAACGCGAGACGAGTGCCGAGCAGACCGGCGAGCGCCGCGATCGACAGCACCATGATGGAGTGGCCGCCGGCGAAGAGCGTGCCGACGAACCGGCTCAGCCGTTCTTTGGCTCCCAAGCTGTTGCGCGTGAGATTGTCGATCGCCGCCAGATGATCGGGATCCGCGCCATGGCGAAGGCCGAGCACGAACACCGTGAACGCGATGACACCCACCGACAGCGGCGCGCCGTGCGCGATCATGACACTCCTCTATCCAACAGCGGTGCATGCCGGTGGGCATGCGTATGACCTGGGGCGCTCGCATAACCGGCAATGGCAGCGAGCGCCAGCGCGGTGACCGCGAACGACGGCATGTGCAACATCGAGGCGCTCGCTCCCTGGCCGATCATCGCCGCGCCGACGCACGCGATGACCGCGGCTGAGACAAGCGGGCCGTACCGCACGACGGCGGCGAAACGCGGGCGGTCTGAAAGCCAAGCCGCGCCGCGGACCAGCGCGACCCCGAGGCCGGTGAGCACCGCAGCGAGCCCGACGCTGAACGCCACGATGACGAGCAACCCGTAGCCGACCCGATGGAGCGTGAGCGCGGTGAGCAGCACGACGAGCGCCGCCGGACAGGGCGCGATGTTGCCGCTCATGGCGATCAGCAGCACGCTGCGAAACGTCAGCGGCGCGGTCCCCGGAGGGACATGTGTGTGACCTTCCGAGCCATGCGCGTGCGCGTGCGTGCCCGCGTCGTCATCGCTGTCGTGCGCGTGATGGTGGCCGTGCGCGTGTCCTTCACCCCGCCGCGCGCGCATGTAGCGCGCGAGCGCGCTTGCGCCCAACGCTGCGACCATAAGACCAGACGCAAGCGTGATCCACGGATACACGTGTTCCGGCACGATCCATTGCGCGGCACCGAGCAGAAGCAAACCCAGTGCGAGCACGCCCGCAGTGTGCGCAAAGGTCAGGCCGGTGGCGAGGATGAGCGCTTGGGTCGCGGTTGCGCGCGCGCCCACCAACGAGACTGCGAGCAGCGTCTTGCCATGGCCCGGCTCGAGCGCATGCAGCGCGCCGAGTCCGGCTGCCATGCACAGGGTGAGCAGGACGACCCACGGATCGGCCGCGCCTTTCGCGAGCATGTCGGCCAACGTGTTCGAGCGCAGCTGCGACGAACTGCCCGCCGGCGCTTCGTCGGAACCTTCGAGCGCGACGCGCGAAAGCGTTCGACCGCGCGCGTCGAGCGTGAGAAGCACGCCCGCGATGTGGCGGGGCGACCCGAGGACCGCGCTCGGGTAGCTGCGCAGCTCGTTGGTCGGCTCGCGTTCGGGCGCGACGACGACGTCTCGCCAGCCGATCTTCTCGGGATAGACGGCGTCGCGGATTTCGATGCGGCGCGGCGAGGCCGCGGCCGGCAGCGCGGCGCGAAACTCATCGACCCAGTACAGCGTGGGCAGCCCACCTGCGCCCGGCCGCGTGCTCGCGCGCGCCACGCCAGGCACGAGCCGCAGCGGCGCGCCGTTCGCGCTCACGTGCAGCCCGCCCGCGACCACGCCGGCTTCATCGCGCGCCCAACGCTCGAGATCGGCGTCGCGCTGCGCACCTTGGATGCCGCGTTCGCGCATGATCTGGAACGTCGGAATCTCGGCGATGTCGAGGACGTACTTCATGACGATCGAGCGCGCGTTCACGTTTGCCTTCGTCAGATGATTGATGGTGAAGTTGCCCAACGGATGCGCGCTTGCCGGCGCCGCGCACGCACCAATGAGGCCGAGCGCGAAGAGCGTAGAGCGCAAGCGCAGCCGCCATGGCGGCCGTTTGGGGTCAATCGCCATTTGAAGCCAGAACGAGTCAGCGCCGGCTTCGGATGATTAACGATTGATCATACATCCGAATCGCTCCCTCGCCCGTTCATGCGGCAAAGGCACTCGAGCTGCATGAATGGAGGCCCTTGATGAATTCTCGAATGCTAACGGTCGCGGGTGCCGTCGCGATCGCCGCACTGGCCGGCGCCGTCGTCTTGTACGTCGCTCACCCGGTACGCGGCTCCGACCACCAAGACTCCCCGACGGTCGTCAACCGCCCCGCAGCGGATATCACCGACGTCTTCGTGTATCAGGCGCCCGACAACTCGAGCAACGTCGTGCTGCAGATGGATGTGTGGCCGCTCATCACGCACGGCATGTTGTCGATGACCGCGCTCGATCCGTCGGTCATGTATCAATTCAAGATCGATAACACCGGCGATGGAATTGAAGACCTCGTCGTCCAGCTGCAAGCGACGTCGAGCGGCGTCGGACAGTCGATCAACGTCTACGGACCGGCCAAACCGGCGCTGACGGGCACGAACTCGGTCTTCATCGCGCAGACGGGCAGCGTGCCGTTCAATCAGGCGGCAGCAAGCGTCACGCCGTTCGCCAACGGCATGAAAGTGTTCGTCGGCCCGACCAAGGACCCGTTCTTCTTCGACCTGCTGCAGTTCTTCAACATCATCCCCGACCGCTATTACGGATGCCATGGTTTCCCGAACGCGTTCAACGTGCCGTGCGGCGGCGCCACCGCGGGCAGCTTCAACGGCTTCACCAACGCGTTCAACACGCTGCACGGCACGAGCTGCATCGTCGCGACTCCATCGTCGGACGCGCTGTCATCGCATCAGTTCAACGTCATCGCGATCGTCGTCGAGATGCCCAAGGCCTTGCTGCTCAACGCCGCGCATCCCGTCATCGGCGTGTGGGCGACGACCAGCACCATTTCCGGATCATAGGAGGAACAGCGATCATGCGTATCACTTCCGCCGCCATCCTCACGGTCGCCCTCGCGGCCCTGGCCGGTTGCAGCAGCGGCACCACGTCGACCGTCAACGGGCAATCGCAATACCAACAGATCGAGCGTCTTTCGCGCCCCGCGATCAAAGAGGCCTTCGAGAGCTTCGCCAATCACGACACGACGAATCGCAGCGCGCCGACGAACGACTCACAGCTGCAGACGTCGATCCAGACGTTCTTGGGGCCGCCGCCCAACGGCGTCGCCAACCGCAGCGCAGCGACGACGAACTTCATCGTCGGCGTGCTCATCCCGGACGAGATGCAAGCCGACCTGAGCGTCAACGTCGCCGGGTGCAGCACGGCGAACACGCCGTGCGCGGCATACCTCGGCCATGAGACGGGCGGCGCGACCGGCACGACGTTCGGCGGACGGTGGCTCAACGACGACACGATCAAGACGTCGCTGGGCATCATCTTCGGCAATACGGTCTCTGCGCTCGGCGGCGCGCCGGACGATCACGCAGAGTCGTGGTGCCTCACGGACGACAACCTCTCCAACGGCGAGGGCGCGTTCCAGACCTACAGCGCGACCTTCCCGTACGTCAACGCGCCCTACTAAGAAGGAAGAGATCCGCTGAACGCGCGGACGGTCCTCGGCATCGCGGCGTGCGCCCTCGTGGCGCTCGCCGCATGGCCATTCCTGCGGGCGGGCGCCATCTCGCGTGCGGCGGCAGCTGCGCCGACGCCGGCGCCCGTCGTGGCGGATTACCGCTACCGCAACGGCATGATCGGGGATCTTGAACGGCTTGCCGCTCGCCATCCGGATCAGCTTGACGAGCACATGCTCGCGGTGCAGTACCTGCAGCGCTATCGCGAAGCGCCGGACACGGGCGATCTGTTGCGCGCCGTCGCCGCCGCGAAGCGTTCGTTGCGCTACCAGCCGCGCTACAACGTTGGCGCCGAGACGGCGCTGGTCGGCGCGTACACCGCGCTGCATCAGTTCCGAATGGCCCAACATTATGCAGTGGAGGTCGCCCATTGGATGCCGTGGGATCCTGGCGCGACCGGCACGCTCGCTTCGTTGGACATGGAGCTCGGTCAGTACGATGCCGCCGGGAAGCTGCTGAGAACCCCGTTCGCTGGGCGCACTGGTGCATCATGGGATACGGTGAAGGCCCGCTACGAAGAGCTGACTGGAGACCTCGCCGGCGCGCGCGCACACATCGACCGCGCACTCTTGGATATCGATTCGCGCGTCAACGAACCGGCGGAGATCCGCGCTTGGTATCATTGGCGCGCGGGCGAGCTCGCATTTGCGGCCGGCGACTTGGCGGGCGCGCATTCCGCGTATGAGGCGGCGCTGGACATCTTCCCAGGATACTGGCACGCGAACAACGGTCTCGCTCGGCTCTACTGGTCGCAGCGCCGATGGTCTGATGCACTGGACGCTGCAGACAAGTCCGCCGATGTTTATCCGTTACCCGAAACGCTCGGATACAAGGCGGACGCGCAGCGAGCGCTCGGCGATGTCGCAGGCGCGCAGGCCACCCAGGACCTTATTTCAGTCATCGAGCGGCTCGGCAACTTGCAGGGCATCAACGACCGGCTTATCGCGTCATACGACAGCGAGCATGGGATCGAGCTCGATCACGCGGTAGCGGTCGCGCGCCGCGATCTGTTGGTGCGCGACGACATCTTCGCTGAAGACACGCTCGCCTGGGCGCTCGCGATGGATGGACGTTGGCGCGAAGCGCTGCCGCATGCGCGCAACGCTGCATCGCTGGGAACGCAAGACGCCCGTCTGCTGTTCCATACCGGCCTGATCGAGTTGCGCAACGGTTTTTCCGATGACGCACGGCGACACCTCGCGCAGGCGCTCGCGCTCAATCCGTCATTCCATCCCGTCTACGCAGGAGAAGCGCGCGAGGCGCTTGCGCGTCTTACGGCGTCACCGTGACATCGCGAACCGATCGACCTCAGCCAGCCAACCCTTCTTCTGCTCCTCGCTCGCAAACGACGCTCTGAAACCGTTGCGCGCGAGATTCACGAGCTCGATCTCCGGAAATCCCTGATCTGCCAACGCAGCGTATTCATCGACCAGTGATGCACCAAAAAAGGCCGGATCGTCTGAGCTGAGCGTCACGAGCAGCCCCTCGCTCAAGAACTCGTACAGCGGATGCGCATCGATGCGGCGCACCGCACCGGTGACCACGTTGCTCGTCGGACACGCGTCGATCGCGACCGCGTTGGTGCGCACGATCTCCATGACGCGGCGATCGCCGCGAGCGCTCACGCCGTGGCCGATCCGCTCGGCATGGAGCAGCTCGATGCCGTCTTCGATGCTGTGCGCGCCGGCGGCTTCGCCGGCGTGTACCGTGCGCCGGAGTCCCAGCGCCTCGGCCCGTTCGAAGACGGCGCGAAAATCCCGGGCCGGAAAATTGCGCTCGTCGCCGCCAAGCCCGATGCCGACGACGCGATAGCCGCGGCAGCGCTGCGCAAGATCGAGGTCTGCAATCGCTTCGGCCTCTCCCAGATTGCGCACCATGTCGAACAGCAGGAGCGAGGTCGTGCCGAAGTGGCGCTCGGCGCGCGCACAAGCTTCGGCGACGGCGCGAACGAGATGTTCGAGGTCGAGCTCGGGCACCAACTTTCGCTGTGTCGCCGGTGACAGGAAGAACTCGACGTGCCGCACGCCGTCGTAGGCGGAGGCCTTGAGATAATCATAGGCGAGCTCCGCGAAGTCGATCGGCTGGCGCAGGACGCGCACCACCTTGAGAAACGAGCGCAGGAACGATTCAAAATCCGAGCACGCAAACAGCGCGGCCGGATCGGCGGCGGGCTCGAGGCCGTTGCGCCGGCTGATGCGCGCATACGCTTGCGGCGTGATGGTGCCTTCGAGATGGACGTGGAGCTCGGGTTTGGGAAGCTGCTTGATCCAGTCGCGCGAGACGCGAGTCATCGCGCGCGGAACGCGCGCAAATACTCGAGCGTCTGGACGTCGACGCTGCCATCGTCGCGCACCCGGTCTTCAAGATTCTCGCGATGCATGAACGCGACGAACACCTCCCGGGCATGCGAGTCGAACGCCGACCCCCTGGGCAGCTCGCCGGCCTGGGCGAGCAACGCCGCTATTTCGGTGCCGACTCTGTCGTCGATCGGCACGACCTCGTGGGGTAGCGGTTTGAAGAAATAGAGCTTGTGCGACTCGAGGATGCGCGCGAGCTCCTCGATCGGGCGGGGATGGTCGTCGACGCGGATATCGACGTAGCGGTCGTTGAAGCCGCCGTAGCCGCCGCCCGGCTTGGCCACGTAGATGGCCGCGCTTTGTTGCCCGCGACGATCGCCGCCCGCCGCTTGTGCTGCTCGCAGCCCCGCAAGCAATCGGTCTGCGAGATGCCCTTTGGTCGCTTCAAAGGCATCGACCATCGACTCGACGACGGCGGCGCCTGCGAGAATGTTGCCCTGCGCCGCATAGTTGATCCCGTGCGTCCCGCCGGCCCACTCTTTGCAATTCGCGCCAGTGTAGGTCGCCGAACGGCCGTGCGCATCGACGATGCCGATCTGCCGCTCTTGCGCGTGCTCGTCGTCAGCGACGAGTGCGTTGATGGCTTCTTGCGGCGTCGCGCCGCCATGCAACAGTTCGAGCCCGCGCGGGCCATACGACGTGTTGGCCCACGACTGCGTCGCGATGGCGCCGATGCCGGCTTGGACCCATGGCACGACCGAACCGACGGAAAGAAATTTCGATTGGACGGCGACGCCAAGTTCTTTCGCCTTTGGATCCAACGCGACGATGGAGAAAGTCGCAGGCTTGAGCATGCGGGGCAGGTACGCTCTGGGCACTCGACGTACCTAGGAGACGCGGGGTGGAGCAGTCCGGTAGCTCGTCGGGCTCGAAACAACGCGATCACGGATGAACACGAAACAGCGAGGTGACGTAGCCGAACAGGCAGCGGTGCTCGAGGCACTAAAGCACGGATGGAGCGTTCTCCGACCGATAGGGGACCATCTACCGTATGACTTGGTTTTCGACATCAGCGGCCGTCTCGTGAAAGTGCAAGTCAAGTGCGCCTGGTTTGACCAACCCAGCCAGAATTACGTCGCCGATAATCGGCGAACGAAGACGAATCGGCGGCAGATGGTGAGGGAGCCATATCGGGAATCGGACTTCGATTACGCGCTTGTGTATCTTCCCGAGAAAAACGTCTTCTACGTCTACCCAGTGAGCGTGTTCATAGGTTTCGGCAGTGAAATTCACATGGTCGAAACCGAAAGGCGTCAGCGAAAACCCAGATCAGCTGCTTACCGCGACGCTTGGAACTTGATCGCGCCGTGGGCTCCACAGGGAGAGATCTCTGTGGGAACACCTGTCAAATTCGGGGAAGCCGGTAGCAGGGTAATCCCGAGCCAAGCTTTGTCAGAGCTCCTGATGGAGAAGGTGTAGAGACTTGATGGCAGGCACCCGTCTCTTCGAGAGCGGGTGAAGGGAAAGTCCAGACTACAAATCCGCTTCACGCGGAGCGGCGAAAGCCGAAGTAGTACGCATAACCCGAAGGTCGGTGGTTCAAATCCATCCCCCGCAA
>JAFAHD010000128.1 GCA_019237415.1 Vulcanimicrobiota bacterium
CCCGCCTACGCGCTTGGTCCGGTCATCTCGACCGGCACCTGCGACGTCGCCGACTCGCCTGCCAAGATGACTCGCGCCTTCCCGGTCGAGTGGCCGGAGGTCGCAGCCGCTCAAGGCATTCTCGAGGGCGAAGCGATCGTGATGATCAACCTCGATTCCAGCGGCACGCTCACCGGGGCCCGCCTGCAGGACTCTTCGGGCAACCCGCTCTTGGATGACGAGGCGCTCGTCGCCATCCGCAACTCCACGTACGCGCCCGAAGTGCAGCACTGCAACCGGGTCGCGCGCGATTACTACATCAAGGTCATTTTCGAGTGACGCTCGCGTCACCGGCATGACTTCCCAACACGCATCGCCGCCGGCCAACGCCGGCGGCGATGCGCATACCACGCGATGGTCGAACAGGTCAGGTCCGGTCGGCGAGTCGATAGACGCACTTCAACCCGGACCAGGTCGCATCGATCGCGCACACTTTGACGTCCACGAGCCCGTGTGCGAGCGCGCAACGGCGCACGGCGTTCTCATCGATATCACTCGCATTCGCTGATGTGCGTTTCGGCCAGCAGATCCACAAGGATCCGTTCATCGCGAGCGCTCGCTTCCAACGCGCAAAGCTGCGCTCGAGGGCTGATGCGCGCGGAGCGAACGCAATGATCATGGCCATCGCCGTTGTGAGCCGACTTGTCAGCCTTGCCGATGAGGGCAACGCACCGAGGACGCGACGGAAATCGCGCGGTCCGCCGATAACCGCGACGCGGAAACCCCGCTTGATCCCGAGCTTCTTTGGAAGCGGTGTGCCCGAATAGCCGGCACGTGCCGGCTTCGCTCGGCGCCTTACGACTTCGCGCTCGCGCTGTGCCGGCGTAGCTCGGCTTCGAGATCGAGATGACCGGTCGGCGCCTGCCCTTCGTACTCGCCCCATTGCTCGCGCGGCACCATCCACATGATTTCGAACTCGTGACCGTCTGGATCGACGCCGTACACCGACTTGGTCGCGCCGTGATCGCTCTCGCCGACGAGCGCGCCTGCCGCGACGAGCGCCGCACGGGCGTTTGCGAGGTCTTCGATGGCCGGCACCTCCCATGCGAGATGGAACAGCCCCACCGCGTTGCGCGGCGGCTGCACGGCGTCGCGCCCGAGCGAGAGGAAACCGAGGTCGTGGTGGTTCTTCGACCCGTGCGCGCGCATGAATGCCATCTTGCGGCCGGCGCGGGCGATTTCATCGAACCCGAACACGTCGTGGTAGAACCGCACGGCGCGGTCCAGATCGGCGACGGTGAGCACCGCGTGGTTGAGTCCTTTGATAGGAATCATGTCTTGCTCACGCCGGAACGCGAGGTGTTGTCGGCGCTTTTGGCGCAGCGACGGGCGCTTTGCGCAACCGCAGCGTCGAGCCGCTGGACGCATCCAACGCCTTGAGGATCTTTTCCGCCGTGATCGGTGTCGCGTGGATGCGCGCTTTGATGGCGTCCGCGACTGCATTGGCGATCGCCGGGATGACCGGATTCAGCGGGCCTTGCCCAGCCTCTTTCGCGCCGAACGGTCCCTCCCGGTCGTCCGTCTCGATGATGATCGTTTCGATCGGCGGTGTGTCCAGACTGGTTAGCGTCTTGTAGTCGAGCAGGTTCGGGATCTTGTGCTCGCCCGCGCGGAACGGCCACTCCTCCATGAGCGCCTCGCCCAAGCCCATGTAGACGCCACCTTCGATCTGACCTTCGACCGAATCCGCGTTGATGCAACGGCCGACGTCGTGTGCGAGAGTGATCTTCTCGACTTTGATCTCACCGGTTTCGAGGTCGACGTCGACTTCGGCGACAGCGACGCTATACGAGTACGCGGGCGAGGGGCCGACGCCCGAGCCCTTGTAACCGGCGGCGAGCTTTGGCGCCCAGTACGATCCGACTGCTGCGATGGTGCCGGATTTCGCCTCTGCGAGTTGCGCAGCATCGATAAAAGTCAACTGCTTCGTTGGGTCGTCAAGATCGAACGCGCGGCGATTTGCCATGCCGATGCGTTCTGGCGCGACGCCGAGTTTCTCGGCCGCGGCCTGCGCGATGAGCGCGCGCGCTTTGCCCGCGGCCTCGCGCGCCGCGTTGCCGGCCATGAACGTGACGCGGCTCGAGTACGACCCGAGATCGACCGGTGTCAGATCAGTGTCGCCCGAGCAGATGTGGATGTCCATGACGTCGATGCCCAGCGTTTCTGCCACGATCGCGGCCAGCATGTGCGTGGATCCTTGGCCGCAGTCGCTCGTACCGGCGAAAACCGTGACGCCGCCGCCGCGATCGACCTTGACGATCGCGCCGGATTGCGGCATGTCGTTCCAATAGATGGGCAGCCCCGCGCCGCACAGATACGAGCTCGCGGCGATGCCGATGCCTTTGCCGCGCCGCATCTTGCCTCGCTTGTCAGCGTATTTCGTCCGCTCGCATGCTGCATCGATGCATTCGCGCAGTCCGCACGACGTCACGCGCAAGCCGTTGACGGTGTTCGTGTACGGGTCAACGGCGATGCGTTTGCGGTATTCGGCCGCATCCAAGCCCAGCGCATCGGCGATCTTGTCGAGCTGGTTCTCGAGCGCGAAGCGCGGCTGCGTCGTGCCGTGGCCGCGTTTTGGCCCGCACGGCGGTTTGTTCGTGAACACGCGGCAGCCGTCGAACTTGTAGGCCGGCACCTTGTACGTGACGGTCGTAAGCGCGCCGGTGTAATAGGTCGTTGCGACGCCGTACGACCCATACGCTCCGCCGTCCAGCCATGATTGGAGATGGATCGCGGTGATCGTGCCGTCGTTCTTGACGCCGGTCTTCAGTTTGAACTTCACCGGATGGCGCCCGCGGTGCGCGTAGAACACTTCCTCGCGCGTCAGCGCGATCTTGACGGGCCGGCCGGTGCGGCGCGCGAGGAATGCGGCCGCAAGTTCGTGCGCGAACGGCTCGGTCTTTCCGCCGAAACCACCGCCCACGGGCGGCGCGATGATGCGCACCTGGCTACCGGCCATGCCGAGCACCGCGCACGCGATTCGGTGCAAGTAGTGCGGCGTTTGCGTCGAGCACCAAATCGTCAGTTTGCCGTCGCCGCCATATCGCGCGACCACGGCGTGCTGCTCGATCGGCGCATGCGTGTTGCCTTCGAAGAAATACTCGTCCTCGAAGATGCGGTCGGCCTTTGCGAAGCCTGCTTCGACCTCGCCGAACTCCAAGTGCGCTTCCTTGTGCACGTTGTTCGTGCGGCGCGGATTCTCGTGGATCTGCGGGAGATCATCGCGCAGCGCCTGATCCATGTTCGCGATCGTCGGCAACGGGTCGTACTCGACCTCGATCAGCTCGAGCGCTTCTTCTGCCGTGAGCTCGTCATCCGCGACGATGCACGCGATAGGGTCGCCGACATAGCGCACCTTGTCCAGCGCCATCACCATCTCGTCAGGGCTCGACGGCAAGATGCCGTAACGCACGAGGATGTCTTCGCCGCTTGCAAACGCGGCGACGCCGGGCAACGCGAGCGCGCGGGTCGCGTCGACTCGCTTCAGGTTGGCGTGCGGCACGGTCGAGCGCAGCATCTTGCCGTACAGCATGTTCGGAAGGAAGATGTCGTCTGCGAACCGGTCCTGGCCGGTGACGCGCGTGAAGCTGTCGGTCTTGGCCATCGCCTTGCCGACGACATGAAAGCCTTCCAGCTTGTCAGCCGGCATCTGCGGCGCGCGTTTGACGATGGATGGCGCGTCCGCTGCCGGCGTCGGCGGGCGCGCGTCGCCGTCAGGGTTCGTGGCGGTCGAGACGTGCGGGAGTTCTTCTTCTTTCATGTGTCCTGCCCGTTCGCCGCCATACGCGAGGCGGCGAGTTGGATCGCTTCGATGATCTTCGTGTAGCCGGTGCAGCGGCACAGATTGCCGGCGATCGCCTCGCGGATGTCCTGTTCGCTCAACGCATGCCGTTGCTCCACCAATGCGGCGCCCGTCATTAAAAAGCCCGGCGTGCAGTAGCCGCACTGGGCCGCACCACACTCGGCGAACGCTTGCTGGATGGGGTGCAGGCGGCCATCGTGCGCAAGCCCCTCGACGGTCCGGATGTTGTGCCCAACCATTTCGACCGCGAGCGCGAGACACGAGAGCACCGGCTGCTCGTCGACGAGCACGCAGCACGCGCCGCAGTGGCCCATTTCGCAGCCGTGTTTTGTGCCGGTGAGGTCCAGATCTTCGCGCAGCACCTCGAGCAGCGTCTTGTTGGGGTGGAAGGCCGCTTCGACCGATTGGCCGTTGATGCGCAGATTGACAAGCACTTTCGAGGGAGCGATGGTCATGCGTTTCCGTTCTTTGGGCTGAACAATCGTTCAGCCGGCTCCCATTAAGTTACCCCAAAAGGCTCGCACCCGTCAACGCACAGGAACAGCTCGCCGAAATAGACTACACTACTGGAGCTATTTAGATAAGCCTAAATATTTGCCATAGGGAGCTCTAAAACAAGTGCGTCACGTCGGCGCGGCGGTGCTCTTCCTCGTTGCGTCGTGGATCGCGTCCACCCAGGCCGACGCACTGCCGGTCTTCGCGCATCGGTATGGGCTCACGTGCGGCACGTGCCATTCGACGGTCCCGCATCTCAGCGCGTTCGGCAACGCATTTCTCCGAGCAGGCTTTCGGCCGCCGCCAGGATTCGAACGCCAACCCGACGTGTTCCCAGTCGCGATGAAGATCAATCTCCAATACTCGAGTTTCCCCGATCCCAATGGGCTGCCGAAGGCGATCGTCGATGAGGTCGAACTGTTGTCCAGTGGACCGCTCGCGCGGCACTATGCGTATCGCATGGAGCAGTACATCGTCGATGGTGGCGAGCCTGGGCTCACCCGCGACGCGTGGCTCGCGTACGCGAGCAGACCCGCCTTCGGCGACACCGCACCGTCGCTGCGATTCACCGCCGGACAATTCACGCTGCCGCTGCCCGTCGACCC
>JAFAHD010000021.1 GCA_019237415.1 Vulcanimicrobiota bacterium
CGCCGTCGAGACAAGTCCGGGTACCAGGCGATGCACCCCAAAGGCCGGTGCCGGAAACTGACGGCGCAGGATTGGATCTGTACCCTCGTCACCGCCGGCGATCGCCGCGGCGAGCTGCGCGCCGACATACGCGGACAGTGCCACGCCGTGACCAGCATAACCCACGGCGTAGTGCACACTGTCGACGACGCCTGCGTGCGGCAGCATATCTGCGGTGAAGTCGATCGTGCCGCCCCATGCGTAGTCGATCCGCGCGTCTGCCAATTGCGGATACACCTCGATCATATCGCGGCGCAGGATCTCCGCACTGCGTTCCGTCGTGCTGTCCGTTTCCGGCACGAACGACGCGCGACCTCCGAAGAGCAGGCGCCGGTCGGGCGTCACTCGGAAGTAATGGAGAAAGCGTTTGGAGTCGAACATCATGCGCTTGCCGGGCGCGAGCGACGACGCGACGTCGGGCGAGAGCGGTTCGGTCGCGATGACATACGAGCCGATGGGAATAATCCGCTTGCGGAGCCAAGGCGATTCGACGCCCGTGTACGCGCCGGTTGCGGCGATGACGACATCGGCGGCGATATCACCGTGTCCGGTCGTCACGGTGAAACGCGGTGCGCCGGCGCCTTGGCGGATCGAGACGACCGGCGCTTGTTCGACGATCGCCGCACCGGCGGCGCGCGCTGCGCGAGCAAGCCCAGCAACCAGCTTCGCAGGATTGACGCCGGCGCTCGCTTCGTCGAGCAGACCGCCGTGGTAAATGTTCGATCCGATTTCTGCGCGCAACTCCAGCGCCGGAACGACACGTACGCGCCGGCCGAATGCGCGATCGATCAGCGCGGCCTCGCGCTTGAAGTATTCGTAGTGGGAAGGTTTGGATGCGAGCGCAAGATGGCCGCAGCGCGCGAAATCGCAGTCGATGCGCTCGTCTCGGACGAGCTGCTCGAGGGACGAAATCGCGCGAATCGATATCGCGTCGAGCGCGCGCGCGTCGTCCAGCCCGAGCTTCGCAACCATCGCTTGCGGCTCTAGCTTCAACCCGGTCAGCACCATGCCGCCGTTGCGAGAGCTCGCGCCCCAGCCGATCGTGCGCGCCTCCAACACGACAGTGCGTTTGCCGCGCTTCGCGAGCGCGCGCGCAGCCGAAAGCCCGGTGAGCCCGGCGCCGATGATGACGGCGTCGGCACGCGAGGGAAGCGATGCGGCGCCGGCTGCTTCGACGTCGACGGTGTCCAACCAATACGAAGACCGCTTCAATCCGAACCGGCTTTCACCGCGCAGGCCATGCGACTGTCGCGAAAAACAGGATGGCCGACGCAGTTATCAATGCGGTGACGAGCCAGCCGGCTGCCCCCAACCAAGGGCCGATCCGATGCTCGCCCATCATCGTCTTATCGCGCGCGATGCGGACCGCGAAGAACAACGTGACCGGCGTGGCCACGCCACCGCCGAGCGACGCCCAGTACAGCAGCGAGATCGGCGATGCGCCGACCAGCGAGAGCAATGCGGCGACTGCCAGCGAGGCGAAGATCACAACGTAGAATCGCCGCGCGTGAGGAAAATCTGCATCGAGCGTTCCCTTCCAGCCGAACGTCTGCGCGACGACGTATCCGGTCGTCGCGGCGATGACGGGCACCGCGACCAGCGCCGAACCCAACAAGCCGATCGCGAAGAGCGCCGATGCCCAAGGACCGGCAAGCGGCTTGAGTGCGAGCGCGGCATCGGCCGCGGTCTCCACGGCGATATGGTGCGTGCCGAGGGTGGCGCCCGTGGCGACGAGGATGAATGCGAAGGTGATGGTGGCAAGGAGCATGCCGAGCACAGCATCGAGCCGCACGATGCCGAGACGCGAGGGCCGCGGCGCACGCTCGGCGATCTCGATCGATTCCCAAATGTACACGTAGCTGGTGAGCGTCGTGCCGAGCAGTGCAAGCGCTCCGCCGACGAAGGCGGGATTCAAATGAAACTCCGGCACGACGATGGCGTGCAGCACGCGGCCCCAATCGGCGTGCGCGAGGATCGCGCTGCCGCCATATGCGAGGAAGATGAACGGCAGAAATGACAGCGCGCGCTCGATGCGCGAGTAGCGGTGCGCGACCAGCAACCATGCGACCAAGGCCGCGAATGGCAACACGAACCACTGATACGGAACGCCGGTGAGGAGTGTCAACGAGACGCCCGCAGCTTCCATGTCGGCAGTGAGGGTGAAGATGTTCACGGCGACGACCATCACCAACGCGAGGAGCGCCGGGGCCAAGCCAAAGCGGGCGCGGATCGCTCCCTGAACGCTCGTCTTGCAGGCGGCGCCGATCGTCGCTGCAATGGTCTGAACTGCGGCAAGCATCGGAAAGAGCAATACGACCAGCCACGATAGGGAGTACACCGTCGTCGCACCGACGATTGCGAGGGTGGCAACGGTCGTGGGATCGTTGTCGGACGCCGCCGAGATGAAACCCGGACCGAACGAGCGCTTATTCAGCGAGGACGCACGACACAGCGGAAGCCGATATGCGTCATTCCGGTGTCGATCATCTGCGGTTGGCGTGCTGCCGGGCGATAGCGCAGGCAATAGTTGGGCGCGCACAGGTGCGACCCGCCCTTGACCACTTTGCGCGGGATCTTGAACTGAGGGTTGTTCGGATCGTAGCTCTTGTCAGGCGACGTGACGCGCGGGTTGACCGGCGGCGTGCAGCACGATTTGAATTCCTCGCCGGGTTTGGGCGTGAACCAATCGCTCGTCCATTCCCAGACGTTGCCGGCCATGTCGTACAAGCCGTAGCCATTGGCGGGAAACGAACCGACCGGGGACGTGCGCTCGAAACCGTCGACGTTCTTGTTGTGCCATGGGAACTCGCCTTGCCACGAGTTGACCATCGGCTTGCCGTCCGGAAACTCTTCATCGCCCCATGTGAAGGTCGCGCCGTCCAGTTCGCCGCGTGCAGCCCGCTCCCACTCCGCTTCGCTCGGCAGCTCTTTGCCGGCCCAACGCGCATACGCTTCGACGTCTTCGTATGCGACGTGCACGACCGGATGCTGTTCCAATCCTTGCAGCGACGTGGCCGGGCCATAGGGGTGACGCCACCGCGCGCCTGGCACCCATCCCCACCAGTTCGCCCAATTGCGCAGATCCACCGGACCGCGCGTCATATGGAAGACGAGCGAACCTGGTACCAGATTCTCGGGCGGCGCGCCCGGAAAGTCCGCGGCATTCGGCTTGCGTTCTGCGACCGTGACGTATCCGGTCTCCTCGACGAAGCGCGCGTACTCCTCGTTGGTCACCTGATGGCGGTCCATCCAAAGACCGTCGATCGTCACCTCGCGCACCGGGCGCTCCTCCGGATAGAACTTGTCCGAGCCCATCCGGAACGTGCCGCCGGGAATCCAGACCATGTCCGGGTGCGGCGGGTCGATGCGCGGTGCGCTTGCCGGATTCGTGTCGACCATCAGAGCCTTTCTCGCTCGCCGGACTTACCGGGGCTGATATCTGAACCCTGCCGCGCGCAGTTGCTGCATTCTCAGGAGCACTTGCGGGCGCGGTTCGACGAATGTGTTGACGAATGACCAGATGCTGCCGTAGCGGCGCATCTCTTCGAGATATGCTTCGATGTTCACATCGTCCATGAGGCGCCGGCCCGTCGCGAAGATCAGCAGTCCGCGAAACCCTTTGGGAGCCAGGTGCGCGCCATAGCGATCGCGGGAGAACACGCGAACCCGTTCCAGGGGGTTCGCGAGCCACTTGATGGCAGAGATGTAGGTGAGCAGTATCTCGTTGTTGACCGCGGTGTGGCCGAGACGTATCGCGCCGAGCTCGTGACCGAGCATGAACGAGACGACGTCGAGATTCTTGCGGTAGTCCGCGTCGAAGATGTTCTGATGGAGGATGATGTAGTTCTCACGCCACGATGAATACGCTTGCGAGTACGGCTTGATCGTCGCGTCGGTGATGAACAGTTCAGGGATCTCAGCGATGCCCAATGTGCGGCACTGCTCTTCCATGATCTCGTAGATCTCGGGGAATTGCGCCTTCGAGAGGCGCACCGAGTTGCCGCGCACGTACGCTTCGCGCTGATTGCGGCGCAACACGAGCATCGGAATCCCGACGATGGCGCCGACAGCGAGGACACGGATGATGCCGATCTCTTTGCCTACGATTGGAAAACGCTTATCCAACGCGGGCGGGTGGACGACGATCCAAATCGCCGCGGCCAAAAGCACGAAGTTGAGGATGACCGAGGCGATGAATACCGGCCGCTCGAGCGGGTGGATCAGTTCGCTTTCCTGCGTGAACGGCGACTGCTTCGCTGCGATCTCAAGGCCGATTTGGCTTGTGCTCAAGGCCGACTTCGATTGTCCTGCCGTGCGCGCTCTTCCTTGGCAAGCC
Organism: Vulcanimicrobiota bacterium; assembly: GCA_019237415.1. Taxonomy (GTDB): domain Bacteria; phylum Vulcanimicrobiota; class Vulcanimicrobiia; order Eremiobacterales; family Eremiobacteraceae; genus JAFAHD01. The sequence continues at coordinate 4,376 of JAFAHD010000021.1, forward strand.
CGGGGGACAGGCTGAAGGGAGCTGTTTCGCACGAGCTAAACTCCGCGACGTGAGCCCTGTGAAAATAATCGCGCTCGTGGTCCTTGTCTCGTTGATGTTTGGGGCCGGGCTACAGGTGAACCGGGCGAACCTCATCGCGCTGCTCAAGGACTGGTGGCTGCTCGCCAGAGCCATCATCGCGAACTTCATCATCGTTCCGGTCCTCGGCGTGCTGCTCGTCCGCGCATTTCGTTTGAGCGATGACGTCGCGACCGGCGTTCTGCTCATGGCGATCGCACCAGGCGGGCTTGGCGTGATCATGTCCGGCGGACGCAAGCACGGCGGAAGCCTCGATCTTGCCGTGAGCCTCGCGTTGATCTTTGGGCTGCTCTCCTTCATCACCATCCCGATCACCGCACCGCTCGTGTTGCCCGCCGGTGAAGCCGCTAACATCCCCGCAGGCCGTCTGATCTCCATTCTGCTGTTCCAAGTCGTGCCGTTGCTGCTCGGCACGTTCGTCGCGTACCGCGCGCCGGCAGTGGCGGAGAGACTTGCGCGGCCGTTCACGCTCATCACCTACCTCGGCATGCTCGTCATCTTGGTCATCGTCGGTCCTAAGATCTGGGCATCCATCACCACCGTCTACGGCTCGCGCGGCATGTTGACGGAATTGACGCTCATCGTCCTGTCGCTCATCACCGGCTACTTGGCGGGCGGACCGCTGCGCGAACACCGTCGGACGTTGAGCCTAGGGACGGCCGTCCGCGTTTTCGCGCTCGCGTTAGCAATCTCGACCGCGCAGTTTCCCGGCACGGATGTGACCGCGGCCGTCCTCACCTACTTCGTGCTACAAGTGCTCGTCAGTTTAGTGGTTGGAGCGATCTACGGGCGGACAGCGCAACCCGCAGGCGCCACGTGACCCCCTTCATCCTGCAGCCCCAATTCGCGATCTGGAGCCTGGGGACGCTCGGAATCATCGACCTCATCGCGGCGACGACCAATGCGTTCAACGGCGCATTGCTGGCGCGCCGCCCCGACCACTACAAGCATTTCACGCTGATCGGCGTCATACTATTGGCGTACATCGGCGGGATCGGCGGCGGCATTTTGCGCGACGTGCTCGTCAACATCGTTCCTTCACCGCTCATCAACCCATGGTACATCATCTTTTGCACTGCGGCGGCCGCCCTTGCTCTCGTGATCGAATTTTACAGCGGCCAAGCGTTCCGCAGCGGGCTGTTCGCATTTGCGACCGCGTTCTCGTTGCCATGGTACGCGATCATCGGAGCGCAAACAGCCGTCGATCACCACATCGGGCTTTTCGCAGCGGTCTTGATCGCGGTCATTGCGACGACAGGCGGCCGCTTCATCATCGACATCGCGTGCGGGGTCGTCCCGAAGCAGCTTGTCCGCGGTGAGTTCTTCGTTCTTACCGCGGTGCTCACGGCCACGCTGTATCTCACCCTACGCTATTTCTTTCACGTGGACGTATGGATCTCGACGGCCATCGCCGCGATGTTCGGCTTCGGCTTCCGGCTGCTCTGCCAGTTCATGGGTTGGGAAGAATGGGAGCCGTGGGAGCCGCCGCAGGCACAAGCCGGGGAGAAGGCGCGCCACGGCCTGTCCGAAGACCTTCAAGCCGAATTCGGCGACCGTTCTTGAGCGAATGCCGACGTGTCGCGCGGCAGCAGTGCGACGATGGTGAGCGCCAAGAAGCCGAGTATCCCGATGATCGGCGCGAAGTACGATACGACCGTGAAAACGGGATATAACGGAAGCGTCAGATAGGCGAGTGGCGGCAGGCGATGTCGCTCCGAGGGATGCGCTTGCAAAAAGCGATAGCGCAAGTTCCAGAAGGACGCGACGACTAAGGTAAGTATGATGCCGTAGAACACAGCGGAGACCCGCGTGTGTCCGAAGCGCTCGAGAATAGCGGCTGGGAACGGCATGAGCACGACAAAAAACAGCAGCGCGAGGTTCGATATCATGATGTGATGCGTGATGTTCTGCGCATCGCGAAAGAGCGCCGTGTGATTCAACCACACGACTCCAATCGTGAAGAAGCCGATGAAGAACGTCAGATATTGCGGCCAAATCGCGAGGAGCGCGTTGAGCTGCTCTGCCAAGGTCGGTTTCGCCGGCAAGTCGCCCGGCAACGCGAACTTCAGGACGAGCAGCGTGATCGCGATGGCGAACACCGCATCGGAAAAACCTTTGAAGCGGTCTACAGGGTAGGCGAATTGCTCTTTCATGAGCGTGGGTTTTGTCGAAAGTTTGGCGTTCCTGGGCTCGGCTGCCCGTCCAGGTGCGCAGGGCGAACGGCTGTGCCCTAAGCGGAGAGGTCGCCTCTCCTCAGATGGGCTTCCAGGTCGTTGACGACATCCGCGATCCGCTGTTTCTCCATGGCCTGTTCGACCATTTCCGAAACATCGATCGAGAACCCGTGAAGATTGAACGCTTTATTGATCGCGGCGAGAGCCGGATTGCAGGGGTGATCGCCAAAAATCTGGAGGTCATCGAATCCGAGTTGGCATCGTCCGCACACGTATTTTTTCATTTGTGGTTTTCTGTCTGTCCCTCCCTCGCTAGGCTCGCTCTGGGAGGTGTCCCCTCCTTTTATAACGTGGAAACGTCCCGGTGAGTTCTTAACACCCACCGAACGAGCGTTCGGGATAACGCTGTTAACTCATCCTTCACTCTTCCGGCACGCGGAAAAGCATTCAAACTAGGCCGCTAGGATTTGCCGCCCATGTCGGCCGAGTCCACCCGCCACTTCTCCTCACTAATCGGGGGCCATCATGAAGATCATCGCATCATTGCTCGGTCTGCTCATCTGCGTCGTCGCCCTAGCAATCGCTCCTGAACCGGCAACTGCGACCGGCTACGCCACCGGCACGGTGACGCACGTCTCCACCGCCAACATCAAGATCAAGGACAGCGCGGGCGTCGAGACGAGCTACCTGCTCGCCCCGTCGTTCGACCAGATGAAGATACAGTATCATCAGTCGCTCGGCGTCCGGTACTGCGACAAGATCAACGTCATCAAGTAGGGTTCAGCGCCTTGTAGATCTGCCGCACGAGCGGCTCTTCGTCGAAGCCGTCGGTGTTGCTCAACAGGATGACGTCGAAGCGGTTGTCGGGGAAGGTCGCGTTCTCGCCGGCGTAACCAGTCCACTCGCCTTGGTGATAGATCTCGCGGTGGCCGTCGAGGCTGGCAATGTCCAGTCCGAACCCGTAGCGCACGCCCGGATAGCGCTCGTACGGGCCTGGCGTCATCATACGCCGCGTGAAACCGGCGCCCAGCACCTGTCCGCTGTCGAGCGCGGTATCCCACGCGACCAGGTCGACCACAGTTGAATTGACGCCGCCATCGGGAAAATCCAGCTGCGCTGCATCCTGCGGTACCGCCGGCACGGTCTTGCCTTTCACGACCGTGTAACCGGCCGCGCCATTCGGCAAGTCGATCGGCGTCGTGCCCACGCTTGTGGAGCCGAGGTGGAGCGGCTCGATGATGCGGCGCGTGACAAACTCGTCGAACGGCATGCCGCTCGCCTGCCGCACGACCGGTCCCATGAGCGCGTAGTTCGTGTTGCTGTATTCGAACCTCGTGCCTGGCGCGAACTTGAGCGGCGCGTTCTCGAGCGCTGCCATGATCTTGGGATACGAGAGATGATTGTTGTCGATGAGATCGAGATAGTCGGGCATGCCGGACGTGTGGTTCAACATGCGCGCGAGCGTCACGCCCTGAGTATGGCGCAACTGCGGCAAGTACTTGGAAAGCGGATCGTCGAGCGACAGTTTGCCGTCCTGTTGGAGCAGCAGCACGCATGCGGCGGTGAATTGCTTGCTCATCGACGCGATATTATAGATCGTGTTAGCCTCAACCGGCAGCCGGCGCCCAACGTCTCGATACCCATAGCCCCGCGCATAAAGGATAACGCCGCCCTGCGCGATCGCGAGAGAGAGCCCGGCTAGGTGTTGCTGCGCCATCGTGCGGCGCACCAGTACGTCGATCTTCCCCCGCTCAGCCAGGGTGAGTGCCATCGCTCGGGGACTGCTCGACGGCGAGGCCGTCGTCGCAGGAGCGTTGCGCCCGGTGCACCCGGCGAGCGCGGCGCCGAACGCGACGGCCAGCCCGAGCGTGAAAGCCGGCCGCAAACCACAGCGGTTCTTAAGAAAGCGCGTGCGACCCGTGAACTGGTGTTCGTCGCATGCGGAGACCACCCGGCCGGATGCAGATAGGAACATTTTTTCATATTTGAGCCCAAGGGAAACGGGCCCTATCCGCTAACTCGGCCAGCCCTTGTTCAAAGGAGACGATATATCTAGGAGGGAGCGCGTATTCCATGGCTGCCAAGAAACCGAATTTTCTCATCCTTTGGGGCGACGACGTCGGCATCTGGAACATCAGCAAATTCAGCAACGGAATGATGGGGTATCGTACCCCGAACATCGATCGCGTCGCCAACGAGGGCGCGCTCTTCACCGACTACTACTCGCAACAGAGTTGCACCGCAGGACGCGCGTGCTTCATCTGCGGGCAGAATCCCATCCGAACCGGGCTCACCAAAGTAGGCATGCCCGGCGCGACGGTCGGCTTGCAAAAAGAAGATCCGACGATCGCCGAGATGCTCAAGCCGCTCGGCTACGCGACAGGTCAATTCGGCAAGAACCACCTCGGCGACCGAAACGAATACTTGCCGACGGTGCACGGCTTCGACGAATTCTTCGGCAATCTGTACCATCTCAATGCTGAGGAAGAGCCCGAGCTGCCGGACTATCCCAAAGATCCAAAGTTCAAGGCGATGTTCGGCCCGCGCGGCGTGATGCACACCTGGGCGACCGACAAGGACGACCCAACGGTGGATCCGAGGTGGGGCAAAGTCGGCAAGCAGAAAGTCGAAGACACCGGCCCGCTCACCAAAAAGCGCATGGAGACGATCGACGAGGAGATCACGAGCGCCGCGCTCGCCTGGATGGAGAAACAAGCCAAGGCCGACCAGCCGTTCTTCCTCTGGTACAACTCGACCGCGATGCATTTCCGCACGCACCTCGCCGCCAAGAATCGCGGCAAGAGCGGTCAGGACGACTACAGCGACCGGATGGTCACTCACGACGAGCAAATCGGCATGATGCTCGACAAACTTGACGAGTTGGGCATTGCAGACAACACGTTCGTCATGTACTCGACCGACAACGGCCCGCAGAACGACACCTGGCCCGACGCCGCGAACACGCCCTTCCGTATGATGAAGGACACCAACTGGGAGGGTGGTTGGCGCGTGCCCGCGTTCATCCGCTGGCCCGGCAAGATCAAGCCCGGCTCGGTGTTCAACGGCATCGTGTCGCACATCGACATGTTCCCGACGATCCTCGCGGCGGCGGGCAATCCGGACGTCACCAAACAGCTGCTTGACGGCTGCACGGTGAGCGGCCAGAAGTACAACGTGCATCTGGACGGCTACGATATGGGCGACTACTTCAGCGGCAAGGTCAAGGACAGCCCGCGGAATGGCCTTGTGTACTTCAGCGATGACGGCGACATCATCGCTGTCCGGGTAGGCGACTACAAGTTCAATCTTGCGCTGCAGCGCGCGGTGTCGACGCAAGCGTGGGCCGAGCCGTTTGTGAAGCTGCGCTTGCCCCACATCATGAACCTGCGGCGTGATCCGTTCGAACGGGCCGATTGGAACTCGAACGCCTATTGGGATTGGCTGGTCAACCACATCCCACAGATGTACGAGATGCAGGCGTTCGTGGCTGAGCTCATCCCGAGCTTCGTCAAGTTCCCGCCGCGACAGAAACCCGCTTCGTTCAACCTCGACGCGGTATTGGAACAAGCCAAGAATCCGCACCCGTAGGACGGGCGCGCCCTAACGAAAGAGCCTCTCCGTGCCGGATTGAACCGTCAGGCATGGAAGGCTCTTCTCTTGTCAGCGATTTCTACGAGCGTCATCCGTACCCGCCGCCCGTCGACGATCTTGAGTCATACGGACGGCGCTGGGATGAGCCGCGGCGGCGCGCGGACTCATTCTTGTTCTGGCCCGGGGAGCCGTATCGCGACGACCGGAGCATCCTCGTTGCGGGCTGTGGCACGATGCAGGCGGCGCACTACGCCGTGCGCTGGCCGCGCGCGCGCGTCGTCGGCATCGACGTCAGCGAGACCAGCCTTGCGTTCTCGCGCGAGCTGAAACGCGAGCACGGCCTCGACAACCTCGAACTACGCCAGCTCGCCGTCGAGCGCGCGTCAGAGCTGGGCGAGACGTTCGAGCACGTGGTGTGCACGGGCGTGCTGCACCATCTCGCCGATCCCGATGCGGGCCTGCGCGCCTTGCGCGAAGTGCTTTCGCATGAAGGCGCGCTGCATGTGATGGTCTACGCGCCGTACGGTCGCGCGGGGATCTACATGCTCCAAGAATATTGCCGGCGTTTGGGGATCGGCTGGTCGGATCATGACGTGCGCGAGCTTGCCGAAACGCTCAAGGCGTTGCCGGCCGGCCATCCTCTCGTTCCGCTGCTGCGCAACTCGCCGGATTTCGCGAGCGAGGATGGACTTGCCGATGCCCTGCTCCATCCGCGCGACCGGGCGTATTCAGTACCGCAGCTGCTGGACTCCCTAGAGCACGCAGACCTGGCTTTCGGCCGCTGGATACGCCAGGCGCCGTACCTGCCCTCGTGCGGCGCGTTGGCGTCGACGCCCCACGCCGCGCGATTGGCCGGCCTACCACCCGAACACCAATACGCTGCCGTCGAGCTGTTCCGCGGAACCCTGGTGCGTCACGCATTTGCCGCGTATCATAAGGAAGAAACGCGTCGCGCGATCGTCGATTTTGAAGGCGACGCCTGGCTTCACTACGTTCCTATCCGCCTGCCGGATACGATCGCGGTACGCGACCGGCTGCCGGCCGGAGCGGCGGCCGTTTTGATCAACCGCAATCATTCGTTCAACGATCTCTACCTCCCGATCGATAGGCGCCAAGAAAAGTGGCTCGATGCCATCGACGGCGGCCGCTCCATCGCACAAATCTGCGCGAATCCGCACGACCGCGAACTTGCGCGGGTCTTTTTCCAACAGCTGTGGCGCTGGGATCAGATAGTTCTAAAGGTTTAACCGGCATTTCCGCGATTTCCGCAATGCGGGCATCGTGGTACCGCTACCACCAGTCAACGCTGGGCATTACGGGTGCATATGGCAAGGTTTGCGCACGTCGTCCTCATCATGGCTGCGCTCATCGCTCTTGCGACCGTCCCTGCGTTTGCGGACGATCAGGAATGCATTTCGATGGCGCAAACCATGGAATCCGAAACCAACCAATGTAAGGTCGCGAGCGGATCGACCTATGACTACTACCGGAAGGACTGCCTGTTGCCGTTCAAGGGTCTCTTCCGCCAAACGGCGACTGCCTGCATCAATGCCGCGCAGGCGCACTACGACGCATCATCGGGTCTCGACGGCTACGACGCCGACCGCCAGCTCATCCTCGCTGCGACGCTCGAGGGCATGGCCGGATCCGCCAATGATTTTCTTGGGAATTGCGGGTTGGCGATCTCCCAGCTGCAATCGATCATCACGCTTCTCAAATCCATCATCAACGACCCCGCCGTGGGCGACCTCTTAACACCGGCCAAGAAGGAGCTCGCGCTCGCGAAGACCTTAGAGGGGGAAGCGAAGCTTTTAGGCTGCTGAGGCCTCCTTAGTCTCCTGGTGCGCCGCTGGCCGGCAGGTTACTGAAAACCGGCCATGTCGGGCCGAACATATTGGATCGGGGCCACCGCTATTTGCTGATCGATTGCAAAGAGTGATGTGCCGTAGTTGGCTCCAACGACAAGGCGACGAGAGATCAGATAGTTCGGGTTGATGTTATATAAGCATTGGTGGCTCGGGATGCTACACACGAGCGACGTGTTCCAACACGCGTGGCGACCGACTACGAAATCCTGACCTTGATGAAACGCGAACCGATGTTCATTGCTAGGTCCCCCCGTCTAGCATGCGTTCGCTTAGCCGTCTCGGCGAGGCTTGTGGCGCCGCCCTAGGATTATTTTAAGGCAGTAGACGCCGGACCCGTTACGTGACTTCGAGGCTGCCTCGCGCTTAGCAATTGGAAAGGCACCCCTCTAAGTTACCCTCAACAGAACAACCCGAGACAACCCATTCCAACCTATCAGCTGAATTACGATTCTGATCGGGCCAGGGGGTCAGGGGTTCG
>JAFAHD010000135.1 GCA_019237415.1 Vulcanimicrobiota bacterium
GTCGTGGTAAGGCGCGGGACTAGTACCGACGGCTTGGACGTTCCGGGGTGGCGTCAGAACTTGTCCGTTTTCCCGCACTCCGCTATACCCCCCTCAGGCGCCGTGCCTTGACACGAATACCCCAGCCCCTATATAATAAGGCCATTAACCATTAGGAGCTAAACAAAACGTGAAAAACGAGCCGGTTCTCGACGATCCCCTCCCGCAAACCGACATGACCCATTTTCGGAAAAGCCTTGCAGGCTACTGCGCCGCTAGGCACGGGGACTTCGAGTCGGTCAACCTCTTCGTCACCCTCAAGCGCACCGTCAACGAACTCAATGGAATCCTCGAAGCGGCCTATCCCGGGCCGCTCCGCGTGACGCCCGGACGGATCAACATACTGATGACGCTCGACACCCGGCCCGACAAGCGGATGCCGCTCTCGGAGCTGGGCGAGTTTCTCGTCGTCACGCGCGCGAACATCACCGGTTTGGTCGACGGGCTGGTGAAAGACGGACTGGTGCGCCGCATCGATCATCCCGAGGACCGGCGCATGGTGCTTGCCGAGCTGACCGAGAAGGGTAGAAAGTTTATCAGTTGGTTCGCGCCGCGCCATCAGGCGCTCGTGAAGAATCTCGGCAGCTGTCTCAGCAGCGACGAGAAGAACAGGATCGTGGGCTGGCTCGATTGCCTTCGGGAACACATCCGGACCATCACCATCAACCCGATCGAACCATTCAACGGGTAAAGAGAGCGCATGGCACAAGCCCGCCCTGTCGTGGCAACACCGAACGGTGAACAAGAAGTCTCGCTGGCCAAGCCCAGCCGGCGGCGCATCGTCATTCCTATCCTCATCGGCCTCGCTGTCGTCATCCTACTCATAGGAATTCCCTACCTTATATATGCATCGCGCCACGTCTCGACCGACGACGCCCAGATCGACGGCAACATCACGACCATCGCACCGCGCGTGAAGGGGCAAGTCACCGCGATCTACGTGGACGATAATTCGACCGTGCATCGCGGCGACGTGCTGCTGCGGCTCGACGATCGCGATTTGCGCGCGGCGGCGCAACAGGCTGCGGCGACATATGCGCAGGCGCTCGCCTCGCATAGCGCGGCCGACATCAGCGTGCCACAGCAGGCGCAGCTCACGTCTGCACAGATCGCGCAAGCGGACGCCGGCATCGGCCAAGGCCAAAGCGGCATCACTACCGCGCAAGCCGCGCTCCAAGCTGCGCAGGCGCAGCTTAATGCGGCGCAAGCCAACCTTGTCAAGGCGACAAAGGATGAGGCGCGAGCGCGCCAGCTCGTGGCGCAAGGCGCCATCGCACAGGCCGACGCGGACTCCGCGCTCAACGCGTACCAAGCCGCGCTTTCGTCGCGGGATTCCGCGGCGCAAGGGGTCCGCCAGGCACAGGCGGGGCTGCAGCGTGCCGAGGCGCAGCTCGCCGCGAACGACGCGGAGCTCCAACAGGCGCAAGCCGGCGTCGACACGACGAAGATCAAAGCGGCACAGGCGCGCACCAGCGCGGCGCAAGTGCTGGCCGCCAAAGCGGAGCTCGACGACGCGAACCTCCAACTTTCGTACGCGACGATCAAGGCGCCGGTGGACGGCGTCGTCAGCAAGCGCTCGGTCAACGTCGGCGACTTCGTCAACCCGGGGCAAGCGCTGATGGCCGTGGTCGATGAGCAGAACATCTGGATCACGGCGAACCTCAAAGAGACGCAGATGACCAACGTGCGCATCGGGCAGCCGGCAACGATCAAAGTCGACGCCTATCCGCACCAGAAGTTCCGCGGCACGGTTGAGAGCATCGCGCCGGCGACCGGCTCGACGTTCGCACTGATCCCACCCGACAACGCGACCGGGAATTACACCAAGGTCGTGCAGCGCGTTCCCGTGCGGTTCAAGATCGATCAGACGTCCGATCCGTCGCACCTGCTGCGCCAGGGCCTCTCGGTCGAAGTCACCATCGACACGTCCAACCACTAAGGACGCCGTTCCATGCCGTCACGCCTGATCGGCAACAAGTGGCTGATCTCCATCCCCGTCATGCTCGCGGCGCTGACGGCCGTGCTCGACGCGAGCATCGTCAACGTCGCCATCCCGAACATGCAATCGTCGTTCGGCGCCGGGGTGGACGAGATCGACTGGGTCATCACCGGCTACCTGATCAGCAACGTCATAATCATCCCGACGACCGGCTGGCTATCGAGCGTCTTCGGCCTCCGCAACTATTTCATCATGAGCCAGATCCTGTTCGTCGTCGCGTCGGTGATGTGCGGCTTCTCGTGGAGTCTCGGCTCGCTGATCTTCTTCCGCATCATCCAAGGCATCGGCGGCGGCGCGATCCTGCCCGTTACGCTCACCATCTTGCTCGAAGCTTTCCCGCCCCAAGAGTTCGCGATGGCGTCGGCGCTCTACGGCGTCGGTGCGACGCTGGGTCCGGCGATCGGGCCGTCGCTTGGCGGCTACCTCACGGACGCGTTCTCGTGGCCGTGGATCTTCTTCGTCAACGTGCCGCTCGTGGCGCTCTCCCTGTTCTTCACCTTCTTATTCATCCGCGAAAACCGCGACGTCACGGCCGGACGAGCGTCGGCGCCGATCGACTATTGGGGCCTGGCGTTCGTCGCCGTGTGGTTGGGCACGCTGCAAGTCGTCTTGCAAGAGGGCCAAAAGGACGACTGGTTCCAATCTCCCTTCATCTTCTGGATGTCGTTCGTGTCGCTGCTTTCGTTCGTGGCGTTCATCTTCGTCGAGCTCACCGAAGAGCATCCGCTGATCAACATCAAGGTCTTCAAGAACCGCAACTTCACGCTCGGTTCGGTCGCGGGCGCCATGTTGGGCGCCGCGCTGTTCGGGATGCTGTTCCTCGTGCCGCTCTTCACCGGCGACCTGCTCAACTACACCGCACTACAGATCGGTTTGCTGCTCTTGCCGGCCGCGCTCGTCAGTTTGGTCTGTTTCCCGCTCGTGGGCCGGATCTCGTCGTTCGTCGACGCTCGCATATTGATTTTCACCGGCCTAGGGTTGTTCGCGACCGCGCTGTATTTGCAGAGCAAGGTCGACCTGTCGGTGAGCTACGGCGAGCTCATGTGGATCCAGATCCTGCGCGGCGCGTCGTTGCCGTTCATGTTCACGTCGATCGGCGCGATCTCGCTCACCACGTTGAAGCCGTCGGAGCGCGCAGATGGTTCGTCGCTGTTCAATCTGACTCGCACGCTCGGCGGTTCGTTCGGCATCGCGATTCTCGCGACGTTCCTTGTCAACCGCCAGCGCTATCACTTCGAGCGGTTCGGCGAAGCGATCTCGCAGTATTCGCACGCGACCCAGTCGCAGCTCGCCGCGATCTCGGCCGGCTTTGTCGCGCGCGGCGGCTCGGATGCGGTGACGGCTTCGCATCAGGCGCTCATGGCGTTGTCGGGTCGTCTTTCAGCGCAAGCCTTCAGCGCGGCGTTCCAAGATGCGTCGCTGATGCTCGGAGTCGCGCTGTTCGCAACGGTGTTCATGATCCCGTTCTTCAAGCCGACGCCGCGCGGCCAGCAAGCCCGCCCCGCTCCCGCGGAATAAGCCCGTATTGCGTCGTTCCCGGCGTGGTTTCGCGTTTCTTGAACTTGACTCGCTTCGCGAACGCGTGAAAATGAAGAGGTTGGGCGTGGTGCCGGTGCGCAGCGCTGGCCTGTCACGTCAGGCGCTGCAGGTTCGACACCCGCCACGTCCAGCGCCCGCAAAGACGGGAGGGGAAACGGCCGCAGGTCAGACGTGACCCCTATTGCCGAGGTCCAGAATATGAGTTATACTTCGAGTTGACAGGTCGGCGCTGTGCAAGCCACCCAATATGGGTGGTTTTGCTTTTAGCGGTCATCCCGAGTTTCGGATGAGTTCCACCACCCTGTGGGTAACGAGCGCCGCCTATGATCGTCAAGCTTGATCTCGAGGACACCTTCGGCGACATCGTCCGAAAGACGGCGCGCGCAAAGGACCTGCCGCTGAGTCAACTCGCCACGCAGGCCGGCGTGCAGCCGAGCCGCGTCGAGCAGTTCGCGAAGGACGCTGCCGCTCCGACCGAAGACGAGGCGCGAGCACTGGGCAAGGCGCTCGGTCTGGATCCCGGACGGTTGGCAGACATCGCGTTCAACCGTTGGCATCCCGCCGAGAAACCGCTGCCGGAGCACATCGGCCATCAGGTCAACAAGCCGCACCCGAGCAACGGGTACTTCATCGTCCTCGAGCAGCAGCGGCACGCCGCATTCGTCGACCCAGGCGGCAGCGTGCCGAACATCGTGCAGACCTTGAAACGCTCACCGGTCGCGCTCGACTACATCCTGGTGACGCACAAACACGCAGATCACATCGACGGCGTGCCCGACTTGCGCAAGGCATTTCCAAGCGCGCGCATCGCCGTGCACAAGCTCGACGCATTCGCGCTCGGCGACCTCGCCCACGGCGCGCTCAACGTCACCGATGGCGACTCGCTGCCATTCGGCGACGGACAGATCCGCGTCGTGCACACGCCGGGCCACACCGACGGATCGATCTGCTTCATCTATCAAGGCTCCGCATTCACCGGCGACACGCTCTTCGCAGGTTCCGTCGGCGGCGTCTTCGGCGACAAGTTCGGCTACGACGATCTGCTGCAAGCCACGAAGATCAAGATATTCACGCTGCCCGACGACACGGTCGTCTTGCCCGGTCACGGTCCGCCGTCGACGATCGGACAAGAGCGCGCGCACAATCCATTCTTCTAGCTGGTAGGAGTACCATGATCGAGACATGCCGCCATCTCAGCCACATCAAGGATCCCAAGCCGCGCACGCCTGAAGGCTGTGAAGAGTGCCTCAAGACCGGCGACGAATGGGTGCATCTCCGTTTGTGCCTCGAGTGCGGTCACGTCGGTTGTTGCGACTCATCCAAGAACAAGCACGCAACCAAGCATTTCCATGCGACGCAGCATCCGGTCGTCCAATCGTTCCAGCCCGGCGAGGACTGGCGCTGGTGCTACATCGATCAGTTGATGTTCTAACTCTCACTCACGGTTAAGGACGTCCCGAAGGCCCCCCAATGCGGCTCGGCGAATTGACGCGGCCTATGTCCAAGAGTGCGGTCTCCGTCGCGGCGGCGCTGTGCGCGGCCGCGGCCCTTTTCACTGCCTGCAGTCAGAACGCCGGCTTTGCGCCGCCGCCGGTTCCCGGACCGGTCGCACCCGGTCCGCAATCGTCCGGTGCGGTCAACGGATCCGCGCTGCCGGTCGGCGCGAACGGTGCCAATGCGTCGCCGGGGTCAAGCCCGGCTGCTTCGGCGCTCACGCTTGTGAGCGCAACCGGCCGCTACGCGTACGACGGCTCGGACACCGACCCTACTAAGGCGCCGCGTTATGTCGAGCTCGCATTCGCGGTCAAGAACGCGACCAGCAAACCCATCACCATTGCGAAGATCTCGGTTGCAAGCGACGCGGGCGCCGCGATCGGTGATTCCAAACTTTCCATCACGCTAACGCCGGGCAGCACGTCGGACGTCACGCTGGTCGCTTTCAAGATGAAGAAAGAGGCGCCGTTCGCCAAGGCGGCGACCATGACGTTCCTCGATGACGCCGGCAAGACGCTGATCTCCGGCAATGCCGACCTGCCGCCGACCGATCTGCCGTTCGTGCCGCTCGATCCGAAAGATCCCAAGGGTGGAACAAGCGTCGACGGCGTCGAGGTCTCGCCGGTCGTCGTCGCGGGCGGCGCGCCGCACTACGAGATCACGTTCGCGCTTACGAACGCCGCCGACACGAAGGTCGACATCGACGCGTTCTCGCTCGGGCCCACAAAGGCGTCGCTCGTCAAGGCCGCCATACCGGTGACGATTCCTGAGCGCACGACCACTGGATTCATCAGCATCATCATGCCGTTCAAGGGCAAGACACTGCCGGATGGCGATTACGCCGTCAACGCCATGAGCGGCACCGCAACGGTCGCCAAGGCGACCGGCGCAATGCTCTAGGTGGCGCAAGAACGCGACCTTCTCGAACTTGACGCGGTCTTCGTCGGCGCTGGACCGGCGAGTCTGGCGGGCGCGATCCGGCTCGCGCAACTCTACGCCGAGCACAACGCGGCGGTGAAGTCGGGCGCCAAGCCTGGGCCCGAACTGTCGACCGACAACATCCTCGTCATCGACAAAGCGCGCGCCATCGGCGATCACGGTATCTCCGGCGCCGTCATGGATCCGCGCGCCATGCGCGAGCTCTTCGGTGATTTTTTGGCGGCCGGCTGCCCGGTCGAATCGCAGGTGACATCAGACGCGCTGTGGTTCATGACCAAGAGCGGTCACATCAAAGCGCCGATCCAGCCGCCGATGATGAACAACTCGGGCAAATACGTCGCCAGCCTCAACAAGCTGGTCAAATGGCTCGCCGAGCAAGCCGAAAAGCTCGGCGTGCAAGTGTATCCGGAGTTTCCGGGGCAGGAACTGCTCTTCGACGGCGAGCGTGTGCTTGGCGTGCGCGTCGGCGACAAGGGATTGGACAAGAACGGCCAGCCCAAACGCAATTACGAGCCGGGTCCCGATCTCATCGCCAAAGTGACGGTGCTCGGCGAAGGCCCACGCGGCACCCTGGCAAAGCAGCTGGGTCGAAAGCTGCCGGTGCTCGCGCAGGGCAAGAACCCACAGGTCTATTCGATCGGGATCAAAGAGCTGTGGCAGATGCCCAAGGGATCGACGCCCGCGGGCCAAGTGATCCACACGCTCGGCGCGCCGCTCGACAACGACACGTTCGGCGGGGGTTTCATCTACTCGATGGCGGACGACATCTGGGACGTCGGCTTCGTCGTCGGACTGGATTATTTGAATCCGACGCTGTCACCGCACGCCGAGTTCCAAAGGTTCAAGCAGCATCCGAGCGTCGCTAAGCTGATCGGCGGCGGACAGATGTTCCGCTACGGCGCCAAAGCCATACCCGAGGGCGGTTGGTTCGCGATGCCGCGCCCATATGCAGATGGCGTTCTGCTGGTTGGCGATACCGCCGGCATGCTCAACCCGCTCAAGCTCAAGGGCATCCACCTCGCGATGAAGTCGGGCATGCTCGCCGCAGAGACCATCTACGACGCGATCGTGATGGGCGATGCGTCGACGTCCACGCTGTCGGCCTATCAAGGCCGCGTCGAAAAATCGTGGATCCGCACCGATCTTTACGCGGCGCGCAACTTCCATCAGGGCTTCGATGCCGGCCGGCTGGCCGGGCTGTTCAACGTGTCGCTCGGCATGATCACCGGCGGGCGCGGCTTCGGCGTACACGACCGGCTGCCAGGCAGAGCCGGCTACGAGCGCATGGAGAAGCTCGTCGACTATTTCGGACGCGACGTGCCCGGCTTCGAGCGGCCGGTCTACGACAACAAGCTGACCTTCAACAGATTGGACGACGTCTTCCGAAGCGGCACGTCGCACGACGAGGATTCGCCGAATCACTTGCACGTCGCGGACACGGAGATCTGCGCGACGCGTTGCGCCTCGGAATTTGGCAACCCCTGCCAGTATTTCTGCCCTGCAGCAGTCTACGAAATGGTGCCGGCCGCGGCGGGCGCGCCGCCGATCACCAAAGATGGCTTCGCCGACTCCGGCAAGCGCCTGCAGATCAATTTCGCCAACTGCGTGCACTGCAAGACGTGCGACATCATGGATCCGTATCAGATCATCGACTGGGTGCCGCCCGAAGGCGGCGGCGGGCCGGTTTACACGGGTTTGTAGAAGCCTCGCTGCCCGCCAAGAGCTTCGTACCTGCCAACAATGTGCCACACTCAAGTGCTTTGCCCCGCGGCGGCGTACATATCTTCGTGAACGACACGAGCAGGCAAGCAAACGCACAGCGGGGGCTGCTTGCGTTTGTCGTACTCGCTGTAGCGCTTGTGATGGGCGGTTCACCAAGCCGAGCCGCCGACGCGCCGACGCCGACCGACGAAGTGCGCAGCGCGCTGTTCACGTTCTCCGCCAACTTCGACACGATCTCGCACCGCATGGGTCCGGATCAAGCGATCACGCTACAGGAGCGTTTGAACACGGATCTGGGTTGGATGCCCGACGCCCCGCCCGCGCCCGGATACAGCGCTGCGCAATGGAGCGAGCGCGTCGCGCTCGAGGCTCACCTCGATGCGAGCATCGTCGCGCTCGTGCTCGCAGGCTCGTCCAGCCCGATCAATGCCACGCCGGGTCTGACGGAGCACGTCACGACGTCGCGCGCCGACGGTCTGCTCACGACCTACGCGCTGTACGTTCCTCCAAACGTGAATGAGAAGTCGCCGCTCGTCGTCTTGCTTCACGGCAATCCGCAGACGGAGACCGCGCTGCTCGGCAGCCGCTTCTTCCGCGACCTCGCCGATGAAACGGGCGCCGTCATCACAGCGCCGTTCGGCAGGGGCATCTACAACTTCGCGCCGCCGGCCGACGACGAGGTCTACCAAATAGCCGACGAGGTCGGCGCTGCGTTTCACGTCGCGCCGAACCGCGTGTACCTGGTCGGCTACTCCATGGGCGGTTTCACGGTTTTCAAGGTGGGCCCGGAACATCCAGAACGCTGGATCGCGGTCATGGCGATCGCAGGCGCAGCATACGGCAGCGAGATCGACTCGATCCAGCGCGCATTCCAGCACAAGCCGGTCTACGTCGTCACCGGCACCAACGACGATGCTGTTCCGACCTCGTATCCGCAGAACACCGCCGCGTACCTCTACAGAGTCGGCATTCCAACCGGGCTCTACATCGAGCGGTCGGGCACGCACTACATCCCGACGCTCATGCCGAGCATCTCCGCCGCGTGGCACGACATGATGGCCGGCAAGATCCGCGCGAGCGCGGTACCATCAGGCGTCGCCGGAATCACGTCCATGCCGATGCAATCGTTCGACATCCCGCCCGGTCTGCGGCCCTGAGGCCTCGCGTAGCCGGTCGTGCAGACGCAAAATCCCTATGGCGAGCGGCTCGATGAGCCACAAAACGACAAAAACTATGAGCTGCGCGCCAGGGTCGTTCACAGCTAGCACTACCAGCACGCTCGGGCGTTTCTTGCGCGAGCTGTTTGGTGAACCGCGCTACTATTTTTGGAACGTCTGCTCGAAGAGCGCGTTCACCCAGCCAAAGCTCTCGCGCGTGTACTTGCGCGGATCGTTCACGTCGAACGATTCGTGGAGCGCACCGTCGCCGGCGCTTGACGCCGCCAGCGCCATGGCGATCTGGATCTTCTCCATGTCGCTCGACGCCGTGCGGTACTGCACGATGAGGCTCAGCGGCCACACGTAGTTGCCCGGCGTGTGCGAGCTGCCGATCCCCGACGCGTACTTGCCGTGATAGAAGTACGGGTCGGCGTCGCTGAGGATGAAGCGCCGTGTGTTCGCATAGACGCCGCCGTCGACCGAATAGCCGTACAAGGGCACCGACAACAGGCTGGGGGTATTGGCGTCGTCCATGAACTTCGCGTGGCCCAGGCCGTCGATCTCATAGGCGTAGATCCGGCCGACCATGGTGTTGAAGATCGCGTGTCGCGCGATGGCCGCGTCGATGCGGTCGGCGATCCCGTCCGCGCGGCGCGCATCTTGCGGGTCGTGGTAGAACTCGCGCAGCAGGCGTGCGACCGTGCGCAGCGTGACCGAGGCGAACATGTTCTCAGGGATGTTGTAGTTGTAGGCTTGCGGCTCGTCGCTCGGCCGATACGCGCTCCACACCAACCCGCTGTTCGGATCGATCGGATGCTCGTTGTGGTGGTACGTCGAACGGGCCGCGTGGTGCTGCTCGGTCTCGAGCGTATGCAAGACGACGCGCAGTTCTCCGAACAATGCACGATCGTAGACGCTGCGGTCGTGCATCACCCGGCCGTAATCGTCGGCTAAACGGATCGGGTAGCACAACGAGTCGATCTCGAACTTGCGCTCGATCGGCAAGTACTTACGGTCGAACGCGTTGGCATACGGGTCGACGACGATCAGGCGCGGGTGTGAAAAGCGCCGCGTTCAATGTCGCGGCGCGGTTGTATATCGACAGCAGCGTCCCCGGCACGGCCGGGGTGATGGTGAGGAGGACTGAAATCACGCTCCCTATGAGGGAGAGCAGAGCCATCGGATACGAACGTTTGTTCTAGTAGGCGGTTTTTCCTACGGACCAAGCCAGCGCACGATGGCGACTTGCTCGTCGTCGACCACCACGCTGACCACGCCTGACGCAAACCGGATCTTCGTCGGGCCATCGGGCAAAAGACGGACGTAGAGCGTCGCGCGGTCGATGCGCTCGCCCTGGCGCGACGTCTCGCGCACGAGGAGCGTACTTCCGTCTTCGACGCCCAGATAATCGTAGACGATGCTCTCGATGAACGGCTGGACCGAACGCGTGGTGGTGCCGTCAAAGCCATCGTGGCTCGATCCGCGCTCTTGTTGGATCTTGATGTCGATGTGGACTTCTGCGAACAGCCGGTCGCCTATGGTGGCGCGGTGCGCGCCCGTCTTTGGGAATGCCAGCGTGGGCTCCCATTTCGTGGTGCCCCGGCTGAACTGCGACGACGACTCTTGCGGACCGGTTTCCGTGGTCCAGCGCCTTGATCTCGGCACCCTTGATTCCCCTTAAGCCACGCCTAAAGTTCGGGCCTTTTAGTCCCCTCTTGTATCATCGGCACGTGCGGGCGGGGAATCGAGGGTTTACGAGACCCTTGTGAAGCCGTCGGGGCTGAAGCGCTCGCTGCCGACCCCGTGATGGACGAAGAAGAGCCCCTCGGGGTCGTAGCGATCCTTCGCGGCGGCGAGCTGCGGATAGTTCGCACCCCAAAACGACTCGTGCCAGTTCTGCTCGTAGTAGTCGCACTCGTTGAGATAGGTGCCCGTGTCGGGGGCCAAGATGCGCACCTCGTGCATGGCCGCGTCAACCGCCGCCGCGTTTTTCTGCGCAAGCGCGAGGTCCGGCGAGTGGCCCTGGATGCCGGGATATGCGGGCGGCTCTCCAGCGCTTGCGATGAGCAGCGCGAAGGCGTCTTGCACCTTGGGATTCATCGCCGTGTTTTTCGCGCCGGCGATCGCCTCGGGCGCTGCGCCCGCCAATCCCTTGTTGAAATGCAGCGCGACATCCCAATGCCGCGATGCGTTGAACAGCGACTCGCACAGCTGATCGGTCTTCAAATAATCGCGCAACAGCCAGGCCGGAAGCCACATCGACTGATAGGCGTGCCAGACGCGCCCGGCTTCGTCGAGGTTGCTCGCCCAGAAGATATTGGTCGCCGGAGCACCCGGCCGGTCGTCGCTCAGCACCATCCCCGGCAACGTTTGCATGTATTCCGGGTCCCACAAGCGTCTGGCCGGCACCGCGACGATGTACGGCTCGGCAGCCAACACATAGTCTGCGTGTGCTGACCGCATGCGATCGAAGAACGGCTGCCACACGGCTTGCGCGTGCTGTTGGTCGAGGCCCTGGAACGCCATGAAGATGACGAGTTGGTTGTCCGGCCGTATGGCGATCTGCTCTCCCCAGTGCGCATTGAAGAGCGCCTTGCCGTAAAATGCGAAGAATTCGCTGATCAAGCGCCGGTATGCTGCGTCCGATTTCGCTTTGATAGTCGCGCTCACGATGCCGAAGAAATCCGGCAGCTCGTGCGTCTGCAGCGTGAACCGAGTCACTGCTCCGAACGTGCCGCCGCCGCCGCCTTTGAGCGCGAAGAACAGATCGGGATTCGTACAGGCATTGGCGACCCGCGTGGCGCCGTCCGCGGTGACGACTTCGGCTTCGAGCAACCCTGCAGCGCCAATCCCGTACGCTTTTGACCAACTGCCGAATCCACCGCCTTGGATGAACCCGGCGACGCCGACCGTCATGCATCCGCCGCCTTGCACGTAGCGGCCGCCCTTGACGGTGACCTCGTCATAGATACGGCCCCACAGCGCGCCGGCCCCCACACTGACCGCAGGCAGCGGTTTCGCCGACCGTTCGCAGCCCGATGGCACGAACCCGTCGTGCAGCGTCACATCGGTCATGCCGTGCGTCCAGATGAGCAGCGAATCCGGTGCGTTCGACGTGCCGTGGTAGCTGTGTCCGCCGCCCTTGATGACGAGCCGCAGGTTGTGCCGGCTAGCGAAGTTCACCGCCGCGACGACATCGCCCGTCGATTGCGCAGCGACCGCGTACGCGCTCGGCATCGACGTCCATGCGCCCACCCAACCTAGCGATTGCGTCAACCCAACCTGATCGCCCAGATAGTACGGGTTTTTGAGCTCTTTGCCGATTTGGCCGCACGCGGCGCTCGCCGGCGCGTCGATGCATGCTTGGAGCGGAAATTGCACGGCTTTGAGACGGCCTCCGACTTCGCGCGAAAGCCCCCTCCAATCGTCCGGCGTCGGCCAGCCGGGTTGGCCTGGCCGGACTCGAGTGACCGGCAGGCCCGCCGCGCGAGCCGGGGACGGGAACAATCGCGAGAGCACTGGAGCAAATGCGATTGCCGCCGCGCGCCGCAGGAGCGTTCGTCTGTTCATGCGCGCGGCTTGGTCGCGCACACGCGCGCATCCCTTCCGGCCAGGCTTCACACAATTGCCGGGACGGGTTGGACGCCGCGTTTGCCGAAATGACATGAAAACGGCGGAGGTTGCGGCTTGAGCGAGGCAGCTGAGAAGGTCCGCGTATTCGGCGATGTGGCGGCGACTGTCGACGTCATCGTCGTGCTCGGCCACGACGAATTGGGTATCGAGGTCTGCCGGGGACTGGCCCGCGTGGGCAAGCGCATCGCCGCGATCCGCCAGGGGCCCGAACACGACGTCGAGCCGAGCCATCCGCTCATATCAAACGTGTTCGGCGATGCGCGCAGGCCCGCGGTGCTGTCTCGCGCGGGCGTGCAGATCGCGGGCACGATTCTTGCGATCACGCCCGACGATCAACTCAACCTGCGCGTCGCGCTCGCGGCGCGCGACCTCAATCCGAAGATCCGCATCGTGCTGCGCCAATTCAACCGCTGGCTCGGCCGCAAGATCGTCACCAATCTGCAGAACAGCGAGGCCGTCAGTCCCGAGACGTTCTCCGCTGCCACCTTTGCGGCCTCATGCTTGAACCCAGCCGTCTATCAGGCGATCGAGTTCCCGCGCTACACCGAGCAGCTCTTCACGTTCTGCCGCGCGTACGCGGAACAGTTGGATTGCGTCGACCGCGCGATTGGCGATCTCGAGGCGTCGCGGCGCTGGCAGGTGCTCGCGGTCGGGCCGCGCGCGTTCCCGGCGGAGACCGACGTCATCCCGGCAGGCGTGCCGGTGACCATCGCCTGTCTGCTTCAACACGCGCCGCGGCCACCGACCGACGGCGCGCCGAAGCAACGCTCGCTGGTCGTGCGTCCACGCGAGACGTTCTGGCAGCGGGTTGTTCGCCGCCGCTACGATCCGCTGCTCGTCGCGCTGTTCAGCGCGTTAGCGTTGCTGCTGATCTTCGCGACCTTCTTCTTCCAGAGCAAGCTCGGGCTGAGCTTGTACGACGCGCTCTACTTCGTCATCACGACGGCGACGACCACCGGCTTCGGCGACATCACGCTGCTGCGTACCGATGCCGCATCGAAAGCCGTCGGCATGCTCGTCATGTTCGGCGGCATCGCCATCACCGGCTCGCTGCTCGCGTACCTCACCGCCACCATCACGCGCCGCTCGTTCGAGTACGCACAAGGCCGGCATGCCGTGACGGGCCGCGGCCACGTCGTGGTGTGCGGTTTCGGCAACGTCGGAGCGCGCGTGACGCAATATCTGCTGGCCGCGGGGCACCGTGTGGCGGTGATCGACCGCAAACCGAACGAGGCGCTGGCAGACGAGGTGCGCGCTCACGGCGCGCACGTGATGACCGCGGACGCGACGAGCGAGGGCGCGCAGGAGATGATCCGCGTGTCCGACGCGGCCGCGTTGCTGGCAGTGACCGATAGCGACAGCGCCAATCTCGAAGTGGCGCTCACCGCGCTGGCCTATGCGCCCGATCTGCCCATCGTAATGCGCATCGCGGACCCTAATATGGCCAAGGCGGTCGAACGGCACTTCCGCATCCGGGCATCGTACTCGGCTGCAGCGCTGGCCGCACCGCTGGTAACTGGACTCGCGCTCGGTCCGGGCGCGCGCGGCCCCGTCGAAATCGCGGGCACGCTATGTACGCTGACGCAGCGCAAGCGCGGTAGCCCGGTGGCCGCGGATGAGATCATCATCGCCGACTCCGGCAGCTGGGAGCTGGTGCTGCAAAAACCCGTGTAACGCGCGTCTAAGAGACGCGCTCCTATTTCAAGGGCGGCAGCGGTTGGCCGAAGCGCAGCACCGCGGTTGTGAAGTCCTTGGTGTCAAGGTGCACCACGCGCGCGCCCGGCGGGAGCGAGTCTTCGCCGAACGTGGCCGATTTGGGCTTGAACTGGAAAAAGGTCGACGGTGCGCTCATGTACTTCGCGTCGCCGCGCTGCTCCGTCGATTCCTGATGTACGTGCCCATACAGCACCGCGCGAACCTGCGGGGCGCCGTCCAGCACCGAAAGCAATTCGTCGGCGTCCGCGATCGTCATCGTGTCGAGCCATGCGGACCCGACCGGCAGCGGATTGTGATGCACGATGATCATGGTCGGCACGTCCTGCCGCTGCGAGAGCGCGTCGCGTAACCAAGCGATCTGCTCCTTGCCGAGCGCGCCCCAATCTTGATCCGGAACCGAGCTGTCCAGCAGGATGAAGCGCCAGCCGTCGGCATCGAAATCTTGCGTGAGCTTCTCGCCAGGTGCGAGGGTGCGTCCTGCGAGCAGGCGCGCCATGCGCGGAGCATCGTCGTGGTTGCCGGGAAGATAATAGGCGGGCGCGCCCAGACGCTGGAGCTTGCCGGCCAGTCGGAGATACGACGCCTCGCTGCCATCGGCCGAACAATCGCCAGTCACGAGCACGAAGCTCGGCGTGCCGTCGAGTTGCGCGAGCGCGCCGATCATGGCGTCCAACGCGAGGTCAGGCGCGACATCCCAGAGTTTGGTGGCCGCGTCCTCAAACAGGTGCGTGTCCGAGACCTGGATGAAGAACGGCGCCGGCACTTGCATGCGATAAAGCCCAGGCTTCTTCTTTGAAATCAAGCCCCCGGCGGTTTGCGCCGTGGGACGGGTGCAGTCCTCCCCGCTGACTCGCATCGATTGGCTCGGGGCACAGGGACCGATTTGCACGCGCCGAAAACCGCGCAGAAGTCCGGCCGGCGTGTCTCGGCCGATTCCAGGAGGCGTTCGTGACAAAACCGATCGAACCGGAACACGTTCTACTCGAATTCTACACCCTCTGCTCGTTCCACCCAGACACCGAACCGGCAGCGCAGCCAACACCCCTCTTCGTACTGGGGTTCCGGGAAGGCAGCGAGCCGGTTTTTGTTTGGCTCGTCGACAAGAACCGCTTCGACGGTTCGACCCTTACCAAAGACTCGTACTGGCAGCACGCGCTCAATAATCTCGACGAATACATGCAAAAGAAGCTCTCCAAATGCGTCGCCGAGGAGAACAGCGTCCACGCGGGGATCGAGCTTCTCGTCTCGACCTATCAGAACCAGTTGCGCTTCACGCCGCTGACGCCGGTCGCAGACCATCCGTTCGGGCTGCGCAAAGGCGCGCCGCCCTTAAGCGCCGTCTCATAACACTGCTCGCACCGAAAAGAAAGTGGGCGCGAAGTTGAACTTCGCGCCCACCGTGTTTGTCAGGCGATCGTCAGTAGATCGATGTGGCGTAGAACGTGCCGTCCATCCAGTAACCGTACGCTACGACCATTCGTCCAACCGCGACCTTACCGGTCTGTTGGCGCTCGAGCGCCGGCTGGTCGTTGATCACCACCGCGCGGTCGGTCTGCTGCAGCGTCACAAGGTGGCCCTTCACGCTTGTGATCGTGCCTGCGACCTGGGTATGCCGCAAGTGATCGGTTTCAGGCGGGCAGTTGCCGTTGGGCACCCACTCGTCGTTCACCCACGTGCCGCAGGACGTGTCGATATAGGTCGTGTCGGCGATCGCCGGCGCGAAGCCCAGCCCCAGCAGCGCGGTAATCAGGATTGCATAGACGTACCTCAATGTTCAAGTCTCCTTTCCACATATGATTTTACCCTCACGACGGCGCCTCGAACCGCGGTTCCGAAAACGTCGAATCCCCCGTGCTGCGGGGCATGCAGCCGCTCGGGGACTTCGCTCGCTTGCCCCAGAATGAAGCGTGACATGGCGTCAAATGCGCGCGCGCGACTGCACGCGACGAAGGCCGAGCCCGAACGCGTCATCGTCGTCGGCGTCGATACCGGTGACGATCGCACGCTGTTCGACGTCGAACTCGACGAGCTCGTCGCGCTGGCGCGCGCAGCAGACACCCACGTCGTCGCGCGCGTGGTGCAGCGGCGGTCGAAGATCGATCCCTCAACGCTGGTCGGCGCTGGCAAAGCAGACGAGCTCGCCGCGCTCGTGCGCGAGCGCCATGCGGCCGGCATCGTCGTCCTCAATACGCTGCGCCCGCGCCAGCGCGCCGCGCTGGAAAAGCTCATCGGCGGCGACGCGTTCGTCATCGATCGCAACGTCGTCATCCTCGACATCTTCGCACGGCACGCGCGCACCGCGGAGGGCAAGCTGCAGGTCGAACTCGCTCAGCTGCGCCATCGCGCGGCCAATCTGATCGGCACGCGCGACTCGCTCTCGCGCCTCGGCGGCGGCATCGGCACGCGCGGGCCCGGCGAAACCAAACTGGAGGTCGACCGCCGGCGCATCCGGCTGCGCATCTCGCACCTCGAAGCGCAGCTGGACGACGTGCGCAAGCGGCGGCGCGAGCAGCGCCGCACGCGCGAGGGCACGCCGGTCGTGGCGCTGGTCGGCTACACGAACGCGGGCAAGTCGTCGCTGCTCAACGCGCTGACCGGCGCGCAGGCGTTCGTCGCCGATCAGCCGTTCGCCACGCTGGATCCGACGCTACGCAAGCTCCATCTGGGCGGCACCGAGGCGATCGCCGCCGACACGGTCGGCTTCATCACGGACCTCCCGAAGGAGCTCGTCGCCGCATTTGCGGCCACGCTCGAGGAAGTGACCGATGCGACGGCGCTGCTGCACGTCATCGACGTCAGCAATCCGTATTGGCGGCGCCAGCGCGATGCAGTGGAGACGCTGCTCGCCCAACTCGGCGCCGGCGACAAACCGGCCGTCATCGCCTGGAACAAGACCGATCTCACGCCGCAACCGATGGGCAACGGCCGGGCGGAGCGGCCGCACGATGAGGGCGTCGCGGTTTCGGCTAAGACGGGCGACGGACTGACCCAACTTCGCGCGGCCCTCGAACGGTCGCTTCACCGTAAAGAATCGGAGGTTCATGCATGAGCTCGGCGGCCATGACCAAACGCAGATACCCGGTCCTTTCAGCCTTGCTTCTTTTCATATCCATCGCCGTCGGTGTCGCCGGATTGTCGCTCCTCTTCGAGACGAGCTGGTTCTACTCGCTGATCATCGGCATCGCGCCGGTCGGCGTGCCGACCGATCTGCTGCTCAAAGGCCTGGGCGCGCTCGTGCTCGGACTGAGCTATCTCGCGTTCACGACGTCGCAAGACCCCGAGCGCTACGTCGGCGTGATCGACACGCTCATCTTCGTGCTGGTCGTCGTCGTCGTGCTCGAGATCTACGAGATGGCCAAGTACGGCACTGAGAGCATCTACCCATACCATCTTCTCTTGCTGAGCACGATCGTGCGTGCGCTGCTCGCGTGCACGCTGCTCGCGCTGCGACCGCGCGGGGTGTGACGATGAAAGCCAAGTCTCCCTCCGCGCAGATCGACGCGAGGATCAAGGAGCTGGATGATTGGCGCGGCAAGACGCTCGCGAAGATCCGCGCGACGATCAAGCAGGCCGATCCTGAGGTGGTCGAGGAGTGGAAGTGGCGAGGCGTGCCAGTGTGGTATCACGGCGCGATCATCTGCACCGGCGAAACGTATAAGGACGTCGTCAAGATGACGTTTGCGAAGGGCGCGGCGCTCAATGATCCTGCGCACCTCTTCAACTCGAGTCTCGACGGCAACGTCCGGCGCGCGATCGACATACGCGAAGGCGAGAAGTTCGACTGGGCGGCGCTGAAGGCGCTCGTCCGCGCCGCGGTCGAGCTGAACGACGCTCCGAAATCTCCCAAGAAACGCTAACGCGCGCGGCGTTCGCGTGCGAGCAGCTCGGCCTTCCCCTTCGGGCCACCGGGCCGCGTCGCTTTTCCATCCTTATAGATGACGCGATGCCAGGGCACGAGCAGCCACAGCGGCTCGCGCGCGATGATGCTCGCGGCCGCGCGCACCGCGAGCGGGCGGCGCGCCTCGCGCGCAAGCCATGAGTACGGACGCGTCTTCCCCCACGGGATCGTCCGCGCGGCGAGCAGCACGTCGCGTTCGAAGTCGCGCGCCCAGCTCAGATCGATCGGCACGTCGTCGCCGCCCGGCCGCTTGCGCGCGTTGACCAGCGCCGTGCGAATCGCCGCCGGCAGCGGCCGGTCGACCAGGCGCATCTTCATGCGCCTTTCCATCATCCGTTTGGTCGCAGGCTTGGCATCGTCGACGAATGCGACGCTGGCGCTCGTCCACGCGACGCGCAGGCGCTCGCCGCCGACATCCGTGAGCGCCGTCCAACAGCTGCCCCGAAAGCGCCGCTTC
>JAFAHD010000015.1 GCA_019237415.1 Vulcanimicrobiota bacterium
GCAGCCGCGTCCAACCGCCGCTTGGGCGTTTCGCGCGCCGCTTCGCGCAACGCTCGCCACAGCCGCGCGCCGCCGAAGCGCACGACGTCGTCGGCGGGCAGGCCGCAGGCGGCATGCGCGTTGGCGATCGCGGCGCGCGCGCGGTCATCCGGCAGTGACGACGTGTTCACGGCGACGGCTGCGACGCGCGCGGGCTTGATCGGCGCGAGCAGCGCCTCGTGCATCCGGATCATCTCCGAGAGCGGCGGCAAGGCGACGCCGTATTCTTCGACCTCGGTGCGCGCGGTGTCGATGCACATCACGAGCAGATCCGGCGCGCAGCCGAACAGCAAGCCCAGCGTCACGGGCGCGTACGCCGGATGCCACAGACTCCCTTGACCCTCGACGAGCGCGACGTCGGCGTCGGGCGAGACGCCGAGCACCAGCTGCTCCGCCGCGCCGGTGATGAAATCCGAGATGACGCGATCGACGACGATGCCCTTGCCGGCGATCAGCGTGCCCGTCTGGCCGGTGGCGACGAACTCACTGCGGTCGCCCGCCGCGCGCGCGGCGCGGTCGAGCTCGATCATCACCGATTTCTTGCCGACGGCACAATCGCTGCCGACCGCGAGCACCACGACCTGCCGCGCCTGATACGCCGCTCCCGAGAACAACGGAATGCCCTCGGGCGGCAAGCGCACGTCCCACAAGCGGGCGCCCGACGCCTTGGCGCGCGCGACGAACTCGGGATCGTCGCGCAAGAGCTGATGCAAGCCGCTGACGATCTCGAGCCCTGCGTCGATCGCTGCGAGGATGTGCGGGCGGAATGCCTGCGGGATGAAGCCGCCCTGGTTGGCGACGCCGAGCAGCAGCGAGGTCGGTTTGTACGCCAGCGCTTGCGCAAGCGTGGCGACGATCGGCGCGCTGCGCTGCAGACGCGGCAGCACGTCGCGCACGTCCTTGCCGGCGTACTCGGCATCGATCACCGCCGCGATCTCGTCGCGCCCGTACTGGATCACCCCGTGCGCGGTCTTGGCACGGCGGTCGAGCAGTTGACCTTCGGTCAGAATGGCGTAGCGGCGCACGGGCATCACGGTCGATTACGCCGCGGCACGCGCCGCGCCTTCACGAGCGCTCGAGCACGCGCTGCAGCGCCGGGTAGTCGACCTTCGCATTGTGGCGTTTGTCCACCGGGATCTTCGGCAACGCCACGATGTCGTCGAGTTCGGCCCAGGCAAGCCGCGCGCGCAGTCTCGCCGCGACCGTTTCGCGATCCGCACCCGCCGCGAGTTCGACGGCGAGCACGCGGCGTTGCGCCGTTCCCAACACGGCGCTGCGGCGCACTTCCGGCGCGAAACTCGCCGCGCATTCCACCGCGAACGGATACAACGCGCCCCGGGAGTCCTCGATCTTGGCGGCGCATCGGCCGAGCAGCCAGAGCCGGCCGCGCTCGTCGGCGCTTCCCAAATCACCCGTCCGGTGCCACACGCGCTCGCCGACCCGCGTCTTTGTCTCTTCGTCTCCGCGTCCATCGAGATAGCCCGGCAAGACATGGGCGCCGCTCACCACGATCTCGCCGGCTTCGCCGGCCGCGCACTCGAGCGCGGCGAGTTGCCCGGGCGTGAGCGGCCCGAGCGGAGCGCCCCAGCGCGCACGCACGATCTTCAGGCTGATCGAAGGCACGGGCAGGCCCGCGAGCAATCCCTTGCCGCTTTGCATCGCGGATCGGTCGGCGTCGCCGACGTCGCGGGCGCGCAGATGCGCGATCGGTTCGGCCTCGGTCGATCCGTAGATCGCGACGACTTCCGCGTGCGGCGCGACGGCGCAGAGCGCGTC
The DNA here is from genome assembly GCA_019237415.1 of Vulcanimicrobiota bacterium. Lineage (GTDB taxonomy): Bacteria > Vulcanimicrobiota > Vulcanimicrobiia > Eremiobacterales > Eremiobacteraceae > JAFAHD01. Next base: position 1,816 of record JAFAHD010000015.1, read on the forward strand.
GAGCAGCCGCGGAAAGACCGGCGCGCCGCCGCCGAAGACCTTGCGCAGCGTGCCGAAAATGCCGCCGCCGCGGCGCCGGTGATCCGCCAGATGCTCGAGCAGCGCCGGCGACGCGACGATGCTCGTCGCGCGGTACCGATCGATTTCGGCGGCCAGCACGGCGGGATCGGCGCGCCCCGGCTTGCGGAGATCCGCGCTTGAGACGAGGCTGGTCACGCCGCACGCGAGGTTGGCGAGCAGCACGATCGGCATGGTTGCGACGTCGACGCCGCCCTGCGCGAGCTCGAGACTTTGGCGCAGCGCATCGAGCTGCGCGCCCAGAAAGCCGTGCGAGCGAAGTGCGGCCTTGGGCGCGCCGGTGCTTCCGCTCGTGAAGGTCAGCAGCGCGCCGCCGCTCGACGCCGGCGAGCGCTCGTGCAGTTCGGCGCGCTCGTCGCGGACGTGCCGGCAGAGCGCGCGCGCATCAAATGCTTTCGGAATCCTCGCCAGGCTGGGCGAGATCGCGCGCAGCCACAGCGCTTTGGAACTCGCGATCAGCGCGGCCGGCGCGCGCAGCGCACAGCAGCGCGCGATGTGTTCGAGTCCCGCAGATGGATCGAGGAACATCGCGATCGCGCCCGAGCGGAAAATGCCGGCCAGCGCGACGTACAGCTCCGATGACATCGGCACCAAGACCAGCACGGCGTCGCCCGGCCGAATGCCGCTGCGCGCCAGCGTGCCGGCGACGTGCGAGGCCGCGCGGTCCAAGGCCGAAAACGAGACTAGGCGCTCGCGGCCTGACGAGAGATCGATGATCGCCGCCGTATCGGGCGTGCGCGCGGCCTGTTCGCGCAGGATCGTCGCGACGTTCACAACGCCTTGCTGAACAGCGTGTAGCCGCGCATGATCGCGCCGAACCGCGCGCTCAAGCGCGTCGACGGGTTGGCATCGTGCATGAGCGCATGAATGCCGCGCGCGAAGCCGGCTTCGTGCGCCGCGCGACGGCTGCGCTCGAGCAACGCGACGCCGAGGCCGCGGTAGGCGCCGTCGCCGAGCCGCGCGAGCGTCTTGACGATGACGGCCTTCGGCGTTCCCGGTCGCGCCGACCAATCTGGCAGCGTGAACACGAAACCGACCATCCGGCCGTCGCGCTGCGCGACGAACGACAGCCGGGGATCGACGTAGCGCGCCAGCGGCCGGTACATCTCGAGAAACTCCGCCTCGCCGATCGGCTGGTACAGCAGATTGCGCGCAAAACTGTCGAGCGACACCGCGAAGATGCCGCGCACCTCGTCCTCGAAGCGGCCAGCGTCGATCGGGCGGATCGTTACGCCGCTGGCTCGCAGCTGCGCCTCGATCGAGGGCGCGCGTTCATCGCGCAGTTCCAAACCGGCGTCGAGCGCAGAGACATAATGCGCGAGAGGGGCGAAACCCGCGCGCTGGAACTGCGCCGGCCACTCGTCCGGGTTTTGCGGCTCGAGAAAAAACGCAGGTTCGGTCCCGCGCTCGGTGACGAAGCGATACGAGTGCCATGTGCTGCCGTCCATCGGGCCGATGGCGACCGCGCAGCCCTGTTCGGAGAGGCGAGCGCACGCGTACGCGAGCAAGCGGCCGGCCGCGCGGTCGTCGGTGGTCTCGTAGTGGCCGATCAATCCGCTCCGCACCCCGTCGAGACTCGGCGTCGTGCGCCACCACAGCGAGCATGCGGCCAGCGTCTGCTCGCCGTCGACGATGCGCCAACTTTCGTCGGCCGGCTGCGCCGGCAAAAATGTTTCGAGCCGCGCCGCCATCGGCGTCACGCTCCCAGCGCGGCGCCGGCCGCGCCCAACGCCGAGGCGAGCACAGCGCCGGACGTCTGGCGTAGCCAACGCGGCGTGTCGCGCGGGCAGTCGTTCATGCCGGGCTGGAGCGCGCTGAACAGCATCGCGACGACGGCGATGCACGGCAGCGCGATCGCGCTCTCCACGAGAGACGTCTGCGTCCATCGTTCCATCAAGATGTACGGGATGAAGAGCAGCAGCCAACCGGTGAGCGTGGCCAGCGCGAGCGCGGACGCATGGGAGATGGCCGGCCGCTGGTGGCGCAACCGGGTCGTTTCGAAGATCGCGAGATGTGCGGCGAACGTCAGCGTGAACGGGAAGAACAGCGCCGGGCGATCCAACGCGACGGCAGCGACCGACCATGCGAGTCCGGGCAGGCAGACGCTGAGCACCGCGAGGACGTTGTGGACGCGACCGTCGTCGGCGCTCGCGCCCTGCGCGGCCGGAACCGGCGACTGGAGCTTGTCCTTGATGAACAGCGTCGCCGGCGCGACCAGCCACATCACGCCGCCCAGCACCCAGAAGACGTAGGAGAAAAGCACCGACGCGAGCAGCGCGTCGTCGTCGAGCGTGGTGCGGCGGCGCTGGTAGAACGCGATGCCCGCCAAGACGACGATGACCGCGAGGCAGCCGAGCAGCTGGTTCGGCTGCAGGCCCGTGAACGTCTTGAGCAGCACGAAGCCGACCACTGGAATCGTCAAATTGTCGAGGCCGAACCACGTCGTGGCCTCGAGCAGCATCACCAGGATGCCGATGATCGCGGCGATGAGCAGCGATTCGAGCCGGCCGACATCCGAGTACAGCAGCAACGGCACGTGGACGCAGGCGAACGTCGTCAGGAAGAATGCGAGCGAGCCTTCGGCCGACTTCGTCCCGTCCAGCGTCGCATACCGCAGCGTGCCGTAACGCACGCCGACCAGCGCCGCGACCGCATCGGCGAACGTGAGGACCAGCAACGGGATGATGTAGAACAGCACGTTGCCGTTCGCGAGCACCCACAGCAGCGCGATGCCGAGCGCGAATGAGAATTCGCCGAGCGACTCGCGCCCGACGCCATGCAGCACGCTGCCCACGGACGATCGCAGCGCGCCGATGAGGCGCACGCCGAGCAGGCCGACCGCGGCGATGGCGGCGAGCGTCAACACCGGCCAGTGCTGATGGAAGAGCCAGGGGAACGAGAGCGCCGTCAGGCCCATGCCGACGTGGAGCAGTTTGCGCAGCACCTCCGGATCCGGGCGTGTGCGCTGCTCGAACAGCTTGAGCACGGCGAAGAGCACGCCGAGCACCGCGAGCACCGCGCCGATCCCCAACCACGGAGCGATCACGCGGCGACGCCCTCGACGACCAGCGCGCTGTAGAAGAACGTCCGGTCCTCGACGTGGAGCCGCGCAGCCAAATCGCGCAGCGGCTCGAGCCGGCCGGCCAGGTCATGCGGCCGGCTGCGCGGCGCCATCATGTTCCAATAGACCAAACGCGCACCGGGTGCTGCGCGCGCGAGCAGGCGCACGAGCAGGTCGCGATAGTTCTGCGGCGACATGTACTCGAAGATGTCGCTGAGATTGAAGCGGTCGATCGAACCATCATACGCCTCGAGGAACGATTCGAGCGGCCCACACCGGATCTCCAGGCGGTCGAGGTTGGCGCGGATCGCCGCGTAGTTCTCGGGTCGCAAGGCAGCCGGCAGCGCGTCTCCGTGGCGGCCCGTGATGATCCAATGCAGGTACGGATTGTCCGCCGGGTCGAGATCGACGAGCGCGTGCCGGCTGCGATCGAGCAGCCGCTGGCCGATCGAACCGTCGACGTAATCGAAGAAACGCGGGTCGCGCCCGAGCGCTCCCATGACGGTCCGCGAGAAGAAGACGCGGAACAGCGCGCGCCAGCGCCACGAGTCCCACACGCGATCGTAGAACGCGGTGCGCTGCGAAAGATCGCCGCCATCGAGCAGCCGTTGCGCGTCGCGGCGCGAGTGGATCAGCGGCAAGACGTGGCGGCGAAAGAGCGTGAAATACCGCTCGAACTTTCCCGAATCCCCAAAGCCCTGCGCGATCGCAGCGGGCCGCGCATCCCAGAACGACCGCGCCTCATCGGGCAGCGATGACCGGCAGCGCGCGTAGAGCGCCGCGCGCCGGTCGCTCGCGCGCGAGCCGTACAGCTCCAAGAACTCCGCGTGTTCGAGGTTCCGATACGCCGCGACGCGCAGTTCAACGCACGCGATTTGCGCAGGGTTGAGGTCGATGGCGATCACGCGCCGCGGAGCGCCGGCGAGCATGGCGAGCGCATTGTCGCCGGCCGATGCGATCGCAAGGCACGTGTCGCCCTGCTTGATCTCGAGCGCGCGCAGCAGGACGTCTGCATCCTCCCAGCATTGGCCGTAGCGGATAAGCGAGAAGTCCGCTTTGCGCGCGATCTCGCTACGCATGGGCGACCTTCGTCACGGAGCCCGTGCTGCCGTCGAATTCGACAAGATCTCCGTCGTGCAGCCACGACGTCAGTCCGGCAATCGCGACGATCGACGGGATGCCCATCTCCCGCGACACGATCGCCGCGTGCGAGAGCAAGCTGCCGCGCTCGACGAGGATGCCGGCCGCCGCCGGGAACAGCACCACCCAGCCGGGGTCGGTGCGTTCGGCGACGAGGATCTCGCCCGCGTGCAGGCTCGACGTCGCGGGGTCCGACACGATGCGCACGCGTCCGCGCACCCTGCCCGGGCAGCAGCCGATGCCGCTTCGCGTCGCGCTCGCTTCGGCAAGCGCGACGCCGCTTTGGGCCGGCGCTCCATTCATCGAAGCGCGCAGGTCGCCGGCGTACACCGGTCCGTGGCTCTCGAAACGATCGGGTGGTGCTGGCTGTGCGCGATATCGATCGAATTCCGCTTTGCGGGCCTGTGCGAGCGCACCGAGATCCGCAGCGCACGCGGTGCCCTCCACAAAGCCGAGGATCTCTTCGAGTTCGAGATAGAAGACGTCGCGCGGTTGCGCGAGCGCGCCAAGGGCGTTCAACCGCCGGCCGATCTCGACGAAGACGACGCGAATGCGCCCGAACAACCGCGTACGATCGAAGCGCAGGTTTTCTCGGGCCACGATGCGCGCGCGGGCATGCCCGAGCACCCAGGCGAACAGCGCGCGCCGGAACACGTCGCCTCGGAGTGCGCCGGCCACGCGCTGCTGCGCCGCTTCGCGCGCCGAGCGTCCGGCGTCTTCGCGCGGCGCTGCGACCGTTCGCTCGTCGGCCGCAAGCCGGCCGATGGCGCGCAGCAACGGCGTGGGGTCGTCGCGCAGCGTCGGGCTTTCCAGTTTCAGCTCGCTCGCGCAGCGGTCGCCGAATTCGTCGAGATACTCGCGCAGCGCACGCGCCGGCGGGTCCGAGGCGAGCGCCGCGCGCAGCGCGACAGGCGTGGGCGCGTCGCACAGCAGTTTCGCCAGTGCCGGATCGCGCGCGACCGCGCGCGCCATCGCCTCGACTCGCGCCGCGGGCACGGCGCTGATCATCCCGCCTTCCCCGAGCAGCAAGTCGTTGGCGAGCGAATCGCCGCCCGTGCCGCACCAGCGGCCGCACAGCCTGCGCAACACGCCATAGAATATCATCGCGAAGAAATCGTTGATCAGCGGCGCGTCCCAGCCGGTCGCGAGCTTGCCTTCTAGCCGGCGGTACTCGGCGACGAGCTCGTCGAGCCGCATGCCGCTTGGGTCGCCCGCGCCGTTGAGCGTCTCATCGAGCCGGCGTTGGAATGCCGCGATATCGGTGCGCACGGTCGCGAGCCGGCGCGCAAGCGCCGCGCTTACGGCTATTACGGCGAGCGCGTCGCGCACCCGATCGCCGCCGCCTGCGCGTGCGAGCTCGCGTTCCAGATCGGCGGGCAGCTCTTCGCGCACGCCCATCATCGTCTCCATGAACCTGCGGTTGAGGCGGAAGCCGGGGAGCAGCGCGAGCAGCCGATACCAATTGAGCAGGTTGTAATAGATCCTGCCCCGGACGAGCCCGAGCATGTTGTGGAACGCGCCGTCGCTGCGCGCGAGCGTCCGCTCCGGAACGCGCATCAGCTCGAAAAAGCGGCGGTACGCGTTGTAGTAGGCGTGGCGCGCGAACGAAAACGTGAGCGGCGTCGTGATCCCGCCGTAGCTTTCGGCGATGTTGCTGTTATCCCAGATCGTGAGCGATGCGTCGGGATCTTGCAGCCGCGCGAGCGATGTGATGGGCCGCGCCTGCAGCAGATATGCCGCTCTGTCTTTCATCGCCCACTCGATGTCTTGCGGCCGGCCGCGCAGGCGCTCGACATCGCGGACGAGGGAGGCCAGCGCGCGCACCTGGTCGTCGTTCAGCGCGGGCGCGCGAGCGGCGTCCGGCGGGAGCTCGACCCCGACCACGCCTTGCACGTTGGCCGCGCGACGATGCGCCGTGCGCTTGCATGCGATGACGCGTTCGACGATGCTGCCGTTGCGGTCGACGCGGTACGTGTCCGCATCGGCCTCGCCCGAGACGAGCGCAGTGCCGAGTCCGTACACGGCGCTGACCACGGCGATGCCGCGCCGTCCGCTCACCGGATCGGCGCTGAAAGCGACGCCTGAAACGTCCGCGTCGACCATCCGTTGCACGACGACCGCAAGCGCCTGCGCATCCGCGGTCCCCGCTTCCTGCCGGTACGCGGCCACGCGCGCGGCGCGCGCCGATTCCCAGACGCGCTGCACGCGGTCGGGGACGTCTTGAGGCTGGACGAAGAGATAGCTTTCGAACTGGCCGGCGAACGAGCGCTCGTCCGCGTCTTCCTCGACCGCAGACGAACGGACCGCCACCATCAGATCTCGATCGCTTCCGGAGAGCGTCGCGAGCGCAGCCGCGATGTCCGCCCGCAATTCGGCGGTCATGCCGGCCTGTTGCGCTGCCGGTGCGATCGCGAACCAATCCGGCACCGGCAATCCGGCGAGCGACAACGCGGCAAGCGACGCCCCCTTGCCCCCGAGCAAGGCTGCTCCGAGCGGCGCGCTCGCGCTCAACAGATCCCGGGAACCGACGATCGCGGACGTCTTCATGTCGATCGGATGAAGAACGGCGCGATGCCGAGCCCGACGTACATGCAGATCGTCCAAACGCCGGAAGTCAGCTCCACGAGCTTTGCGCGCTTGGCCGCCGGCGCGCGCAGGAACGAAATGCCGACGATGAGGGCTGCGACGACCAAGAGTCCGAAGACCGCGACGCCGGCGGCCGCGAAGTGCACTTCGGATGCCGCGCGCATTGCGACGAGGGCCGCGCAGGCGATGGCCGCGATCCACACGGTGACCGCCGTCCTCATGCCCCACAGGTAGCTGTAGGTCTCGACGCCGCGCTCCTCATCGTGCGGCGCGCGGATCTTGCGGCCCAGTTCGACGATCATGCCATTGAGGAAGCTGACGAGCAGGAACCACGAGAGGCCGACCGGCGGGCGCGCGCCCGCCACCAGCCAATCGAAGGAGGTGACGTAGAAGTCGATGAGCGGCATGATCAACATGTGCGAGAACAGATAGACGATGGGACGCGCTTTGAGCCACGCCGGTGCGAAGAACTCCTTGCTCATGAGCCCGAAATACGCGAGCACCGGGACCAGGACCAGCACGAGCGCCGGGCGGACCAGCAGCGCGATCGCGAACAGGATGACGATGCCCGCGGCGCCGATCGCGCCAAGCTCGCGCAGGCTGACCAATCCGCGCGGAACCGGCCGGTATGGCCGGTAGCGCGCATCGTCGTCGAAGTCTTTGAACTCGTCCGCGATGCGCAGCAATAAGAAGAAGATGAACGACGACGCGAAGCCCGCCGCCAGCAGCGGCAGCGGCGGCAGATGCGTTTGGCCGCGCAGCAGCGCAGAGAAGCCCATCGCGCCGGTGCTGAACGCGGCGATGAGCACGCCGTGTGCGAGGACCGGGAAGCGTTCGCGCTGATAGACGATCCAGCGGCTAGCCATCGCGAGCGGCGCGCTGGTCCTGTGCCTTGCCTCTTCTCGCAAGACGTTCGTGCGCTGCAGTGAACTCATCCGCGCAGAGCGCGGAGGTGATCGAAAGCTCGCCCGCGAGACACAAGCCTGCGCATACCTCTGCAAACGCGTCCGCGCTTGAGGGACCGCGCAGACCCAGGATCTCCAGGCAGGCGCTCTGCGTGGGCAGACCGGTGCCGCCGCCGACCGTGCCGACGACGAGATTCGGCAGCGTCACCGCGGCGTAGAGGTCGCCCGCCGGCGTGGCTTCGAGACGCGAAATGCCGATCGCGGCTTCGGCGACGCACGCCGCGTCTTGCCCGCACGCGATGAACAGCGCTGCAAGTCCGTTGGCATAGTGTCCGTGGATGCCGATCGAGCCGCTCATCGCCGTGCCGATCGCGCCCATGCGCCAATACTCCGCGATGCGCTCGACGTCGGCATGCAGCTTGTCGCGCACGAGCGCGCGCGCCAGTTCGATTTCGGCGGTCGCGCGCCGCCCGCGCACGCCCAGCAAAGACATCACCGTCGCCTTCTTGTCGCCGGAGAAGTTCGCTTCGACGAAATGGTAACGCGGGGCGACCGGCGCGTGCGCCAGGATGTGCCGGCAGATGGCGGCGGTGGCGATCGTCGCCATGTTCTGGCCGGCGGCCTCGCCGGTCGAGAAGGTGCACCGGAGATACGCGTGGTTGCCTTCGACGAGCGTCTGTATGTCTTGCAGCGCGCCGTAGCGCGTCGTCGTCGCAGCGACTTCGCGCAGCCGGTCGCGCTGCGCGTCGACCCACTGCGCGAACGCAGCAGCCTCAGCCAGGTCGGCGAATGCGAACCCGGGTGCCCGCGCGATGCCCTCGTCCGTCACCATCGCCCGGCAGCCGCCGGCGTGCGTGATCAGCTGCGCGCCCCTGCTGTACGACGCCACGAGCGCCGCTTCCGTGGTGGCGAGCGGCACGAAGTACTCGCCGTGCGCATGGCGTCCGTTCACGCGCAGCGGCCCGGCCAGACCGACGGGAACCTTCGCGGTGCCGATGAAGTTTTCGATGTTGCGGGCGTAGCGCTGCATGAGCGCGCGCGTCTGCGGATCGTCGAGCGCCGCACGCGCGTCCGCGGAGACCGCAAGCTGCTGCCAGCGGCGATCAACCCATTCGGGCGTCAGCTCGTCGGAGCGCTCTACTCTGCGATTGTCGCCACCCATCGTGGGCACTCACACTTCGTATGGCCGGCCGTAAAGCCATTGTCGCGACGGTCAGGCCGCGGCGCGCACGCGGACTCCCAGACCCGGCGCGGTGGGCAGCCGGAGTCGCGCGCCGTCGTACGTCACGCCGGCGAAGGGATCGTCGAGGATGAGCAGCGGCCCGTCGATGTCGGCGTAATCCGCCAGGGGCGTGAGATGCGCGGCCGCGGTCGAGAGCACCGACGTCTCGATCATGCAGCCGATCATCACTTTCATGCCGTGCTCGCGGGCGGCGCGGATCATGCGCACGGCTTCGCGCATGCCGCCGCACTTGACCAGCTTGACGTTCACGCCGTCGACGCAGCCCGCAAGACGCGGCACGTCGTCGGCCGTGATCGAATCTTCGTCCGTGAAGATCGGCACCGGGCTGCGCTCGCGCACGTAGCGCAGCTGCTCGGGATGGCCGGCCGGCACGGGCTGCTCGCAAAACTCAAGTTCGAAACGCGCGAGCTCTCTCAAGCATTGCACCGCCTCTTCGGGCGTCCAACCTTCGTTCGCGTCGACGCGGATCGTACCGCCGTAGATCGCGCGTATCGCCTCGAGCGTCTCGAACTCGCGTCCGGCACCGAGCTTCACCTTGAGGATCGGCATGTGCACCGCTTCGCGCACCTTGGCGACCGTCTCATCGAGATCGGCGATGCCGATGGTGAACGACGTCGGTTTCGCGTCATCGGGTTGGAGCCCGAACAGCTCGTACGCCGGCATGCCGAGCAGCTTGCCGGCGAAATCGTGCAGCGCGAGGTCCAGCGCGCACATCGCACCGCGCTGTTCGGACGGCAGCCGCGCCAGGGTCGCGGGCACGTCGAGCAGATCCGCGCCCGCGAGCTCGACGGCGGCAAGCTGTCTGCGGATGAGCTCGACGTCCTCTTCATATCGCTTCGACGGTGTCACCTCGCCAAGCGCTTCGATGCCGCGCGCGAACAGCCGGAGGATCAGCGTGTGCGACACGTCGTCCGACGAGCGCGCAATCGTAAAGCGGTGGCGCAGCCGCAAGTCGAGCGGCTGCACATCGAGCCGCGGACTAGTAACTTGCGACGCGACTCGCTCCCGCACTCGAGAACAACGCCTTGACCGCACCGGCCTGATCGCCCGCATGGAAGCCGGCCACGGAGCGACCCGCGTCGACGGCCGCGAGGAAGTCGTCCGTGCTGCCGTCGGGAACGCCCAGTTCGGACAGAGCCTCGGCGGCGGGAGAGCTTTGGCCTGCCTCGAGGTCGCCCGGTTGCCCGGAGGACGAGCCCGGCACTCGTGTCTCGACGTCCCCATATATGCGCGTAGGCTCCAGGGCATTGACGAAGTTCGCTCCGACCGACGCGAGATAGCCAGCCGGTGCCTCGTTCGCGATCACGGTTAGATCGCGGACATCAAGTCCATTCGATTTCATGGTTTGAGCGAGGGTTGAAACAGCGGCGCTATTCGGGAAAATACCGACGACGGAAGACATGGTTCACCTACGCTTTCGACGTTCTGGGCATTGCGAGTGAGACGATCCACAGCGGGCCGACCAGCAGGTGCACGAGGTTGGTGAAAAACGCCGGCTTCTTGCCTTCGTAGCCGTGTCCGACGAACTGGAAGATCCAGCCGACGACGAACGCGCCCAGCGCCAACGGCCACGGCGTGAAACGCCCGGCGATGTAGAGCACAGCGAACGCGAGCAGTGCGATGAGCGCGAGCCGCACATCGAGGCGGAGATAGAAGATGATGACGAGCGCGCCGACGACCATGGCGAGGTCGATCGGGCCGAACTTGACGAGTTCCAGCAGCGAAAAGAGCGCCCAGACGATGAGCGGGATGCCGATCTCATGACAGATGAGGTTGCGTCGATCCGTGTGATACGCGGCGTACTCGGCGAAGTAGCGGTCGACCATAGCGCGAGATCTCCTATGGACAGGCATCCACGCTTCGGCTCGGCGCGGCGCCGCTCATCCATTTCGGGGCGCAAGAACGGGCTTCGCGACAAAGTCAAGACTTGTATTACCTTTCGTCAGGTGCTACGGTATGTCCACGTGCGAGCGATCGCGCGAGCTCTCCCTGCGGTGTGCGACAGTCTGTTTTGTGATTGAGCCAACGCAATCACAACGGGAGCCGATCTCCGGTCCGCTTTGAGCAAGCCCTCCGCGAGAGGGAAGCCTGTGTCCGGGCCGGGTGAGCACCCACCTGCGAGAGGCAGGTTCAGATCCTTGCAGGCAACGGCACTTCGGGGCAGACGAAGAAAAACGGCCCGCCACA
>JAFAHD010000102.1 GCA_019237415.1 Vulcanimicrobiota bacterium
GTACAGGCGCGACGGCGGAAGCAGCGGCGTGCCGGCCGGCGCGAACGGCGCGGCGACGAATCCTTTGGAAACATCCGCATCGAGACCGCTCGTGCTCACGAACTCCGCTGGGCTCTGCGTGTTCACTTGCGTGCCCGTCGGCGCTGGCCCCGACAGCAGTTGATGATCGGTTGACGTCGGCCACGCGCTGCCCAGCAGGTGGATGCCGCTCACGCACTGGTACGCCGCCCGCCCGGTTGGCTGCATGAACGAGCCGGCGACGTCGGCGCGCAAATGCGCGCTGTAGACGTGCGTGATCCGGTGCCCGCTGAAATCGAAGCGCAGCAGCGTTGCCACTTTCCAAAAATCGGCTAACGCCGCGCCGAGACTGCAGCTTTGCGTATCGTACGCGTCGGAAAAGCCGACGATCGTCGAGCCGGCAGGGCGCGTGAGTGCTCCAGGCATCAGATAGTGCGTCAGCTGGCAGAAGATGTTGGCGCCGCCGCCCTCCTGGTGTCCCCACGTGCCGGTCTGCGCGGACTGCAGCGTGTAGGTGTGGACCACGCAGGTCGGGCACGGACGCAATGGCTGCTGTACGGCGTGCACGGGCTGGGACGTCGGCGCCGGCGTTGTGCTCGCCGCGACGCAGGTGACCATGTAAGCGGCTTGCGCCGAGCGTGTTGGAACGTGCGGGACGGGGACGATGATCTGGTCGTAGCCGCTTGCGCTGCTCGTCACGACGATCGAGTCGCTCACCGAGAGCTGGCCGCTTGCGGGAATCACCGAGCTCTGGAGTGCCGCGGGCACGCCGTTCGGGGCGAACTGCCACGAAACAGGCCCGGGCGTGCCTTGAATCGAGCCGCTGAACGCGATCGTGACCGGGCAAGGCCCCGAGTAGGTCGCGGGGTTGGCGCTCAAGGTGGCCGAGGTCACCGTGGCGCGCGCAGTCGCCGGCGACAACGCAATGCTGCCCAGCGCGACGGCAACGATTCGGAGCCATACAGCACGCGATGGAAACGACATAGGACGTCCCTCCTATGCGGAAAACGCGAGGGACTGGACGGGAGTTCCCTCGAGGGAAAGAACGCTATGGCACTGCACGAAAGCGTCTTCTCATCCGGCCAGGCCCTCGCATTCGTACCTTTCTCACGTAGGCCTTCATGACGACGCACGATGTGACCGACGAGCAATTGATGGCGGCGCTGGCGCTTTCGGATCTGCACGCGCTCGATGCGCTGTACGACCGCTACGCCAAGCCTGCGTTCGCGCTCGCATACCGCATCGTGGGCGACCGCGGCGGGGCTGAAGATGTGGTGCAGGACGCATTCTTGTCGGCGTGGCGGCAGGCGAAGTCATACCGCCGCGAGCGCGGCAGTCCGCGCACCTGGCTCATGTCGATCGTGCATCACCGCTCGATCGATCGTTTGCGTGCGAACGCATCGAGCGGCGGCACGCTGTCGCTCGACGAGCTGCCCGACGGTCCGGCTGAAGCGCCCGGCGTGTGGCAGCAAGTCTGGGCCGGCCTGCGCGGTGATGCGGTGCGCCGCGCACTCGAACAGCTGCCGCCCGAGCAGAAGAAGAGCATCGAGCTCGCCTATTTCTCGGGCTACACGCAAAGCGAGATCGCCGGTTTGATGGGCGTGCCGCTGGGCACCGTCAAAGGGCGCATGCGCATGGGGCTGCAGAAGCTGCGGGCGTGGCTTGAAGCGCCGGAACTCGGGCTATCAGGCGCATGAACGACGCGACGCACGTCACCGATCTCGCTGCCGGGTATGCGCTCGGCGCATTGAGCGAGCACGAACGCGGTCTGGTCGACGCGCACATCGGCAGCTGCGCGGATTGCCGCGCCGATGTCATGGCCTTGCTAGGCGTCGCGGGTACGCTGCCGCTCGCGTGCGACGAGACCGCGCCGCCCGGCGAGTTGAAAACACGCATTCTCGATGCGGCAGCTGCAGACTCGCGCGCGAGCCAAGCGCTCTGGCGACGCTCTGCGCAGACCGCCGCCGCGCAAAGCGCCCTTGCACCCCCGCCGGTGTGGCAGTGGGTTGCCACCGCGGCAGCTGCGGCTGCGCTCGTGCTCGGCGTCGTCGCGCTCGATCAATCGCGGCAGCGCGCGGCGCTGCAGACGCGCGCCGACGCGCTCGCCGCACAGGTCGGCGAGCTGCAGCGCACGCAGCTGGCCTTGCGCAGCGATGCGGATGCCGGACACGCGATCGTGACGGCCTTCGCGAGCGGTACGTACTGGACGGCAGGGCCGCATGCCGACGCGAGCGGCAACATGTGGCGCTGTGCGATCGTGCAGCCCCCGGCGCGCGGGCACAACGCGATGCTGCTCGCAAGCGTTCCCACGCCGCCGCGCGGCATGGCGTATCAGGTGTGGGTCGGGAGAAAGGGCGAGATGCGCAAAGCCGGCATGCTGACGCACGGGGGCATGGCGATGCTCGACATGCCGATGCCGCTGCGCAAGGGAGACGTCGTCGCGTTCAGCGTCGAGCCGCCGGCCGGCAGTCCCGCGCCGACGTCGCCGTACGCGATGGAAATCGTATTGTAAGAGAAGGCGCTAGGAGGCCGCGGGCTCCGCGTTCGGCAGCACGACATCGCTCGTGCGCGCCTGGACGGGCACGTACTCGATGCCGCGCGGACCGACGTAGTTCGCGCGCGGCCGGATCAGCTTGTTGTCGGCGTATTGCTCGAGCACGTGCGCGCACCAGCCGGCGACGCGGCTGACCGCGAAGATCGGCGTGAAGTATTCGGTTGGGAAACCCAGCGTGTAATAGACCGACGCGCTGTAGAGGTCGACGTTCGGATAGAGCTGTTTTTGCTTCCAGACCGCTTGCTCCATGCGCTCCGTGAGATCGACCCACTTGGTGTTGCCCGCGCGCTGGCCTGCGTCTTTGGCGATGGCTTTGAGCTCGGTCGCGCGCGGATCGTACGCCTTGTAAACCGCATGGCCGAAGCCCATGATCTTTTCGTGTTTCGAGAGACGGTCTTGTACCCATGCCTCGACGCCATCCGGCGATTGGATCTCGAGCAGGTTCTTGATCACGCCTTCGTTGGCGCCGCCGTGCAAGGGCCCTTTGAGCGTGCCGACCGCGGACGTGATCGCGCTGTACATGTCCGAGAGCGTGGCCGCGGTGACGATCGCGGAGAACGTCGACGCGTTCATGCCGTGGTCGGCGTGCAGTATCAGCGCCACGTCGAGCACGCGCGCCGCATCGCGATCCGGGTCCTTGCCGAAGAACATGTACAGGAAGTTCGCCGCCGTGTCCAAGTCGCGGCGCGGTTCGACCAACGCTTCGCCCCGGCTCAGATTGTGATACGCCGCGAGGATGGTGGGGAACGTCGCGGTGAGCGTGATGGCCTTCTCGAGGCTCGCATCACGCGACGTGTCGTTGACGTGCTTATCGAAGAGTCCCATCGCCGAGACCGCGGTGCGCAGCACGTCGATCGGCGCCGCCGTGGGCGGAAGGTCGCGCAGCAGGGTCACCAATTGCTTCGGCAGGGAACGCCGCTGCGCCAATTTGGCGCGCAGCTCGTCGAGGTGCGCGCGCGTGGGCAGCGCGCCGAACCACAGCAGATAGCAGATCTCCTCGAAGGTCGACTTGCGGGCTAAATCGTGGATGTCCAAGCCCCGGTAGATGAGCTTGCCTTCGTCGCCGTTGATGGAGGAGAGCGTGGTATTGCCGACGACCGCGCCGCGCAGGCCGGCCTCGGGCGGAGGCGGTGAGGATATCATAGCTTTGCAGGTTTCGGCACGCCGCTTCGGGCCGACTTCAAGGACTGGAACGAAAAGGAGCCGTAAAAGTCGCACGAAGGAGTCCGCATGCGTAAGAAAGTCAGCATCGTGGGCGCCGGCAATGTCGGTGCCACCACTGCCCACTGGCTCGCGAGCAAAGGTCTCGCCGACGTCGTATTGGTCGACGTCATCGAAGGCATACCGCAAGGCAAAGCGCTCGATCTGCAAGAGGCGCTTCCGGTGGAAGGCGTGGACGTCCGCGTGTTGGGCGCCAACGATTATTCGCCCACCGCTGGTTCCGATATCGTCGTGATCACCGCGGGCTTCCCGCGCAAGCCCGGCATGAGCCGCGACGACTTGCTCAAGGCCAATGCCGAGATCGTCGGCGATGCCACCCGGAACGCCGTGAAGCTCTCGCCCAACGCGATCCTCATCATCGTGACCAACCCGCTCGACGCCATGTGCGAGGTCGCGCGCCGCACCAGCGGCTTCCCGCGCGAGCGCGTGCTCGGCATGGCCGGGGTGCTCGACTCGGCGCGCTTTTGCACGTTCATCGCGGAAGAGCTCAACGTCAGCGTGGACAACGTGCACGCATTCGTCCTGGGCGGCCACGGCGACCAGATGGTTCCGCTGCCTCGCTACTCGACCGTCGCGGGCGTGCCCATCACCGAGCTGCTCGACGAAGCGACCATCGAACGCCTGGTCAAGCGCACGGCCAACGGCGGCGCGGAAATCGTCAACCTGCTCAAAGCCGGCAGCGCGTACTACGCCCCCGCGCGTTCGATCGCGGAGATGGTCGACGCCATCCTCAACGACCGACACAAAGTGCTGCCATGCGCGGTCTACCTACAAGGGGAGTACGGCTTGCGGGACCTCTTCATCGGCGTGCCGGCGAAGCTTGGCGCGGGCGGATTGGAGAAAGTCATCCAGATCAAGCTCACCGCAGACGAACAGGCAGCCCTTGCCAAGAGCGCAGATGCCGTGAAAGCGCTCGTCGACGCGCTCCCCCAACCGGCCGCGGCAGGGTAATCCGCCCAGCCACAGTGACCGATATCATAGGTAGGGCACAGCGTTGCTCGGGACGCGCCACGAACCTTAAGCACGTGGCGTAAGGGGGACAATGGCAGCCAGTAAGAGCCAGACGGGCGCGAAGGTGCGCGAGATCGCGGACGCTGCGCGGCCGCTTTTGCCCGAGCTGCCCAAGGCGACCCGGCGCTTCAAGCGCCGCCGGCTGCGCTGCTCTGTCACCGTCAAGACCGATGACGGCCGCGCGGCGCTCGGCGAAGCGATCGATCTCAGCGGCGGCGGCCTGCGCCTCGATTCGCGCAACGAGCTCTCGGTCGGCGACCGGGGGACGGCGCAGATCCGCATCAACGCCAACGGCGAGACGATCCGCGTGCCGATCGAGATCGCGTGGCGCAATCAAGTCGACAAGGACGAGTTCGTCTACGGACTGAGCTTCACCGAGATCAGCTCGACGGACCGATTTGCGCTGCTCGAGGCGATCTACGCGCCGCAGAACGGCACCACGGGTTTCGTCGATGCGACTGCGGGTCCGGATGAAGAGGTCCAGCGCGCGGGCACGGAGCCCGGCACGCCTGCACATTATTCGTATTACATGCGATTGGTGCGTCGCATGGAGCAGGTCAAGAAGATCGACCCCGCAGACTCGGATCGCATTCTCTACGCGCGTCTGATGCAGGGCCGTGCGATCCGCGACGTCCTCGCGGATCTCGAGGTCGTCGACCGCGGCTCGGTCGACGAATTCCTCGGCGAGCTCTACGGCGTGCCGTTCATCGATCTGCTGCGGCACCGTCCAGAGGGCAACGACCTCGACACGATTCCAGAAAACCTCGCGATGAACCATTCCGTCGTGCCGGTCTCACGCAACGAGGACACGATGGTCGTCGCCATGGCCGACCCGAGCGACCTGCTCACTCTCGACATGGTGCGCAACCGCGCCAAAGGCCCGGTCGAGCTCCGCTTCGCGCTGCTCGAAGACATCACGACCGCCATCGACAACATCTACCATGGCGCCTCACTGCATTCGGTCGACCGGCTGCTGGAGTCGATGCCGGGTTCAGAAGAAAGCTTCCTGGGCGGGCCGGAGGTTGAGGACCTCGAGACGCTGCGTCGCATCTCCGACACAGCGCCGGTCGTCACGCTGGTGGAATCGCTGCTGCGGACGTCGGTCGAGGACCGTGCCAGCGACATCCATCTCGAGCCGTACGCGGACAAGATCGCGGTGCGCTTCCGCCTGGACGGCGTGCTGCGCGAGCTCCGCACGCTGCCGAAGAACATCTATCCGGCGGTGGTCTCGCGCATCAAGATCATGTCGCGTATGGACATCACCGTGCGCCACGTGCCGCAAGACGGCGGCATGTCGATGCGCTACAAGCGCAAGGAATTCGACTTGCGCGTCTCGTCGCTGCCGGTGCTGTACGGCGAGAAGATCGTCATCCGGCTGCTGGAGAAGAACCCGGTCTTCCGTTCGCTCAAGGCGATCGGTTTTTCCGAGCGCAACTACGAGCTGTTCGCGCCGCTCGCGCGCCGTCCATATGGCATGATCCTGTGCTGCGGCCCGACGGGCTCGGGCAAGTCGACGACGCTGTTCGCCTGTCTCCAAGAAATCAACGACGGGACGACCAACATCACGACGATCGAAGACCCTGTCGAGTACCGGGTCGCGGGCGTGAATCAGGTCGAGGTCAGCGCGAAACGCGGACTCACGTTTGCTTCGGTGCTGCGCTCCCTCTTACGCCAGGACCCAGATGTCATCTACGTCGGCGAGATCCGAGACCGCGAAACGGCGGACCTCGCCGTGCGTGCCGCGCTGACCGGCCACTTGCTGCTGTCGACGTTGCACACTAATACGGCCATTCAGTCGATCGCACGCCTCGTGGATATCGGGGTCGATCCGGCGATGATCGGTTCCTCGCTGCTCGGCTGCATCGGCCAACGCCTCATGCGCCGCGTCTGCGATCAGTGCGCTGAGGACTACGAAGTGCCGCTCGACGAGCAGATGGTGCTGCAGGAGCTCGTGCCGGTTGCGACGCCGAAGACGTTGCGGCGCGGCAGAGGTTGCGAGAAGTGCCACGAGTCAGGCTACTACGGGCGTCTGGGCGTGCACGAGGTGGTCGCCGTGGACGAAGGCTTGCGCCGGCTGATCGCGCGTGGCGCGGACTCGACGCAGTTGCTGGACTATGTGACCTCGCGCGGCTTCACCGACCTGCGCGACGACGCGCTCGGGCGCATGCTGGCCGGCGAGACCACGCTCCGTGAGGTCCTGCGCGTCACCGCCTAGGGTTTGCTGACATCGAGGGCGAGCTCCGCGAAGATCGCGGCCTCGGCATCGCTGCGATGGCCTTTGTGATCCGCATAAGTGTACCGGGGGCCCAGGAAATGGACGTCCGCCGCGGTGTGGTCGCGGATCGACTCAACGTCGATATGGACGAGGGCGCAGGGGAACGGAACTGAGGCGAGGCGCTCTTTCACGATCGTCGCCGTCCCTTTGATCGCCAAGATGAGATCGTCGGCGAGCAGCTCGAACGCGACGCCGAGCCGCCCGGCTGAGATGTTGGCGTAGGCGCTGCTGCGCGTGTCGAGCGCGGAGGCGACGACCCGTTCGTTCTTGGCGACGATCCAGCTGTTGAGCGCGGTCGACGGCACGTTGTCGCTGCCGACGGTCGCCATGACGACCGACGTGCCACCTTTGAGCGCGCCATAGAGAAGCGTGCGCATCTGCGCTTCGTCGCGGGCCATAGCAGCGGATATAGCAGAAGCATGCCCGGCGCGCCTGCCGGCGAGCGGTCAGCCGGCCGCGGCTCTGTCTTCAGGCGTGCGGCGCGCGCCGATCGCTTTTGGCATGCGGCGCGGCACGACGAGCGCGTGGTTGGAACCCTTCACGTTGATGCGCACGAAGAGGGGCGAGTAACGCACCTCGACGGCTTGCGCGAAGAACTCAGAACCGAGCCGGTACGCGTTGCCCTCCAAGTACAGCACGCAGCGCGCGTTGACAAGGGCCGCCGCGGGTCTGCCCCGCCATTGGCGCGGATCCTTCGCCATGCGGCACAGCAGCACCGCGAACATATCGCGCCGCAGCCAGAGGATGAGGATGAGCAGCAGCACCGCAAGCGCCACCATCGACTGCAGCGGCACCGCTGCCAGGGTGCGCAGCGAGAGCAATGGGGGCGGCTGATA
>JAFAHD010000133.1 GCA_019237415.1 Vulcanimicrobiota bacterium
CTCACGCTCTTCGTCGCGCAACGGCTGTTCCGATCGGCGATGCGCCCATTCGATTACGTACGCTCTGCGCTCACCCGGCTGGGAGAAGGCGACTACTCTCAGTTGAACGTCGTCGATCGCGAAGATCCGGTGACCCGCGAGCTCGTCGAGGCCTACAATGCTGCAGCGGGCGAGGTCGCGTCGAACGTCGCGCAGCGTCAGGAGGTTGAGAACAACTTCCGGCGATTCGTCGCCGACGCCGGACACGAGCTGCGCACGCCGCTCGCCGTCATCACCGGCTACGTCGATCTGCTGCGCCACGCGGCGCCCAAAGAGGACGGCATGGAGCAGCGCATCTTCGCGGAGATCGACGGCCAGAGCGAGCGCATGCGCGTGCTCATCCAGAACTTGCTGTTCCTGCTGCGCCTGGACAGCCAAGAGCCAAGCGACGTGAAGATCTTGGACGCCGCGGATGTCGTGCAGGGCGTCGTCGACTCGTTCCAGTCGCTCTCCAATGGAGCGTCGCTACGCGCGGAGGTGGAGTCCGGCGCATTCGTACAGATGTCGGAAGCCGAGCTGCGGCAAGCGATCGGCAATCTCATCGACAACGCGTTGAAGTACGCGCCGGGGTCGCACATCGTCGCGCGCGCGCACGCAGACGGCGATCAGGTCGCCATGAGCGTCAGCGACGACGGACCGGGCATGAGTCCGGCAACGCGCGCGCATGCCTTCGAGCGATTCGCTCGCGGTGACACGAGCGGTTCGATACCCGGTTCTGGCCTCGGCTTGGCGATCGTCGCGCGCACGGCGGAACGTGCAGGGGGTACTGTCTCACTGCATACGGAGCCCGGGAAAGGCGCCACTGTGGAGATGCGCGTGCCGGCGTGGCGCCCGCGCACGATCTCAAGCGCGCAAGTTCACAGCGTGGTTTGAGTTTCCCAGACATCGTTGAGGGCACGATGGTACCTTCAACGCATGCAAACGATCGACGCGACCCGCTGATGTTCCGTGTCGACGAAGCCCTCGACGCGAAAGCGGGCAATAGAATCAAGAAAGCGCCGACGCGCCTGCGTCTCGCATCGCGCAACGAAGCTGTCGTAGACCTGCGCGCGACGCGCGTTGCGACATCCGAAGGGTGGGGTGCGCTTGTCTCCGCGGCACGCGCCATCGGATGGTCCGGCGGTGCGCTTACCGTGCTCATGCACTCCGGGTTCCAGAGCTTGTCAGAGCTGTCCGGATTGGCGCGGATCGCGCGCGTCGTCGTCTTCGACTAGCGCTCGCCGCGCAGCGAGTAGCCTGCGCCGCGGATCGTGTGGATGAGGCTCGACTCGCCGACGCCGTCGATCTTCGCGCGCAAGTACGAGATGTACGTCTCGACGTTGCCGATCTCACCTTCGAAGTCTTGGCCCCATACCAAGCGCAGCAGCTCTTCCTTGCCGAACACGCGCCGCGGTTCGCGCAGCAGGGTGACGAGCAGCCGGAACTCCTTATTCGTCAAGTCGATGCGCCGCTCGCCGCGCCGCACCTCGCGGGTCTTGAGATCGACGACGAGATCCGCGGCGCGCAGCATCTCGGGCGCCGCGATGTGCGGCCGGCGCATGCAGGCTTCGAGCCGGCCGACCAGCTCCGGGAACGCGAACGGCTTTTGGATGTAATCGTCGGCGCCCAGGTTGAGTCCGGTGAGCTTGTCGTCGAGCGCGCCCTTGGCGGTCAGCATGATGATAGGCGCTTGCGTCTGGCGACGGAGTCCGGGCAAGAGCATGAATCCATCGGCGAACGGCAGCATGACATCGAGCACGATCGCATCCGGATGCCATTCGCCGACCAGCGCCTCAGCGCCGCGACCGTCCGGCAGCGTGCGCACGGAGTAGCCGTGCCGCTCCAGACCGAGCTGCAGCATTTCGCGCATGGGGCGCTCGTCGTCGATGACGAGCACCTTCGAACCATCAGGCATCGTTGGTTTCCATCTTAGAGAGCCAAGCTCAAAGCGTCCTTAGAGATGCTCATTTCCAACGCGGACCTGGCCTTGCAAAGCCGCGGCGTTCACGCGCGCGATACTGCGAGATATTCAACGATCCGAGAAAGAACGCACCGATCGCAAGCACCTCGGCCACCTTCAGACTCCCGAAGGCCAGACCGGCAAACCCGCCGATGCACGTGTAGACCACGAGTGGCAAGAGCGTGTTCTTGAGACCGGCTTTGTCGAGCAAGACGAATCTTGAAATCGGGAGACAAATCGCGCCGGCCTTTGCGCCGGAGAGGAAGCCGGCCTCGGCAATGCCGTACATCGCCATCTCAAACGTCTCGTTGCGATCGTGGAACAGGATCCAACCTACCGTCACGATCAGGACTCCGCAACCCGCTCCGATACCCGCGCCGAGCAGCATCGTCATGCCAAGCGTCTTCGCGAACGCGAACGCTCGCTCAGCAAATCCTACCTTCTGATCAGGTGGCTGTTGCTGCACGCCACGCGTCGCCTTCGCGGACGAGGCCGCCCTTGATGACGCGACAATACACGCCGAAAATCCCCTCGTGCTCCTCGACGATGAAACGCAAGAACTTCGGATCCACGTCGAGCGTGTCGGGGTCGATCGTCGGAATCGAGCAACGCAGATTAGGAGCGGCCGCCTCCAGCTCGACTTCGCCCACCCGAAAGCGTTTGCCGATCCACTGCAGCTCTTCGTACGGCGCCGCGTCTGGACCGTCGAGCGCGATATTCGGCCGGAATCGGCGGAACGTTCTCGGCTCGCCGTATTCCGCGGCAAGCGCGCGCGCCGACGCCATGTTGATGACGAGCACGTCGGAGTCGTCGTGGTTGGCGCCGCGCGTGTCTTCGTGCAGGCTTGCGGGGCGGCCGACCAGCTCGCGCACACGCGTCTCGAAGTCCGCAGCGTCGGAACGCACTCGCGTTCCGTCCGGTGCGACCACGGCCACCGCGCCATCGTCCATCGAAGCGGCGAAGCCGAGCAGCGTGGGCACCTCGCGCGCCGTCAGCCGCTTGCCGCGGCGCAGCTCGCTTTCGTCGACCAGCATGAAGCGGCGGTCGTCTTGCGGACCACCTTCGCCGAATCGGAGGCTGGACACGCGCTCGCCCCGGAATGATTTCACCGGGTAGCGCCACAGCTCGGCGACGTTCAGGATTCGATCCGCTCTTCGATCGAGACGTCGTAGAGGAACAAGAACTTGTACCACTCGCCCGGGACCGTGTGTCGCTTGACCTGGATCCACGGGATGTACTTGGGCCGGCGCGGCTTGTGCAGCAGCGCCATGTTCGCATCTTGGGGCGTGCGGTTGTTCTTGCGGTTATTGCACGTCAGACACGCGCACACCAAGTTCTCCCACGTCGATGCGCCGCCCGCGCTCTTGGGCACGATATGGTCGACGGTCATCGGCCCATTAGCTTTGTTGCCGCAATATTGGCAGCGGTAGTCGTCGCGTAAGAGCACGTTCTTCTTGGTCAATGCGACTTGCTGGCGCGGCCGGCGGATGTAGTACAGCATGCGGATGATCGACGGCATGCGCATCGCAAAGGTCGCGGCTCGCAGCATGCGCTCGTTGTCATGCAGCACCTCGGCCTTGCCCGCGAACACGAGCTTCACCGCGCGCTGCAACGAGGTGACGTTGAGCGCTTCATACGTCGCGTTGAGCACCAGCACGTCGGTCAAGACGCGTGCTCCCGACAAGCGGCTACCATTGCAGGTACTTTTTAAGCGTGTGGGGGGAGGTCGCCCTGCTTTGCTAGCGGGCGGCTAGTGCAGGCCGGGCCCGTTCGACCAAGTCGAGGAACAGCTTGTGGACGCGGGGATCATCGGTCAATTCGGGGTGAAACGACGTGCCGAGCAGGTTGCCCTGCCGCACCATCACACCTTTGCCGTCCAGCGATGCCATTATCTTTGCATTATCGCGTGCACG
>JAFAHD010000064.1 GCA_019237415.1 Vulcanimicrobiota bacterium
GTACCTGCTTCGCGCCGCGCAGATCACCTATGCCACAGCCGATTCAAAAGGAACGCTGAGTGATGTCCTATTAAGTTTCTATAAAGGAAGGACGCTTCGCTTACGGGTAACCGCACCTACAGCAGAAGTACGTCCAAATGACCGCAATGTCGCGCTGAGCGGCGGCGTGCGGGCGGCAGGCGCCAACGGCGCATCCATGCACGCGCAATCGATGGAATACGACGGCAACCGGCACGTGCTGCTCGCCAACGGCTCGGTGCAGGCGCAGGACGACCGTGGCAACTCGATCGACGGCGACCGCGCCGAGGCGGACCTCGACCTGCGGCGCGTACGCGTGTGGGGTCCAAGCGGCGAACAGAACATGACTTTCGGGAAATAGGTTTTGCGACCGAACGGCACGCCAATCGAGATCGACGTCAACGGGCTGACCAAAAGCTACGGCCTGCGCACCGTCGTGGACAACGTCAGCCTCGACGTGCGAGGCGGTGAAGTCGTCGGCTTGCTCGGCCCGAACGGCGCCGGCAAGACCACGACCTTCTACATGGTCGTCGGCTTGGTGCGGCCCAACGACGGCGAAGTGCTGCTCAAGACCGACAGCGGCGGAAGCGTCGACATCACGCACCAGCCGATGCACGTGCGCGCGCGCGAGGGCCTCGGTTACCTCGCGCAGGAGTCGTCGGTCTTCCGGCGGCTGACGATCGAAGACAACATCCGTCTGATCTGGGAAC
The DNA here is from genome assembly GCA_019237415.1 of Vulcanimicrobiota bacterium. Lineage (GTDB taxonomy): Bacteria > Vulcanimicrobiota > Vulcanimicrobiia > Eremiobacterales > Eremiobacteraceae > JAFAHD01. Next base: position 729 of record JAFAHD010000064.1, read on the forward strand.
AGCGCGGCGTCGCGCGCGACGAGCAGGACGAGCGCCTGCCCAAGCTGCTCTCGGAGTTCGGACTGGAGAGCCTCATCCACGCGACCACCGAGACGCTCTCGGGCGGCGAGCGGCGCCGCGTCGAGATCGCGCGCGCGATCGCCACGGATCCCGCGTTCTTGCTGCTCGATGAACCGTTCACCGGCATCGACCCCATTGCGGTCGCGGACATCCAAGAGATCATCCGGCTGCTCAAGGCAAAGGGTCTCGGCATCTTGATCACCGACCACTCAGTGCGCGAGACGTTGGCGATCGTCGACCGCGCGTACATCTTGAACCGCGGCCGGATCGAGGTCTCGGGCAGCGCCGAGGACGTCGCCAATTCGCCCACCGCGCGCAAGTTCTACTTGGGAGAGAGCTTCCGTTTGTGAAGCGACTCGACCGGTACATGATCGGCGAGCTCGGCGGCCCATTTCTGTTCGGGCTGGCCGCGTTCACGCTGCTGTTCGTGGCGGGCGAACTGCTCAACGTGGCGCGCCTGGTGTCGGAAGAGCATGCGAGCCTGCTGGCCGCCGCGAAGTATTTCGTCTACACGCTGCCGCAAACGCTGGTGCTCACCTTCCCTATGTCGATGCTGCTCGCAGTGCTGCTGTCCATGAGCCGGCTGTCGGGCGATTCGGAGATCACCGGGATGCGCGCCGGCGGCATCAGCCTGTACCGCATCGCCGCGCCGGTCGCCGCCGTCGGACTGCTCGCCTCGCTCATCGGCCTCGGATTCCAAGAGTTCGTCGTTCCCGGCGCGACCGCGCGCGCGAACGAGATCTTGCAGAGCGAGATCCAGTCGGGCAACGTGAACATCATCTCGAATGAAGTCGTGCGCACGAGCCTGTCCAACGGCGACGCTCAGGTGACCTACGCGGCCGGCTTCGACACCACCACGCAGTCGCTCGAGGACATCGCCGTGCAGGTCTACCGCGGCGAAACGCTGCTCTCGCTGCTGGTGGCGCCCCGCGCTCGCTACCAGAACTCCACCTGGGAGCTGCACAACGCGATTTCGTATCGCCTGGCGCCGGTGTGCTGCACCGTCGGCAACCTGCCCATCACCAGAGTGAACATCGGCGCAAGTCCGACGCAATTGATCGAGCTCTCCAAGCGCCCGGAAGACCTCAGCCGCAACCAGCTGCGCCCATTGTTGCGTTCGGCTAAGCAATCTGGGGATCAGTCGCGCTATGCGCTGCTGCTCGTCACCTACGACAGCAAGCTCGCCAGGCCGTTCGCGAGCCTCGTCTTCACGCTGCTTGCGATTCCGCTGGGAATCCGCCGGCAGCGCTCGACATCCGGCGCGGGTTTTGGCATCAGCATCGCCATCGTGTTCGCGTTCTACGTCTTCACGACGATCTGTTTGGCGATCGGACGCACCGCGCCGCAGCTGAGCTTGGTGATGGCGTGGCTGCCGAATCTGCTCTTCGGCGCGATCGGCATCTGGCTGCTCAACCGCGCGGCGAAGGTCTAGCGCGATGACGTACGCCTGGCTGTTCGCCTTCGACATCCGCCCGGTGATCACGGTCGCCTTGATCGTCGTGCTGGCCGGCATCATCGCGTTCGTGGGCGACCGCGTTGGGCATCAGGTGGGCCGCCGGCGCATGACGCTCTTCGGCTTGCGCCCGCGCTACACGAGCACGATTTTCGCGATCGGATTCGGCATGCTCATCGCGCTGTTCGCCGTCGCATTCGTCGCCCTGGTCAACCAAGAGGCCCGACAGGCGCTGTTCTCGATCAATACGCTGCGCGACGAGATCAAAACGCTGACCGCCCAGCGCGACCAGCTGCTGCTCTTCGTACGCGAGGCGCCGCTTGTGTTCCGCAATGGCGAGGCAATCTCGCGGCCCGTGCTCATCGACACGACCGACGACGAGGCGACGATCGAGCGCAACCTCACCGCGCTGTTCCGAGTCGTCGCAGACCACTACAGCCACATCCCGGATGTGCAGCCGTACCCGCAGGACCTGACGCCCGCGGCGCGCGCCAAGATCGCTGCGCTTGCTCGGCAGATCAAGACGTACGCGCCCGATGACGCGATCGTGGTCCCCGTCGCCGGCGAGAACATCTTCCGGCACGGCGCGATGTCGATCTCGTTCAACGTGTTTCGCGACTCGATGATCTACCGCAAGGGCGAAACGATCGCCGCGGTCACGATCGCCAACGGGCATGACCCCCAGCTCGCCAGCGCGGGTCTGCAGCAGCTGCGCATCGCGATCACCGACAACGCCATCGCGCATGGCATGCCGCCGAGCATCGCCGACACGCCCGAGGCCAGCGTCGCCGCGTTCGATGCGAGCTATAAGCGGCTCACCGACATCAAGGGACCAGCCATCATGACGGCGACCGCAGCGCGCGACATACGGGCCAGCGGTCCGCTGTCCACCGAGCTGACCGTCGCAGCATCGCGCTGACGGAGACCGCGTATACAGATGGATGACGGCGCGCGACGGTTCATCGGGATCGACCCCGGACGCTCCAAATGCGGCATGGCCGTGGTAGACGAAGCCGGCACACGCCACTCGTTGGGCGTCGTACCAACCGAAACGCTGGTGCAGTCGCTCGCGGCGCAGGCGCAGGCCGGTCCGATCGCGGCCATCTGCGTCGGCGACGCGACGACATCGGCGGCCGTCGTCGGGCTGTGCAAGAACGCGTTGCCCGGCATTCCGATCGCCATCGTCGATGAAAGGCGGACGACATTGGAAGCGCGCCAGCGCTACTATCAGGATCATCCGCCGCGCGGGCTCTTGCGCCTGATACCGCGCGGTTTGCTCGTGCCCAACGAGCCGCTCGACGGCTACGCCGCACTGCTTATCGTTGAGCGATTTCTCAGCCGAAAAACGGACTGATTGGGGGGTCCCACCCCTCGGGAACGCCTCGCTTTTGCGGCGAGCGACCAAGGGCAGGAATGGGCATTTGGGGAGGCCAAGCCACGCCGTGCAGGTTGCCGGACGCCGCTTCGCCTTTGTCCTCATGGGCGATACGGCGCCGAATATTTGTGCCGCTGGACCGGTTTTCAGACCGGCGGTTTCGGGACTAATCGGGACTGGATTCGCAAAGCAGGGAACGAAGATTCTGCGCGCATCGAGTGTTCGAAACGGCCCCCGACGTACGTGCCTCTCGCTAAGGAGGACCGCTTTGAAGAGATTCGCCTACCTCGCGGTAAGCGCGTTCATGGTCGCTTCTGTATTGTGCGCCCGGCCTGCGTCGGCCACGCCGTTCAACGACGTGCCGAACAACAATTGGGCCGCGGACTACATTCAGACGCTCGCCGCGGACGGCATCCTTGCGGGCTACCCGAATGGGAAGTTCCTAGGCAACCGGCCGATGACGCGTAACGAGGTCGCCGTCGCGCTGGCGCGCGCGTTGGCCAAGGTCGAAGCTGAAGGCGGCGCGACCAAAGCCGATCTGCAAAAGCTCGCGCGCTTGATGGACGCGTACAAAGATGAGCTTGACGGTCTGGGCGTGCGCGTTTCGCAGATCGAAGACAAGCTCGCCGCGCTCGACAAGGCGACGAAATTCGCGCAAGGCTTCACGGTCCACGGCACGTTATGGTCCGGTTACTCGCAGCGCGAGCAGCTCCAGAATCCGACGACGTTGGTCGGCGCGCCGGGATGCGCGACGAACAATCCGCTGCCGGCGAACGCATGCTTCGCGCGTTCGGACCCGGTCTTCAACTTCACCGACCAGTTCATCGAGACCGACCAGAGCAATGACCCGTACTACGGCCGCGTCGGCCCCGGCATCTTGCTGCCGCGCGCGCAATGGGAGTTCACGCCGTCATACGCGGTCAACCAGAACCTGATCATCTCGCTGCCGATCACGGTCCTCGACTACTACGTCGGCGGCTACGTGCAGCAGCAGACCGGCGTCGGCATCAACCCGACGCTCGAAGTACAAGTCCCGAACATGAACGGCGTCACCGGGTTGGACCTGCGCATCGGCCAGCTGAACAACATCAAGGGCTCGCTGACCGGGTTGACCTATAACCCCGCGAGCAACTTCCATATCAACTACACCAACCCGTTCCAACCGTATCCGAACGGCGTCGATGTGACCGCGACGATCGAGAAGTATCTCGACGTCCAGGCGTTCGGCACGCGCATCGACCCGGTGGGCGTCCTGACGAACCTGCCGACCTTCCCGCCCAACGCCGGCTACATCCAGTCGAACATCTATCTCGGCCCGTACTACTTCCCGCAGACGACCAACGTCTACGGTTCTGCGCCGACGACCGACACGTTCACGTCGGGCACCGGCGTGCTGACCCAAGTCACGCTGAGCGCGCTCGCGCAGCCGGGCACCGTATTCGTCTCGTACTATTTAGGTCCGCCGAGCTGCTTCGCCGGCTGCTTCTTCACCGGCCCGAACCAGGCCGGAGAGCCGAGCTTCAACTTCGTGCAAGGCCCGAACATGGTCGTGTTCACGAACCCGAGCCCGGTCCCAGCCGGCGTCACGGTGTCGATCACGTATCAGTCGTACTCGGTTTCGAACAACACATTCCCGCAGCGCTACGACGTGGGCGGCCGCGCGGTGTATCGCATCCCGGGCATCCCGAGCGCGCAAGTCGGCTTCACGGTGAACCGCCTGTTCGATCTGCGCGGCGACAGCTTCGCGGCCGGCAACACGATCTATCTGCAGACGGCATCGGTGCCCAACACCATCGTGAGCGACACGGTGTTCGGACTCGACTTCGTGCTGCCGCTGGCTCGCGCGTGGGGCCCCGTGGTCACCCCGGCGCTGTACGGCGAAGTCGCGACGAGCAAGTACACGCCTGACTACCAGCGCATCGTCGCGCAGAGCGACACGGCCGGCGTCATCGGCTTGAAGTTCAAGCTGTGGGGCGGCGATCAGACGTTCTCGTACCAGAGCGTCGGACCGTACTACATCGACGGCGCACAGTTCATGTATGCCGGCGAGGCGCCCGCGCTGTTCTCGTTCTGGAACATGCCACAGCTGCCGACCGGTTTCGGCATCGGCAACTCGCTGGGCATCAACCAGCAAGTCGACGCGGTCGCGCTGGCCAACGGCTACACGGGTGCGCTGCTCGCCAACTCGGGCCAGTTCCCGTACGGGTCGTTCAGCTTCCCGCTGTTCAACCAGTTCAAGGCGCAGGGTCCGTACTTCTATAGCACGTTCGCGCCGAACACGCGCGGGCCGTCGCTGCAGTTGAACTTCCCGATCCGCATCGGCGGTGTCAACCTGAAGCTGCGCTTGGGCGGCCAAGACCTGTTCGAGATCCGGCCGAACTCGCTGGCGGCCGCGATCTTCGGACCGCAGTTCACGACGAACGTGGGCGGCCGTTACGAGACGTACGGCGGCGGCTTCACGCTCGGCTTGCCGGTCTGGGATCGCACGGCCACGCTGAACTTCGACGCGTTGTACGAGCGCATCCAGCGGCTCGACTCGACGCCGTTCGTCTACGCAGCCGACCCGCTGCTCGGCATCCCGAACGCGTACAACCCGCTCGGCAGTGCAGAGCTCAACGGCACCGGCCAGGTGGTCTACTTCTACCCGAACTACCAGAACGTGCATCACATGGCGGGCAGCGGCTCGCTAGCGTTGCCGATCACGGCGGCATTGACCGCGAACGTCACCTACGTCGATCAGGCGTGGGGCGGCGAGGCGCTCAACACGCTGAACCAGACGATCAGCCAGACCAAGACGGCGTTGAACGCGGGCGTCCTGTACAACATCCCGAACACGAACTCGTCGATCAACTTCTTCTTCACGAACTACCAGTACAAAGATACGCAGATGCCGACCTACAACTGGAACCAGAACCGCCAGAACATCTACTTCACGGTCAAGTTCTAGTCGTAGCGGCGCGTTCTTCAGAGCGCGCAAAGACGCAGGGGGTCAGGCGGTGCCTGGCCCCCAATCTTTTCCCATGAGCAAAGCGGTCGCCATCGCAGTGCTCGCCGTACTCGCACTCGTAGTCGGGTTTGGGTGGCGTGCGCTCGGCGCGTGGTGGTACGATGACCTCGGCAACCTGAAGCTCGCACGCGGCGACGCCGCTGGGGCCCTGCAGCTATTTGAGCGCGGGCTTGCGCTGCGGCCGTCGTCGAGCTTGTTGCTCGAAGATCGCGGCCGAGCTCGGCTCGACAGCGACCCCGCTGGCGCCTTGCGCGACTTCGAGGCGGCGCAATGCGGGGCAGCGTGTATCGCAGAGGCCGGCGACGCGCAGGCTCGTTTGGGCAACGCGGATGCGGCAGTAGCGGATTATCTGCAGGCGGACGCTGCCGTCCGCCTGGCCGCGATGGAAGATCGGATCGCAGCAGCGGGCAAGTACGACGAGGCCATCGCGCTGGAGACCGCGCTCGCGCAGCGTCTGAGCGGCGACATGCTCCTGCGCGCCGATCTTGCGGCCGCGTACGCGAAGATCGGCAGGCTCGCGTCCGCTGCCGGATACGCGCATCCCGAGCGGGCCGATGAGTATCACCGCAAGGCGATCGCATCGTTCAAACACGCGACCGACATCGCACCCTTCAACGAGGGATATTTGCTGTCGTACGCGTCGGCACAGAAGGACTGGGGAGACCGCAGTGCGGCGCGCGACGCCTACGTGCGCGTGCTCGCGCTCCATCCCCACCAAGCCGACGCGGAGCAGGCGCTCGCGGAACTCGCGGGCTCGCCCGCACCGGCGCCGGCGCCGTCGAACAGCCCTTCCTGATGCGCGTT
>JAFAHD010000076.1 GCA_019237415.1 Vulcanimicrobiota bacterium
GCGATCGGTCGGTTTCCACGTGTCTTGCAGCGACGCTGCCCAGAATTGCGGCGTCACCGTGTTGAACGTCGCGTACTGGCCGTTTTCGGTGAGGTACCAGGCGCACGGTCCATTGCAGGCAGTCGCGCTCGGCGCAGGGATGCCAACGCCTGGGGCGGTGCCTGGCGGGAACGAGCCGATGTTGCCCAGGCAGCCCGAACCGCACGTCAACGGTCCCCAACTGAGATAGTTGCCGCCGCCGAAACCTCCCGCGAGCGTATTCATCGTGCCTTTGAGGCACGATTCCGGAACGCCGGGGTTGGCGACGTTGTAGCAGATGCCGCTCGTTGGATCGGCGGCGCTGACGAGTTGCGCCGCGTCGCCGCGGGCGCCCGTAAGGCCGTTGAACATCTGCGTGTTGTTATCGCGCACGGTCGTCGCAGTCGTGTAAAGGGCTTCGACATTGAGCAGATGGTGCGCAGATAATTGGTTGACATACTGCGCGGAAGCGCCGCGCGTGTGCGTCCACAACTCGTAGTTGGGCGGGAGCGTTGCGAAGTTGTTGAACGCCCCGTTCGCCCCGTAGTAGTAGAACCACGAGTACAGCAGGTAGCCGTATACACGCAGGTACGACGACGTTCCGATGTTGTGCTGATACTGGAGCTTGTAGATGCTGTCGCCGTTTTGGATGTCGTCGCGCGTGTTCTGATCGATCGGGTTGCCCAAGAACCCTTGCCCGCCCGTGTTCGGAAACGCGTACTGGACGACGTTCGCGGCTTGTGCCGGGTCGGCCGATGTGAAGAGCTGTCCGACCGGTCCCGTGTATTGCAGGCCGGAGATATAGATCGGCTCGGGTGCGCCGCCCGATAGGAGCCCTTTACCCGCGTCGCCCGCGAAGAACGCCGGACCGCCCCAATCACCGGGCGATGTGTAGTAGCGATTGTAGAGGTTGAAACCGTCGTAGAGAAGTTGGATGTCGTCCTTGCTGCCGTCCGCGTGATGCGGGATGCCGATGTGGACGTTGAAGACGTTCTCGCTGTCGAGCACCTGCGCGGGCTGCAGGTACACGTAGCTGCCCAAATAGTATCCGCCCGGCCCCGCGGGAACCCCGAAGATGAAATCTGCGCCGTTCTTGTAGCAGCCGGTGTAGTTCGAGGCGGTCGCCGATGTGCAGCCCGCGCCGTCGTTTTGCACGTCGAAGGGCACGCCGAACGACGAGATCTGACTCGCGCCATTGAAATTGTCGTAGTAGCGGGTCGTGTACGCGATCGTACCGATGCCCAAGTAGTATGACAAGTTGCGGTTCGGGGTCGCGCCGCCGATCTCGACGCTAGCCTTGTTGTACAGATTCGGAGCGCCGATCGAGAGGTCGAGCGTGCCGAAACCGGGATACGTGCCGGTCTTGATGACCTGGTTAAGATAGCCCGATAAACCCTGGCTTTCCGACGCCGCCGACTCAGCGCCGGTGTACATCTGCAGCTCCTGTTGGCCGATCGCCGACAGATTCGTGGATGGATAGTTGTCGAACGAGCGGTTCACCGGAACGCCGTCCAGCTCGTAGCCTACCTGGTCGTAGTCGCCGCCGCGTATGTTCGCGGTTTGGAACCATCCGGCTTGATTCGGAGGTACGAACACGCCCGGCAGTGCGGCGATCGCAGAATATCCTTGGTCGGCGCTCCCGCCACCGCCGAACGTGGCGGTGCGCGCTTGCGCCGCTGCGTTGACCGAGTAGACGTTCGCTGTCGTTCCGGCCGACACCAGACCGGCCGTGCTGCGCGTCGTGACGGTTGCGATCGTTTTGACGAACGGTTTCGTCGCCACGCGCACGGTGCGGACTTGATCGGACAGTATCGTGATGCCGCGCTGAACGAACGGCTCGATGATCCCTTCTTTGGTCGCGGTGAGGCTGTACGTGTCGGGGATCAAAGAGACGAAGCTGAAGTGCCCGCCATTGTCTGTGGTCGTTGTTGCGGTTTGGCTGATCGAAGAGGCGGTGACCTTCGCTTGCGCGACCGGGGCGCCCGTCTGCTCGATCACGACGACGCCGTTCATCGTTCCCGTCGTGCCTGCCAGTGTCCATGTTGCCTGGACGAGCACCGCTACGAACGACATGAAGGCGAATTTGAGCAAGCCTTTCATACGCTTCTAGGCTCCTTACTTGCGTTGAGTTGTTAGAGAACGGTTCGAACGACGAATCGAACCACGCGTCGAAGCCCGGTTCGAACCGTGCTCAAGCGTACCACTTTGGGCAGCAAGTGGTCGCGCACGTCCGGACGGACGAGTACGTTTTGGCGATAGTGCCGAAAATGTGACGAAGAGGGGAAAAAAGAAGAGCCGCCACCCAGGTTTGCTGAATCAAGTGACGGCCTTCGGGTAGGCTAACATGAACAAGTGCGCACGTCGCGCACGCCTAGCCTCCGAAGTGCACGGGCAGAGCACGGGCGGCCGATCGCATGGAGCAGTTGTGGCAAAAATGCGGCGCCCTCCGCCTCTCGCGTCAACCTCGACTTTTCTCCAACGAACGCTGCTCAGATCGCTCGTGGATGTTCTATGACGATGCGCGAGCAGCCACAGCCAGGACATCAGGCCGGAGACCAAGATCCCGCGCACGCCGTGCACGCGTGGCCCGGGCTTGCTTCGAAGATCTGCGAGACCTTGGGCGGCCGCGTCCGGCCGCCGGCGCCCTCGAACCACTGCGTCGTCATGCACGTGGGGCCGCCGACCAGCACATCGTGCCGGCTCGGCGATCTCGTCCAACAGCGGATCTCTGCGCCAGGCGATGTCGACATCGTTCCTGGCGACTGCGAGGCTTTTTGGGATCAAGCCGGACCGGCGAAGATGTTGGGCATCGGTCTGACGCCTGCACTGTTGCGCGGCGTCGCGCAAGAAATGGGCCTCGATCCTGATCGCGTCTCCCTGAGACCGGAACTGCAAGTGCGGGATCACGCGATCGAGCACATCGCGTGGGCCATGAGAGCGGAGGTCGAATCTGCGCAGCCGCTGGGCGGACTCTACGCCGAGAGCCTCGGCACGGCGCTTGCCGTGCTGCTCCTACAGCGCCACGCGCGAGCCGGACAAGAACGGCCCGGCGCAAGCTATTCCAAGCGCCGGCTCAGAGACGTCATCGAATACATCCGCGGCAACCTCGCGGCCGATCTCTCGCTGGCCGAGCTTGCCGCCATCGCAGGTCTGGGCACCTCGCATTTCAAGTCGCTTTTCAAGGATGCGACGCACCTACCGGTCCACCAATATGTGATCCGGTGTCGTGTCGACGAGGCCGTGAGGCTTCTATCGAACGGCGTGGCGAGCCTCAGCGAGGTCGCATCGATCGTCGGTTTTTCCGATCAGAGTCACATGGCGCGCTGCATGCGCCGCGTGCTCGGGGTGACGCCAGCGCAAATCAGGCGTCGGAGTATCTAAGGGTCTGAAATCCCGCGGTTTCGCCACGCGGAAAACGCGAAGGCAGGGGTAGTACCCATTGACTACGCTCGATGGCCTATGCTTTGATGAAGCCCTGCTCGAGATGAAGCTCAACCGTCGCCAGTTCGTCGGAAGGTCGGCTATGACCGCCGCTGCGGCTCAACTCGGCTTTTTCGTCGGTCAGCAAAGATCTGCGACGAACGGCTCTCAAGAGAGGGGACAACTCGACATGACGCAAGTCGAACAGGTCGCCGCCACCACCACCGGCACAGATGCGGTGCGCACGTTTCCGCAATGGAACGTTTCGGAAGCGGAACTCGCCGAATTGCGCGGGCGCATCAACGCGACGGTTTGGCCGACAGCTGAATTGGTCACCGATCAAAGGCAAGGCGTGCAACTGGCGACGATGCAGGCCCTCGCGCGCTATTGGGCGACCGACTACGATTGGCGCAAGTGCGAGGCCAAGCTGAACGCGCTGCCCCAATTCCTGACCGAAGTCGATGGGACGGACATCCATTTAATCCATGTCCGCTCGAAGCACGAAAACGCATTGCCGCTTATCATCACGCACGGCTGGCCGGGCTCGTACATCGAGCAGACGAAGGTCATCGATCCGCTGACCAATCCCACCGCGCATGGTGCGAGCGCATCGGATGCCTTCCATCTGGTCATTCCGTCGATTCCGGGCTACGGCCACTCGCCCGGGCCGACCACACTGGGTTGGGATCCCGTGCGCGTCGCCAAAGCGTGGATCGTTCTGATGAAGCGCCTTGGATATGTGCAATTCGTGGCCCAAGGCGGCGACTGGGGCGCGGCCGTCACTCAACAACTGGCACTCCTCGCGCCGAACACGACCGTGCTGGCCATTCACAGCAATATGCCGGGCACCGTGCCCGGGGACGTCTTGGCGAAAGCGATCGCCAATGCACCGCCGCCGGCGGGGCTCTCAGGTGACGAGCTACACGCATATGGGCAGTTAGCCGACTTCTATACTCGTCACCTCGGTTACGCAGTCGAGATGTCAAATCGCCCGCAAACGCTGTACGGGTTGATGGATTCACCCATCGGCCTGGCCGCCTGGATCCTCGACCATGATAAGGACAGCTACGAACTGATCGCGCCCGCCTTCTTCGGGCATCCCGGCGGCTTATCGCGCGATGACGTCCTCGACAACATCACGATGTATTGGTTCACGCGGACGGCGATCACTTCGGCGCGACTCTATTGGGAGAACAAGCTTGGTTTCTTCAACGTGCAGGGCGTGACCGTTCCGACCGGCGTGAGTGCCAATCCGTACGAGATCTACTGTGCACCGCGAAGTTGGGCAGAGAAAGCCTATCCCAAGCTCGTCTATTACAAGAAGCACGACATCGGCGGACACTTTATGGCTTGGGAGCAGCCGCAGTTCTTCTGCGAAGACGTGCGCGCGAGCTTCAAAACCGTGCGGCAGGCTTAAACGGGGGAGTCATGACGCCATGATGACAGAGTTCAATCGACAGACTCGCGGCGTTCGACTCGGAGTTCGTTTCGCCTTCGGCGTCATCGTTGCGAGTCTGACGCTCGCATTGGCCGTCTATCGCTTTGGGTTTCCGGTCTTAGCGGCACCGCCGTCCGGGGCCACCGCTCCGACCTTGGCATCGCTGCCGGAAGGCTACCGGAATTGGGCGTTGATCTCAGTGGCCAGCGTGGGAAGTCCGGTCAACGATGTGCGCGCCAAACTCGGCAACGATATCGCGATCAACGCCTACCGTCAAGGAACGATACCGTTTCCGGACGGCGCGATCATCGCGCGACTCGCTTGGAAGAAACACGCGACGTCTGGGGAGACGAACAATGCGATCCGCCTGCAGGCGACGCAAGCAGGACTGAGCCCGGACGCGATTCAGAAACTCCTGGATGAGACGTTCGTGGCGGGACCTGCAACAAATATTCAGTTCATGGTGAAGGACTCAAAGAAATACGCCTCGACCGGCGGCTGGGGCTTCGCACAGTTCACCAATGGCAAACCTGATAGTATCGTGGTACAAGCCTGCTTCGCGTGCCACGCACCCGGCAAAGATCACGACTTCGTCTTCACCGAATACGCTCCCTGATCGTTCGAGTCTTCTGGGTCGGCGATTTCAACGGCCGCTTCCTCGAGTTCGCAGTCGGATCGGGGTCATTCGCAACGCTGACACCGACCCTTACGCTGGGGACGTACTAGTGACGCCCTGGACCGCACGCCTGCTTCGCGGCAGTCAACATAGGTGTGGATGAGTTACGCATCGTGGAAAGGGGGACTCGAAACCCGGGCCCCGTAAAGCGAATCGCACATGCGACGCCGCGAATTCGTTTCGCTGTTGACCGGACTGTTGCCAACGTCGACTTCGTTGGGAGCTCTTGTCGCCAATTCGGCAGACTCTGCCGATATCGTCGTGCGCAACGCGAACGTCGTGACGGTCGACCCCGCGCGGCCCAACGCGCAGGCGTTTGCGATCCGTGGCGGACGGTTCATCGCGGTCGGCTCGAATACGGATATTGTGGCGCTGCGCGGTGGTTCCACCGAGGTCGTGGACGCCGGCGGCAAGACGGTCGTTCCCGGCTTCAACGACGTGCATGTGCACCCTCGGACCATTTTCGCGCGCGACTCGCTCTACTATACGCCGTGGCTTGGCCCCGATGTCGCGCCGAACATGGATCAGCTCGTCGAAATCCTGCGAGCGAAGGCGGCGATGACGCCGCCGGGCAAGCTCGTGAGCGGCTACGGCTACGATGACGTTGCGCTGACGCGGCATCCGAACCGTCACGACCTCGATCGAGCGTCGACCGTGCATCCCATCAGCATCACGCACGCATCAGGCCACATCACGGCAGTGAACTCCTACGTGCTCGTGGCGTCTGGGCTCGGGCCGCAAACGCCTGACCCGCCGGGAGGTGCTTTCGATCGCGATCCTGATGGCAGCCCGAACGGCGTCGTGCGAGAGAGCGCGCGCGCGGCGATCGCCGACGCAGTCGGGCCCGAGCATCAAGTCGAAATTCCGCCGGCAGAACGCATCAAAGGCCTGCTCACGTGCTTTCAGGCCTACTCGGCCAAAGGTCTGACGAGTGTCGGCATCGCGGGAGGCAGCCCAAGCTTTCTGAGCGAGATCCAAGCGGTGCGCGACGCCGGCAATCCGGTTCGGGTCGGCTTCATGTGCCAGCAATCGTCGTTCGAGCAGTTCACTCAGACCGGCGCGCGCCCGGGGTTAGGAGACGAGCACCTCCGGCTCACGGCGATCAAGACATTTCAGGGCAATTCGTTGAGTGGGCGCACGTGTTGGCTGCGCGATGCCTACTCCGATCGTCCCGGCTATTTTGGCATTCCGCCCGCGCGCTCGCAAACCGACCTCAACGCCGACTTCCGGACCATGCACGATGCCGGCTGGCAAATCGCGACGCACTCCAACGGCGACCTCGAGATCGACATGGTTCTGACTGCGATCGAGCGCGCGCAAGCTGCAAATCCGCGCTCCAATGCGCGGCACCGCATCGAACACGCAAGCGTGATGAATCCAAATCTTCTCGCGCGTGCAGAAGCCGCGAACGTCATACTCGTCTTTCATTCGTACATGTGGGAGCACGGCGATAAGCTGTCGTCATACGGCCCGGAGCGGCTGCAATACATGCACGCCTATCGCACCGCAATCGATTCCGGCATTCACGTCGCGGGTCACTCCGATTCGCCGATCTCGGCCGCGGATCCAATGCTGCGAATCGGGGACATGGTGACGCGCAAAAGTTCCCAGGGGATCGTGTACGGCGCCGGACAGCGTATCGGCGTCCAAGAGGCGATCAAGGTTTGGACCCTCGACGGTGCGTTCGCAACATTCGAAGAGAATACAAAGGGTTCGATAACGCCGGGCAAGCTCGCCGATTTCGTGGTGCTGGGCGCCGATCCGCGCTCGGTTGCACCCGATGACATCAAACACGTGGCAATCTCGCAAACGTACGTCGGAGGCAAATGCGTCTACGACGCCGCCCAACCAAAGACGGTCTCGTTTGATCCGCCACTCATCACGTGGCCTCACGCGTGCTGCTGCACCCATGTGCAGTGATGAGGGACCCCTACGCGAAAAAGTGGCAGAAGGAATCAGACAACCTAAGGAAGATCGCGCTCGGCTCCGGTCTGACTGAGGAATTGAAATGGGGCAAGCCCTGCTTCACGTACAGGAAAAAGAACGTGGCGATCATCATCGCGCTCAAGGACGTGTGTGCGCTCTCGTTTTTCAAAGGCGCCTTGCTCAAGGACCCGAAGCACATCCTCCAAAATATCGGAAAGGTGCAGGCCGGCCGCTGGATTAGATTCACCTCTGTCAAGGCAATATCGGCGCTGCGACCGACCCTAAGGAACATCAACGAAGCCATCAAGCTCGAGGAGTCGGGAAGGAAGGTTCCCTTAAAGAAGGCTTCGGACTATGTAGTTCCTGATGAGTTGCGGGCGAGGCTGAACGGGACTCCAAAGTTGAAGGCGGCGTTCGAAGCCCTGACGCCTGGACGGAGGAAGTCGTACATCTTCCACGTCTCGGGCGCGAAGCAGGCCAAGACGCGAGTAGCGCGGGCAGACAAGTGTGTGCCGATGATCTTGAGCGGTCGGGGATTCAACGAGCGCACGGATTGAGCGCTCGCGTGAGTATCGTTTGGATTCCTCGCGCGAGTACTGTCGTTTCATAACGCCTTCGCCTTCGTGGGCCACAGTTTGTCAGCGACAACCCATAAGGAAACGCTCGGCACTACGTGAACGAACAACGCCGTGGTGAGTCCGTCGTACCACGGCGTCGCGGTGTTCTGCAAGAGCAAACCGTAGAGCGCGTATAGGCCGCCGTATCCCACGCCAATCGCTGCCCAGAACCCGGCGACGATCTTCAAGAACGTGTTCATCCCTCAACTCTATCAGCATCAGGGAGCAAAGACAATGACCTGCGACAATTGCGCGAAGACTGCGACAAAAGACTGCATTGCACTTCGCGCACCCTGAGCTGGCCGGCAATGTATACAGGCCGGTGTAGGCCGATCGGGTAACGCGGTCAGTGTCTCGCTCGTGAGCGGCCGCAAAGCAGACTAGGAGCGCAAGAATGCAGCAGAGGAAGATCGGGTTTCTTGAAAGCCCCATCGTTCTGGCGCCCATCGCGGGGCCCGGAACTCCC
>JAFAHD010000024.1 GCA_019237415.1 Vulcanimicrobiota bacterium
GAGGGCAAGGGCTACGTTGCCCACTCCGAATCGGGCCGCGCCTTTGTGTACCGCCCGCTCATCGGTCGCGATGAGGCCATCCGCAATGCGACGCAACAGCTCGCGAACCGTTTCTTCGACAACTCACCTGGACTGCTCGCGCTGAACCTGCTCGAGCAAGAGAACATCGACGAACAAGAGCTCGCGAGGCTCAAGCGCTTGATCGAACGCAGCAAGGAGAGCTCGTGATGCAGGTGTGGCTGCAGCTCGGCGAAGCGTTCGCGCGCGTGAGCGTGGGCGCGATCCTCAACAGCTTGTGGGAGGCGCTCGCGCTGGCACTGCTGGCCTGGCTCGTCTTGCGTCTCGTGCCGCGCGCAAATGCGTCGCTGCGCTATGGGCTGTGGTGCGTGGCGCTTGCGGCCGTGCTGCTCTTGCCCGTCGTCGCGTTGCACGCCGGCGCGGGCGCGCCGGCCGGCGGCGGTTCGGGCGCAGATCCAGCGGTCGCGATGCCGCAGCGTTTCGCCCAGTTCTTGTTCGCCTTGTGGTATGTGGTCGCGACGGTGCTGGTGCTGCGCTTGATCGTCAGCTACGTCCGCCTCCAGGAACTCAAAGCGAGCGCGCGCCCGCTTTCGCCGCTCTACCAGCTGCGAGTTCGCCGCTGGCTGCGCGAGAGCGGCGGCACGCGCGGTTGCCGGCTGTGCGTCTCCGACAAGGTGCCGATGCCCGTCGCGATCGGCTTACTCGATCCCGTCATCGTGCTGCCCGAGCGCCTGCTCGACCAGCTCTCAGAAGATGAACTCGATCAGGTCGGCTTGCACGAGGTCGCGCATCTACAGCGTTGGGACGACTATACCAACGTCTTCCAGAAGGTCGCCGAAGCGCTGTGCTTCTTCAACCCGGCCGTGTATCTCATCGGGCGCCAGCTCACGCTGGAGCGCGAAATCGCGTGCGACGATCGCGTCATCGCTGCGACCGGCAGGCCGCTGACCTATGCGGCATGCCTGACTCGCCTCGTGGAGGCCACCGCGCTCACCCGCCAGGCGTTGCCCGCGCTCGCGGCGCTCACCACGCGCCGGCAATTCGCGATCCGCATCGAGCGCCTGCTCGACACCAAGCGCGGCTCGCTGCCGTTGGCGTCAGGCTTCGCGGCGCTCGCTGCCTGCGTGACCATGCTCGCCGCGGTGGCGCTCGCATCGCGCGTCGGCCCGCTCGTCTCGGTCATGCCCGACTCAACGCATTCTCGGTCCTTTGAGACCGGTTCCATCGCCCTGTCGCGGCACCCGGCGGCCCTAGCCGCCGTCACGGCAGCGGTCCGTCCGGCGAGCATCGCTCGCCGCGCCGGCACCGCGATGTCGCGCATCGCCAGTGTTGCGCGCTCCAACGCCGTGGGAGCGCGCAACATCATCATCGTGCAAGAACGGCGCACGGTGAAGGGCGTACTCACCTTCGTCGACAAGACCGTCGACGTCATCAGCGCACCGCCGGGCGCGCAACCGCTCGCGCTCGCGCCCGTCGCGCTGAATTTCAGCGACAGAATCGCGATGCTCGACACGCACGTCCAAGACGTCACGCAACGCATCAAGCTGCTCAAGATCCGCATCAAGCACGTTCCGACGGCGAGATCCTCAGGCGCCTCGTTCGCCTATGTCATGGACAGCGCCAGCGCGGCCTTCGCAAATGCCGACGCGGCTATGGCGAGCGCAGAAGCGCCGATGGCGAGCGTCGAGGCGACCGACAACGTCCCCGTGCTCGTCGGGCAGCTGCCCTCACTGCCGTGGCAGTCGAAAGTCGTGGTCATCGGCCGCCTCGGCGACCATCTCGACAGCACGGAGGCGCGCGCCGCGCTGGTCGATGCGATGCTGCACGACAGCTCGCTTTCCGTCAAGCTGCACGCAGTTGAAGCGCTGGCTGAGCACGTCAATGAAACAGAGCCGCAAGCGGCGCTGATCGGGGCGCTGCGCGAATCCGATTCTACGAACGTCAAGGTCGCGATCATCCATGCGCTCGGAGATGCGATCACGCAAGCGAACGTACCGCGCGGCCTGGAACCTGCATTCGGCAATTCGCAGCCTGAGATCGTGCAGATGGCGGCGGCGCAGGCGCTTTCCGATGCGGCCTACGACACCGAAGGCCAAGAAGCGCTGCTGTCCGGGTTGAGCACGACCACGTCGAGCCACGTCAAGGCGGCCATCATCCGGGCGCTCGCCGATGTCGCGCGCGAACCCGCAGTGCGCCGCGCCCTGCAGGCCGAACTTTCGCCGAACGAACCGGTGTCTGTGCAGCTCGCCGCCGTGCAGGCACTTGCGCCGGAAGCGGATGACCCCGAAGTGCGCGCCGCGCTCGAGATGGCCGGCGGCAATGGGTGCGAAGTCGTCAGGCTCAGCGTGAAGCGCGCGCTGGCCGAATTCGGGAACCCGTAAAGCCGCTTCCGCGATTACCCTTTGAGCGGCTCGATCGCGACGCGGTTCATCGTGTCGCCGACTTTGATCTTCTGCACGTTGGCGAACCCGTCGGTGACCTGGCCGAAGACGGTGTACTGATTGTCGAGGAACGGCGCCGCTTCCAAGCAGATGTAGAATTGCGAGCCGGCTGAGTTCGGCGACTGCGCGCGCGCCATCGCGACCGTGCCTTGCACGTGCTTGCGCTTGTTGAACTCTTCGCGCAAGTTGTAACCCGGCCCGCCGCGGCCCGTGCCTTCCGGACAGCCGCCTTGCACGACGAAGCCGGGCTCGACGCGGTGGAACGTGAGTCCATCGTAGAATCCGGCCCGCGCGAGCTTGATGAACGCCGCGACGGTCGTCGGCGCGTCCTCGGGATAGAACTTGAACACGATGTCTCCATATTTCGTCGTGATGCGCGCCTGCAGCGCCTTCGCATCGCGCGAAAGCGTCGTGGTCTCGTCGGCGGTCGGTGGATTGTGAACGGCCATCGCTCGTACGCCTCCCCTTTACTAAGGGGAATCGGCAGGAGCGGCGCCGCAAATGAGGGGTCATGCTC
Organism: Vulcanimicrobiota bacterium; assembly: GCA_019237415.1. Lineage (GTDB taxonomy): Bacteria > Vulcanimicrobiota > Vulcanimicrobiia > Eremiobacterales > Eremiobacteraceae > JAFAHD01. Next base: position 2,977 of record JAFAHD010000024.1, read on the forward strand.
GGCGGTTCTCCTTACCACATGATGTACGCGATGGGCGCGTCCGGCGACGGCCAAAAACGGCCGGCCAACGTCGACCTGCGCCGTATCGTCCGCTATTTCGCGCCCTACTGGCCGCAGGAAGCGTTCGTGCTCGCGTGCATTCTCGTCGCGACCAGCCTCGGCCAGCTGCCGCCGCTCTTCACGAAGTGGATCATCGACGACTCGATCGCCAAACGCGATCTGCATAGCTTGTGGCTCAACGTCGGCGGCATGGTCGGCGTCGCGCTCGCGGTGGCGGCCATCGGCGCGTGGCAGGGATACCTCAACGCGGCGGTGGGCGAGGGCATCATGCGCGACATGCGCGATGCGCTCGTCCAGCATCTGCATCGCATGCCGCTGTCCTTCTTCACCTCGACTAAAACGGGCGAGATCATGAACCGCGTGTCGAGCGACGTCGACGCGATCGACAACGTCGTCACCGGCACGCTCGTCACCATCGTGACCAACGTGCTCACGATCGTCACGACGCTGATCGCGATCTTCTGGCTCGACTGGCGCCTGGCGCTGCTCTCGCTGATCGTCGTACCGATCATGGTCATCCCGCTCGGGCCGGTCGGACGCACGATGTTCGCGGTGCGCAAGAAGACGCGCGAGCAGCGCGACAAGATCGAAAGCCTCATCCAAGAGACGCTCTCGCTCTCGGGCATCACGCTCGTCAAGTCGTTCGTACGAGAGCGGCAGGAAGCGGCGCGCTTTCACGCCGCCGGCACCGAGCTCATGGAGATGGAGATCCGCCTCGCGCTGGTCGGGCGCTGGTTCATCGCGCTGGTCGGCGCGCTCGTCGTCATCGGCCCCGCCATCATCTGGCTGGGCGGCGGTTGGCTGGCGATCGAGCGCGGTTTGCAAGTCGGCACGATCGTCGCCTTCGTCGCATACTTGGCGCGGTTGTATGGGCCGGCCGCGACGCTTGTATCGGTGCAAGTCCAGATCGTGAGCGCGCTCGCGGTCTTCGAACGCATCTTCAATTATCTCGACATGACGCCGGAAGCGCCGCAGCGCCCGAACGCGATCGCGCTGCACGACGTGCGCGGCGAGGTGAGCTTCGAGCACGTGCGCTTCCGTTACGTCGAGGACCGCTGGGCGCTCGACGACGTGGGCTTTCGCGCCGCACCCGGCCAGCTGGTCGCATTCGTCGGGCCGAGCGGCGCGGGCAAGACGACGATCATGAACCTCGTGCCGCGTTTTTACGATCCGCAAGAAGGCCGCGTCGCGCTCGACGGCCACGACGTGCGCGACCTGACGCTGGAGTCGCTGCGCGCGAGCATCGGCATCGTCGCGCAGGAGACATACTTGTTCCACACGACCATCCGCGAGAATCTGCGTTATGGCAACCCTACGGCGAGCGACGCAGAGCTGGTCGCGGCCTGCAAAGCGGCGAACATCTACGATTTCATCGCGAGCCTGCCCGAGGGTTTTGACACCGTCGTCGGCGAGCGCGGTCTCAAGCTGTCGGGCGGCGAACGCCAGCGCGTCGCGATCGCGCGCGTGCTGCTCAAGGACCCGTGCGTGCTGATCCTCGACGAGGCGACCAGCTCGCTCGACTCCACTTCCGAGCAGCTCATCCAGGCGGCGCTCGAGCCGCTCATGCGAGGGCGGACCAGTCTGGTCATCGCGCACCGGCTCTCGACGGTCGTGCGCGCGGACGTCATCCACGTGGTCGACGGCGGGCGCATCGTCGAGTCGGGAACGCATCGCGAACTGCTCGCGCGCGGCGGACTCTACGCGACCCTTTACGAGGCCCAGTTCAAGCAGGCGATCGGCACGGAAGCGCTCGCGTGAGCGTGGCGACGACGCGCCGCGCGCAGGTCTTCATCCTCATCGCGACCATCCTCGCGTCGAGCATGGTGTTCATCGACGGCACGGTGGTCAACATCGCATTGCCGGTCATCCAGACCGATCTGCATGCCAATGCGATCGACATGCAGTGGGTCGTTAACGCGTACTCGCTGTTCCTCGCCGCCCTCATGCTGGTCGGCGGTTCGCTCGGCGACCACTACGGCCGCCGGCTGATGTTCGTCATCGGCACGCTCGTGTTCGCCGCATCGTCCGCGTGGTGCGGGTTCGCCCCGGACGTGCACCACTTGATCGCTGCCCGGGGCGTGCAAGGCGTCGGCAGCGCGCTCATGACGCCCGAGAGCCTTGCGATCATCAGCGCGTGCTTCGAAGGCGCCGCGCGCGGGCGCGCAATAGGCCTGTGGTCGTCGTTTTCGGCTTTGACGACGGCGTTGGGTCCGGCGCTCGGCGGGTTCATCGTGCAGTACGCATCGTGGCGCTGGGTGTTCTTCATCAACATCCCGTTCGCGATCGGCGTGCTGGCGAGCGTCGCCGCAGGCGTTCCCGAGAGTCGCGACACCGAGCGCGAACATCATTTGGATTGGGTAGGCTCAGCGCTCGCGACGTTGGGGCTCGGCGGTATCACGTACGGACTGATCACCGCCGGCGAAACCGGTCTGCGCGACCCATGGGTCGCCGGTTCGATCATCGGCGGCATCGCGATCCTGATCGCATTCGTCGTGTACGAAGGACGTGCAAAGAACCCGATGATGCCGCTGTGGCTGTTCAAGTCGCCGACGTTCTCCGGCAGCAACCTGCTCACGTTTCTCTTATATGCGGCACTGAGCGGCGCCATCTTCTTCGTGCCTTTCGATCTCATCCAGGCTCGCCACTATCCGCCGAGCGCCGCCGGCGTGTCGATCTTGCCGTTTGTCATCCTTATGGTGACGTTGTCGCCGTGGGCGGGCGGCCTCGTCGCCAACTATGGATCGAAACTTCCGCTCGTCGTCGGCCCGACGATCGCGGCGATCGGTTTCGCGCTGTTCGCGATCACCAGCTCGGTCGCGAACTACTGGGAGTCCATCTTCCTTTCGTTCCTCGTCACCGGTTTGGGCATGGCGGTGACCGTCGCGCCGCTCACGACGACGGTGCTCGAGTCGGCGGACGAAGGCCACGTCGGCTTGGCCTCGGCCATCAACAACGCGATCTCGCGCGCGGCCGGGCTGTTCGCCGTCGCCGCGCTGAGCTTGGTCGTGATCGACGTGTTCGGTTCTCGTCTCAGTGCGTCGATCGCCGCGATGCCTGTCGCGCCCGACGTGCGCGCGCACATCAGCGCGCAGATGGCGCCGCAGCGCACCCAGCTGGCCGCAGCGCAACCACCGCGCGATCTTTCCGCTCCGCTGCACGCGGAGCTTGCCGACGACATCATCAAGTCGTACGTTGCGGGATTCCGCGTTGCGATGTTGATCGCGGCGGGCCTCGCACTGTGCAGCGCTCTGATCGCGCTGTTCTTCATCCCTGCGCGGCCGGGTAAGACCGACGTAGCCCGGCCGACCTGAGCTACTTCGCCTGGTCGTCAGGCTCCATCATGCCGAAGGTGTTGCCTTCGGAATCCGTGGCATAGGCCAGCCAGCCCATGCCCGGGATCGGCATCTTGGGCGCCACGATCTTGCCGCCGGCCGCCTCGACTTTCTTGACGAAACTGTCAAGGTCGTCCACGCCGACGGTGTTCACGGTCGCGGCGTTGGGCGCCATGCGTTTGGTCACGCCGCCGTCGATGCCCGGATCGCCTTCGCCGGTGCGGACGAGCCAATAGTCGATCGGGCCATCCCACTTGTCGATCTTCCAACCGAAGACGTCGGTGTAGAACTTCGCCGCGCGCGCGGGGTCGTCGGCGTTGATTTCGAAGTGCACGACTCTGGGCATGTTGCGCTTCATCCTTTCCCGGCCTAGCCGTTTTGAGGGGCGCGTCTCGTTCTTCGGCCCAAATGTGGTGACCTTGCGCACCCCAGCCCTTGAATAGAAGGCCCTCTTTTGCTAAGATGGTTGAGGTTTTGGAAAGTCTAGGGGCTGAGCCAGGGCGTCGAAACAGGATCATACTCCTCTTCGCGATCGTCAGATACCGGACACCGAAACGTTCAACTACTGACGCGTGCATTGTCAGAGTCTGACAGCGCACCAAGGGGAGTTTCAAACTTCGTGTATACCGATCAACTTATCACCTGTGTCGACTGCGGCAATCAGTTCACGTTTACCGCCGGCGAACAGGAGTTCTACGAGCAAAAGGG
>JAFAHD010000025.1 GCA_019237415.1 Vulcanimicrobiota bacterium
GACCTCACGGATCGCATGATCGCACCGTTCAAGCAGGCCATCGCCGACGCTAAACTCGACATCTCGAAGATCGACGAAATCGTCATGGTCGGCGGCGCGACGCGCATGCCGGCGATCCAAGAGCTCGTCAAGTCGCTCACAAAGAAAGACCCGCATCAAGGCGTCAATCCCGATGAAGTGGTCGCGGTCGGCGCGGCCATCCAAGCGGGCGTGCTCGCGGGCGAAGTCCGCGACGTCGTGCTGCTCGACGTCACGCCGCTGTCGATGGGCCTCGAGACGCTGGGCGGCGTGATGACCAAGCTCATCGATCGCAACACGACCATCCCGACGCGTAAGTCGCAGACCTTCACCACCGCCGAGGATGGGCAGACCTCGGTCGACATCCACGTGCTCCAAGGCGAGCGCGAGATGGCGGTCGACAACAAGACGCTGGGCAAGTTCCGGCTGGAAGGCCTTCCGCCGGCGCCACGCGGCGTGCCGCAAGTCGAAGTGACGTTCGACATCGACGCCAACGGCATCACGCACGTCAACGCCAAGGACCTCGGCACGGGCAGAGAACAGCGCATCACCATCACCGCGTCGAGCAACCTGAACAAGGAGGACATCGACCGCATGGTGCGCGACGCGGCCTCGCATGCCGAAGAGGACAAGCGCAAGAAGGACGAGGTCGAGACGCGCAACCGCGCCGACAATCTCGCTTACGCGACCGAGAAGATGCTCAAGGAAGTCGGCGACAAAGTCCCCGAGTCCGATCGTGCCGACGTGCAAAAGGGACTGGACAACGTGCGCTCGCTGCTCAAGTCCGGCAGCGCCGACGAGCTCAAGCGCGCGACCGAACAGCTCGAGCAGGCATCGATGAAGCTCGGTCAAGCGGTCTACGCCAAGGCCGGCGCGGCTCCCGGCGGCGACGGCGCGCAGACGGGCGGCAATGGATCGACCGGTGCGACCGCAGGCTCGGCCTCGAGCCCGGGCGACGCGCAAGGCGACGTCATCGACGCCGAGTTCAAAGAGCACTAAGCGCGGCGCATGCCCGAGCTGAACCCGACCGACGAATTCGATTCGCTCGCGAGCGAGCCGCTGCCGGGCGTCGATTCGGCCGAGGCTGACGCGCGCGCCGACGGCGAGTCGCGCGCGGCGCAGTCGCTGTCGGACCAGCTCGAGCTGGCGCGCGCTCAGGCGGCCGAGCAGCGGAACCTCTATCTGCGTGCGCTGGCGGATTTCGACAACTACCGGAAGCGCGCGCAGCGCGACATCAACGACCAGTCGGAGCGCGGCCGGCGCGAGCTGCTGCGGCGCATCTTGCCGGTGCTCGACAATCTGGCGCGAGCCGAAGAATATCGCGAGCGAGGCACGCCGGCCGAGCAAATCGTGGACGGCGTCGTGCAGACCAGCAAGCAGATGCTGGCCGCGCTTGCGGCAGAGAACGTGCGGCCCATCGAGGTGGTCGGCAAACCGTTCGATCCGTCGGTCGCAGAGGCGGTCGCCACCCAACCTGCGACGGACGGCGTGGCCGATAACACAGTGGTGGCCGAGGTCGCCAAAGGATACTATATCGGAAACGACGTGCTCCGGCCCGCGCAAGTCGTCGTCGCCACGAAGATGTAGCAGCGCGTTCGCTGAACGCGCCTTTACCGCATGCCGCTGACATACAAGGACTACTACGAGATCCTCGGCGTCCCCAAGACGGCCACCGCGAAAGAGATAAAGACCGCCTATCGCAAACTCGCGCGCAAGTGGCACCCCGACGTCAACCCCACCAAGAAAAAAGAAGCCGAAGAGAAGTTCAAGGAGATCGCTGAGGCCTATGAAGTCCTCAACGATCCTGACAAGCGCAAGCGCTACGATACGCTCGGGCCGAACTGGCAGCAACAGGCGCAGAACTACGGCTCCCGCGGCGGTTACCAACCCGGCGGCGACGGCGTCCATGTCGAGTACGCGGACTTCGGCGATGACGAAGGCGGCTTTTCCGACTTCTTCCGCACGTTCTTTTCCGATTTCTCGGCGCGGGGCGCGGGCAACCCGACCAGCCGCTCGTCGCGGCGCGGCATCCGCGGCAACGATGCGGAATACGGCATCGAGCTCAACTTGCGCGACGCGTACTCGGGCGGGGCTCGCCAGCTCACCGTCCAGACGCAAGCGCGCTGCCCGCAATGCAACGGCACGGGCACGGTGCAGGGCAAGCTCTGCCACGAGTGCCGCGGCACCGGCACGATCAATGTCACGAAGACGCTCGACGTCACGATTCCGCGCGGCATCCGCGACGGCCAGCGCATTCGTCTCGCGGGCCAGGGCGGATTGGGCTTCGGCGGCGGTCCGAGCGGCGATCTGTATCTCGTCGTCCACATCGCGCACGACCCGCTCTTCGAGCGCCAAGGCGATGATCTGTACGAGGACCACCCGGTAAGCGTGTACAGCCTCGTGCTCGGCGGCGAGACGACCGTGCCCACGCTGACCGGCAAGATCGATATGAAGGTGCCAGCGAGTTCGCAGAACGGCCGCGTCTTGCGCATCCCGGGCAAGGGCATGCCGAAGCTGCGCGGCGAGGGTCACGGCGATCTGTATGTGAAGCTGGTGGCCGAGTTGCCCGCAAAACCGAACGAAAAGGAACGCGAGCTGTGGGCGCAGCTCGCGCAACTCGCAAAGGCGCGTTGATGGGGACCGGTGTGGGCGGAGAGCTGTACGCGATCACTGCGATCGTGGCGCAGTTCGACGTCGCGGCGGAAACCCTGATCCGCTACGAGCGCGCCGGGCTGTTGCGCCCGCAGCTGGTAAACGAAGTGCGCTTCTACTCGACGGCCGACGTCGACCGGCTGAACACGATTCGGCGCATGACCGACATCATGGGCATCAATCTGGCTGGGGTGGACGTGGTGCTGCGCTTGCTTGAAGAGATCCGGCTGCTGCAGCGCCAGCTCGAATAGAATCTAGTTCCGCCCGGGCAGCTCGAACAGCGACTTCACTTTCAGCGAGAATCCGGATAGCGCTTCATGCCCGAGCGTGTCCGTGTCGTGCAGCTCGTATGATCCGATCCGATCATGGATGGTGACGATTCGCCGTTTGGGATCGATGAGGAAAACGACGCGCGTGCCGGCGGCGAGATACACGCGTATCTTCTCTCGGATATCGCGTGCAAGGTCGCCGGGCGATCGGACCTCAACGACCGCATCGGGAGCGATCCACGGCACCTGGTTTGTTTCCATTCTCTGTCGCGGCATGCGCTTGTAGGAAAGGAATGCGACGTCAGGCACGAGCGTGCGGCTGATCTCTCCCGGCGGCTGCACTTGGAAGTGCCACTCTGCTCCCGCCATACCATTGCCTCGCTTGCGGGTCCATTCGACCAAAGCTACGAGGAACACGGACTGCGCAAGCGAGTGTTTTTGCCGGGGACTCACCTTTTGGAGCACCCGGCCGTTGACCCATTCGAGCGCCGGCTTGGCTTCCGGCAAATAAATCGGACGCATACCCATGATCGCTCGTGCAGTATATCACGCGCGCAAACTGGGCGTCTACTCTAGCGCGGGTTGGAGTCAGCAGCCAGAGTCTTGCTCGATCGCCACCACTTGATCTGAACGAAGCACGAATGACGTCACGCTGTTACAGCCGCTGATGTCTGGTAGTCTATAGATGTAACGAAGCATGACTGCCCCATCGCGCGATTCGATCGGCTGACCCTTGCCGTAAACGTGCTCCACATCAGTCCTTGCGGAGCCGAGTCGAACGCCGGTGGTCAGTTGGAGATCGCGCAAGTCGCGACCGTGGACAAAGATGGTCGGCCACAAGTTCAAGTCGGTTGCGCGATACTCGGCCTCTAGCTTCTCGAGACAGCACTGGTGCGCATAGTGCGCCAGTCCGGCGGCGCGATCCACCTCCAGCCACTGCGCGTTGGGCGGATTGTCGGGGCCCAAGGGCGTTCAGTGGTCCACGACTTCCCCAAACGTCGCATGAGGCTCCCAACATAAGACCTTGGTCGTACCATGCGTGAAGCAACCGATTGCGCTTGTCGTGACCGGCGTCGGCCTTGGGTCTGGCAATACCGTCGGGCTGCTCAGCAGTCCCCCGGTCGCTTTTGTCACGTTGCCCGAAAGCCATTGACCTACTGGGTCGGCGAATACCCAGTCAAACGCGAGGCCGAACGCGACGGCGATAGCTGCGATCGTCAATGCGATCCCAGAGAGCGCAGATGAGACAGGATTGAAACCTTTCACAGACTGCTCCGTCACTGCGTCGGTTGCGCGTGCCAGAGCGTGATGCCTTGCGCGCCGAAGCCGACGTAATCGTAGGTGTGCGGCGACGTCCATAACGCGATGCCTGGCCTATTGCTGATGAAGTAACCGACGAGCGCATCGGGCAAGCGCGGCAGCGCCTTCGAGTACGCGCGGCCGCGCGTGTCGGTGATGATCAGCGTCGGCCTGCCGTGCATCATCGACAGCGTCGCTTGGCGCATCGTGCTCTTGACGAAGTGCACCCGGAGCGGCACGCCGCGGTCCCTCCAGAAATACCAGAAGCGGATGAGGTTGCACGCGGCGTGCCCGTAGTCCAGACGCAGAATGCCGGCAGGCAGCTTCGTGCCGTTGAGCTCGGCGTCGCCGATCGGCAGGTCGGCAAACGCGATGCCGGTGAGCGACGTGATGTCGTCAGCGGCTTTCGGGCAGCTGCCAAGGCGCCATGAGAGCCAGTTCACCGCTTCGTTGAAGTTGCTGACCGGAATGACCCGCATACCGGGCGTGTCGCGGACCTCGTCGTAGTTCTGCGCCGGTACCAAGAAGACCGATGCGCCCTTGCGCTTCGCCGCGATGACCTTCTGCCTTGCGCCAACGATGGGGCCGACATTGCCGTCGTTGTCGATGACGCCAGTGCCGGCGACGCCAAGTCCATGCGTGAGATCGACGTGCGTGAGCGTGCGGTAGATCTGCAACGCGAACATCAAGCCGCTCGAACCGCCGCTCTGGTACCAGGGCAGCGTGTAGGTGACCTCGATCGGCAATGGGCCGATGATCTCGTTGACGCCGAGCACGACGCCGAAGCGCGGCCGCTTCTGGATCAAGGCCGTCGTGCAGCGCAAACGCGCCTGCTTTCCGCCGCGCACAACGCGGACGTCAAAATGCGAGCCCGCGGGCTTTGATTGCGCCGCTCCAACGAGTATGCCGAGCGCGTCGATAGGCGTGCCATCGACGCTGACCAAGCGGTCACCCGGCCGGAAGCATTGGCCGCTCGTGCGCAGCGGGTTCAGCCGCGCGATCGAGTAGATGTGTTTGAACTCGAACGGCAAGCCGACCGCATGCGCGGCGACGATCGCGGCGCTTTGTTTGCCCTCCTCTTGCGAGGCATAGCTCGCGCGGATCACTTCGAAGTCGCTCATGTTCGACGGCGCGAGCTCGGTGCGCGGCAGGATCTCGACGCCGGGCAACAATTTTGCGGCGATGACGGTCGCCGGACGTCCGGGAAGCGGGATGATCGTCGTGTCGTACATCGCGCCGGGTGGAGGGCTCGCGCCCGCTACGTGCACGACGTGATCGAGATCTTCCGCCGCCCACGGACCGACGACGTAATACGGCAGCGGCCAGAAGCCGAGGATGGCGACCACGAGTACGATGATCAGCGCGCGGATGAGCAAGCGCTGCCGCTGCTTGCGACGTTCGTCGTCCACACGGCGCCGTTTTGCGCGCCGCGGAAGGCGACCTTCAGACTGTCAAGAACATGGTCTTCCACCTATAATCGGAGGCCCACCAGACATGCTGGCACCAGAACGCAGCGCGGAGATGCTCGAAGCCGAGCAGATGATCCTGGACACGGTCCGTAAGCTCGTCAAAGAGAAAGTCGAGCCGCGCGCCGCTGAGATCGATGCCAAAGGCGAGTACCCGAAAGACCTGCGCGACCTCTTCGCAAAGAATGATCTGCTTGGCATCCCCTTTCCTGAAGAGTACGGCGGGCTCGGCAGCTTCCAAACCTATGTCAAGGTGGTCGAGGAGATCGCCAAGGCGTGCGCGTCTTCAGCGCTGATCGTCGCGGTGCAAGAGCTGGGCGCGCTGCCCATCATGATCGCCGGCAGCGATGCCCAGAAGCAGAAATACTTGCCCAAGCTCGCGACGGGCGAGTGGATGACGTCCTATGCCCTCACCGAACCAACCTCGGGCTCCGATGCTGCCAACATGCGCTCCACAGCCGTGCGCGACGGCGACCACTACGTGCTCAACGGCACCAAAGTGTTCATCACCAACGTCGCGGTGGCCGACATCTGCATCGTGTTCGCGATGACCGACAAGGAACAGGGCCCCAAGGGCGCGTCCGCCTTCATCTGTCACACCGACGACCCGGGGTTCAAGCTCGGCAAGGTCGAGCACAAGATGGGCATTCGTGGATCGCCGACCAACGAGGTCATCTTAGACAACTGCCGCATTCCGGCGGACCGCCTGATAGGCAACGAAGGCGAAGGCTTCCAGATCGCGATGAAGACGCTCGACAAGTCGCGTCCCGGAGTCGCGGCCCAAGCGCTCGGCATCGCCCAAGGCGCGCTGGATTTCGCCGCCAAGTATCTCAAGGACCGCGTCGCCTTCGGCAAGCCGCTCTCCAAGCAGCAAGGCCTGCAATGGATGATCGCGGACATGGAGCTTGAGACCCAAGCCGCACGCCTGCTGCTGTACGAAGCCGCGCGCAAGTGTGACGAGGCCGCGCCCGACGTCACACATTGGGGCGCGCTGTGCAAGCTCAAGTGCGGCGACGTGGCCATGTCGGTGACCACCGATGCCGTGCAGCTCCTCGGCGGCTACGGCTACATGACCGAATACCCGGTCGAACGCATGATGCGCGATGCCAAGATCACGCAGATCTACGAAGGCACGCAGCAGATCCAGCGCATCGTCATTTCACGCGCATTGCTCGGCAAGTAGATGGCGCTCGCTCACAGCCTGGGCTTCCCGCGCATCGGCCCGAAGCGCGAACTCAAACGCGCGCTTGAATCGTATTGGTCAGGCCAGTCCGACAAGACCGCGCTGGTCGAGACCGCATGGCTGCTGCGCAAGCGCGACTGGGAACTGCAGCGCAAGGCCGGGCTGGATTTCGTGCCGGTCGGCGATTTCTCGCTCTACGACCA
>JAFAHD010000042.1 GCA_019237415.1 Vulcanimicrobiota bacterium
AAGCTCGACAAGCTCAACCAGTGGAAGTCGAAGATGATCGACGATCTGGTCAACGGCATCGCGACGCTGTTCAAGGTGAACAAAGTCGAGTCGATGACCGGCGATGTAGAGTTCGTCGACGACAAGAGCGTGCGGGTCAAGAAACAAGACGGCCGCGCCGATCTGCTCTTCGCCGATTCGTTCGTCATCGCGACAGGCTCGGAACCGGTGTCGCTGCCCGGCATCGAACGCGACAGCATGAAGATCCTCAACTCCGACGATGCGGTCACGCTCGCAGAGCTACCGAAGAGCATCCTGATCCTCGGCGCCGGCGTCATCGGTCTCGAGTTCGCTACCATCTACAAGCGGTTGGGCGCCGAAGTCACCGTCGTCGAGCTCGCGGACCGGGCGCTCGCCGAAACGGATCTCGAGATCTCCACCCTGCTGTTGCGCACGCTCAAGCAGAAGCAGGGCATCAACGTGTTCCTCAAGACCAAAGCGGTGCGCGTGCAAGAGATCGGCAAGCGGGTGCGCGTGACGTTCGAGGGCGAGATCACCGAGCCGATGGATTTCGAAAAGGTGCTCGTCGCCGTCGGCCGCAAGCCGCGCACCGACCGGTTGGCGCTCGAGCGCGTCGGCGTGAAGACCGAACGCGGCTTCATCCCCATCAACGAAAAGCGCCAGTCGAACGTGCCCCACATCTACGCGGTCGGCGACGTCAGCGGTCCGCCGCTGCTCGCGCACAAGGCGATGAAAGAGGGCGTCGTGGCGGCCGAGGTGATCGCCGGCCTGCCGTCCGCGTACGATCCGCTGGCAGTGCCGAATTGCGTGTACACCGATCCGCAAGTCGCGACGGTCGGCATGTCGGAAGAGCAGGCGAAGGAGGCCGGCTACGACGTCGGCGTCGGCAAGTTCCGTCTTGCCGCGCTCGGCCGCGCGCGCACCATCGGCCTGTCCGACGGCATGGTCAAGCTCATCACCGACAAGAAGACCGACTTGGTGCTCGGCATGGCCATCTTCTCGCCGATGGCGGAGACGATGATCGCCGAAGGCGCGCTCGCAATCGAAATGGGCGCGACGGCCGAGGACATCGGCCTGACGATCCACCCGCATCCGACGTTCTCCGAGCCGATCATGGAGGCCGCCGAGGTGTTGCACGGCCGCGCGATCCACATCGCCAACGCGCCGGCGACGCCCGTTCCTGCAAAGACGTGACGGATGCGCTTTTCGAAGATCTCGGACGCATCGGATACAAAGGTGCGTGGGATCTTCAATTGCGTCTGCACGCGGAACGCGTCGCCGGCCAGCGGCCGGACACGTTGCTGTTCTGCGAGCACGACCCTGTGCTCACTATGGGCAAATCCGGCAAGGGCCAGAACCTGTTGGTCTCACAAGACGAGCTGCGCCGCCGCGGCGTCGAGTACTACGCCGTCGAACGCGGCGGCGATCTGACGTTTCACGGCCCCGGGCAACTCGTCGCGTATCCCATATTCAAGCTGCCGCGCTTGCGCGAGGTGCAGGCGTTCGTGCGCAAGATGGAGGGCGCGATCATCGCGGCGCTGGCGACGTTCGGCATAGAGGCGCAGCAGCGCGCCGACCACGCCGGCGCGTTCGTGCGCGACGCGAAAATCGCATCGATCGGCGCCGCGGTGCGCTCCGGAGTGACTTACCACGGACTTGCGCTCGACGTCTGCACTGATCTCTCGCACTTCCAGCTGATCAACCCGTGCGGCATGCCTGGGGTTGCAGTCACGTCGATCTCGCGGGAGCTTGGCCGGGAGGTCAGCGTCGCGGACGCGAAGACTCCGCTCTTGGACGCCATGACAGAAGTATTCGAGCTCAACTTCCTCCTTCAAGATGTAGCCCCTCAAGGTGTAGTGGCGCGTTCTCTGAACGCGCACACAAGTGCGCAATGATTGCCCGCAAACCCGAGTGGCTCAAAGTCAAACTGCCGGCCGGCGATAACTATGTCAAGCTGCGCGGCATCGTCAAGGATCGCGGCCTGCACACGGTCTGTCAAGAAGCGATGTGTCCGAACATCGCCGAGTGCTGGGGCGTCGGCACTGCGACGTTCATGATCCTGGGCGACACCTGCACGCGCGGCTGCCGCTTTTGCAACGTCAAGACCGGCAAGCCCTACGAACTCGATCCGCTCGAAGCGTTCAAACTCGCGCGCTCTATCGAAGATCTCGGTTTGAATTATGCGGTCATCACCTGCGTCGATCGCGACGATCTGCCTGACGGCGGCGCACAGCAGATGGCCGATGCCATTCGTGCGATTCGCGCGCGCACGCGGCACGTCAAGGTCGAAGTGCTCACGTCGGACTACCGCGGCGACCTCGACGCGCTCAAGAAGGTCATCGACGCTGAGCCGGATGTCTTCGCTCACAACATCGAAACGACGCGCGCGCTGACGCCCCATGTCCGCGATCGGCGCTGCGGCTACGATCAGACGCTCCGGGTGCTTGCGAACGCCAAGCAGATGCGTCCAGGCAAGTTCACCAAATCTGGGTTGATGCTGGGGTTGGGAGAGGTGGACGAGGACGTGCTGCAGGCAGCCCGCGACCTGCGCGCGGTAGGTGTCGACATCTTAACCCTGGGACAATACTTGCAACCGACCAAGCGGCATCTGCCCGTGGTGAGCTTCGTCACCCCCGAGAAGTTCATGTGGTTTGCCCAGGCGATTAAGCCGATGGGATACCATCAGGTCGTTTCGGGTCCGCTGGTGAGATCTTCTTATCACGCCGAACAGGCATTCGCGACCCGGCTCTAATATACTCGGCCTATAGCACACCCTTGGAGGACTCCGAGGGGACCTCTGTGAGGAGAGCATGATGGTGTCTTTTCGTAGACTACTCGTCGCGGTTGGCATTGCCGCGCTCCCGGTGCTCGCCGGTTGCAGCTCGAGCTCGACGACGACTCCGCCCACCCCCACGCCTCAGACGCTGTACGTCGCTAACAGTGGCAACAAGACGATTACCGAGTATCCAACCACAGCAACCGGCAACGCCGCGCCGACCATTACAATCACTGGGCTGCCGGCCAATCCCGAGGCGCTCGCAGTAGATTCGGCTGGCAATCTCTACGTCGCCATGCCAAGTAGTGTCGAAGTTTTTGCTCCCGGCGCTTCGGGAGCCGCCGTGCCCTTACGGACCATCACGAGCGCTCCGACCGGCGGTGGTGGCGGCGTCGCGATTGACGGGGGCGGCAATCTCTGGGTCGCCGACTTCACCGCCAATGCCCTCAAGGAGTTCGCTCCAGGCGCGAACGGGGCCGCCGTTCCCACGAACACGATAAACGTGGGTTTTGCCGGAGTAACGGGTCCGAACTTTGTCACGTTCGACTCGCACGGCAACATCTATGTGTCGGGGCAAACGAGCGCCAATGTCGCTGTGTATGCGTCCAATGCGACGGGCAACGCCACTCCCGCACAATTGATCGTCGGCGGAACGACGACGATCGTCTTGCCCTACGGTCTTGCCGTGGACTCAGCGAACAATCTGTACGTCTCTGACTATAGCACGAAAATGGTTGACGTGTTTGCGGCTGGAGCTACCGGTAACGTCGCTCCCACCAGGAGCTTTACGGTGGCGGGCGTTGGGACTGCTTACACGATAGCCATCAACAATACAGGTCTGATATTCTGGGATGACCTCACGAACTCGAACGTCAATGTTCTGACCGCGGCGACGGCCACTGGCACGGCTACTCCGGTGACCGTTATAACGGGCGCCGCGACAACTCTGAACGGACCTTGGGGTATGACCATCCACTAGACCGATCACATCGCGCAGACATCGCCAAGACGGACCGTCACCGGTCCGTCTTTCGTTTCCAGCAAGAGTCCGCCGTCGTCCGTGAGACCGCGCGCGATGCCTTCGTGCAGCATGTCGCCCTGCGCGCCTTGCACTCGCAGCGTGCGGCCGGAGATCGCCGAGCGCCGCGACCACTCACGGATGACGTCAACCGGTTTGGCTACGAGCGCATCGAGACGGCGGTCGTAGGTGCGCAGCAGCTCGATCGCGAGCGCGGTTCGATCGATAGGCGCGCCCGCCGCGTCCGAGAGCCACACCGCATTGCCGGCAAGTTCCTCAGGCACCTCGGCTGGTCGATTAGCGTTGATGCCGATCCCGATGACGGCGCGCGTGAACGATCCGATCGTGCGCCCTTCGACGAGCACGCCGGCGACCTTGATCGCGCTAAGCATCAGGTCGTTCGGCCACTTGAGCGTCGGCCAGACGCTGCATGCCTCGATCACCGCCTCCGCCGCGCACAGCGATGCCCAATACCCGAGCGCGGGCAAGGTCTCGTGCGACAGTTCGACCGGGACGATCGTCGACATCAGCACGCCGCTGCCGGCTGGCGAGATCCAACCGCGGCCCGCGCGGCCGCGGCCGGCCGTTTGAAGTTCGGCCAGGATCGAGCGGCCGCGTGCCGCATCGTCGTCGAGCATCGAGAGCGCCAGGGCATTGGTCGACTCGACCGAGTCGACGCACGTGACGGACTTGAATCGCGTGAGCTGGGCAACTGCGCTCGCAAGCGCGCGCGCGTCGATCGGCGGCGGTGTCGAACTGGTATCAACCGTCATGGCCTCATGCGTTCGCACGCGCGAGGACAAACCCCCGGCTGGGGCGGATGTAGTCCCACGTTAGGAGCGTTTGCATTGGTGGAACGAACCCTTATCCTCGTCAAACCGGACGGCGTCCAGCGCGGCTTGGTGGGCGAGATCATCGCGCGCTTCGAGCGGCGCGGATTGCAGATCGCGGCGCTCAAGTTCCTCAGCGTGTCGAACGCGCTGGCCGAGCAGCACTATCAGGAGCATGCCGGCAAACCGTTCTTTCGCAGCTTGGTCGATTACATCACCAGCTGCCCTATCGTCGCGATGGTCGTGGAAGGACCGAAAGCGATCGACGTGTGCCGCGCGGCGATCGGAGCGACCGATCCGCTCGCGGCCACGCCCGGTTCGATCCGCGGGGACTACGGCGCGACCATCGGTCGAAATCTCGTGCATGGCTCGGATGGACCGCAGGCAGCCGCACGAGAGATCGAACTCTTCTTCAGCCCGTCGGAGCTGCATCAGTACGATAGATCGCTGACGCGCTGGATCGCCGAGTGAACGGCATGGCCTTCAACGCGCCGCTGATCGAGGATATCCATGCGCGCGAGATTTTGGACTCGCGAGGCAACCCGACGATCTCGGTGCGCGTCACCACGAGTTACGGTGCGTCCGGGGAAGCGTCCGTGCCTTCTGGCGCGTCCACTGGCACCCACGAGGCCGTCGAACTACGCGATGGCGACAAGAAGCGCTACGGCGGCAAAGGGGTGCTCAACGCCGTCAAGCACGTCAACGAGACTATCGCGGCGCGGCTGCGCGGCACGAGCGTGCTCGACCAAACCGGCATGGACGCCGCCATGCTCGCGCTCGACGGCACGCCCAACAAAGAAAAGCTCGGCGCAAACGCGATCCTCGGCGTGTCGCTCGCTTGCGCGCATGCTGCAGCGGCCTCCCTCGAGCAACCGCTGTACCGGTATTTGGGCGGCGTGCAAGGCGTGACTATGCCCGTGCCGATGATGAATGTCATCAATGGTGGCAAGCATGCCGAGGGTGCGCTGCAGTTCCAAGAATGCATGATCGTGCCGGCCGGCGCGCCGACATTCTACGAGGCCGTGCGTTACGGCGCGGAGACGTTTCACGCATTGGGAGCCCTGTTGCGCAAGAAGAAGTTCCAGACGCTGGTCGGAGATGAAGGCGGCTACGCGCCGCCGCTGCGGCACATCGACGAAGCGCTCGGATTGATCGTCGATGCCATCGCTGCTGCAGGATACAAGGCGGGCAAGGACGTGTTCATCGCGCTCGATCCGGCCGCCAGCGAGTTCAAAGAAAAGGACGGGTACCGCGCAGAAGCCGGCGCCAAACCGCTCTCATCGGCGAAGATGATCGCGCTGTACGAGAAGCTGTGCAAGGCGTTTCCGATCGTCAGCATCGAGGACGGGCTCGGCGAAGACGATTGGCGCGGCTGGCGCGAGCTGACGCGCGCGCTCGGCGAACGCGTCCAGTTGGTCGGCGATGATCTGTTCGTCACCAACGTCAAGTTCCTCAAACGCGGCATCAAAGAGCGTGCCGGGAATGCGATCCTCGTCAAGGTCAATCAGATCGGATCGTTGAGCGAAACGATTCAGTGCGTGCAGGTGGCGCAACGCGCGAGCTTCGGGACCGTGATCTCGCACCGCTCGGGCGAAACCGCAGACACGTCGATCGCCGACATCGCGGTCGCGCTCAACGCGGGGCAGATCAAGACGGGTTCGTTGTCGCGCAGCGATAGAGTCGAGAAGTACAACCGGCTGATGGCGATCGAAGAGATGTTGGGCACGGCCGCGGTGTATCCGGGGCGAAGCGTTTTCGCGCCTTGACGCGTCGCGCGCCGCTTCTATATACTATGGGGGTGCGGTGGGCGGCCGGTGCCTGTAGCTCAGTGGTTAGAGCGGCCGGCTCATAACCGGTTGGTCGCAGGTTCAAGTCCTGCCGGGCCCACGCACGATACGGACGGATCGTGCCCCCATCGTCTAGAGGCCTAGGACACCGCCCTTTCAAGGCGGCGACAGGGATTCGAATTCCCTTGGGGGTACCACTGCTGACCGCGCGGCTGCAACGCATCCGCGCGGTTTTATGCCGAACTCAGCCGCCATCACTCGCAGCTTTCGGAAGAGGGAGATCATGAAGCGCGCCATCGTTCCCATTGCGAGCGCGTGTCTGCTCGCGCTCGCCGCATGTTCCTCGTCGAGTACGGCGCCGCCGCCAGTGCCGGCGGGCTTTCACGTGTATACATCTGATTTCCTAAATCCAGGTACGGTCAGCATCTTCAAAGCGCCGCTCACGTCGGCCAGTACGCCGAGTGGTTCTTTCGCCGGTTTGAATGAGCCCGCAAACATGACGTTTGATCCCGCGAATCGCCTCTTCGTCGCGAACTTCAACGGCTCGCTCGTCGCGGTGTACAATTCGCCGATCACGAGCGGCGCGACACCCGCGTTCACGGTGCCGACGACGGTTCTCGCTGAGGATCCGGCGCTCGACGGGTTTGGCAATCTCTACGTCGCCGGCCTAGGCGCCGGCATCAACGTTCTCACCGGCCCGATCTCAAGCTCGAGCACCGTCACCTTCACGATCACGAACGGGGTCGGAGGCGCCAGAGGCATCGCGTTTGATTCGAGCGGCAACCTGTGGGCGAACGGCAGCCCGAATATCGTCGAATACGTTCCGCCGTTCAGCGCGGCGAGCGCTCCGAACATCTCGTTCGCCGGAAACAACAACGTGCACGGGATCGCGTTCGACTCTTCGGGTAACATGTACGCGGTCGGCTCGAACAGCGTTGACCAGTACAAGCCGCCGTTCTCGAATGCGACCACAAAAGCGTTTTCGATCACGGTCACATCGCCTGACTATCTGAAGTTCGACTCAGCGGGCAACCTTTACGTCACAGATAGCGCGGGGCAGCTCGAGGTTTTCACGCCGCCGTTCAGCGCGGCAAGTACGCCAACGGTGACCGTTGCGCTGCCTGGAGCGCCGGGCATTCCTGGAATCGCCATCGGCCCGTAGCACCTCGTGGGCCACGAACGCGCGACCGCATACGCGGTTGCGCGTTCGATGTCCCGTCTCATCACCGGCAGGGTTTCATCCGCACGTCGGTCATTGTCTGTACCATGGTGCTGTGGCATGCCACTTAGTCAATGGCTTTGGGCCATCGGCTCGTGGGCGGTCATCATCGGGCTCATCGTCTGGGCCTACGTCCACTTCAGCCGCAAGGCCGCAGCGGCGCGCGCGCGAATCGCGCGGCTCGAGCAAAACGGCGTGAAAGCGCCAGGCGTCGTGTTGGCCGTCAAGGATACGGGTATGTCGATCAACGACAATCCGAACATCCGCATCACGTTTCGCGTGACGCCGGAAAATGGGCAGCAGTTCGACACGACGACGGAGCTGATCGTCTCCCGGCTTGACGTGCCGCGCGAGGGCGAGGAGTACTGGGTCGTCTACGACCCGCAGGACACGACGAATTTCGGCTTCGGCGATCGGATTTCAGCGCAGGCGGCGACCGCGGCGGCAGCGGACGATCCGGTGACGCGTTTGGAACGCGCCGCTCAGCTGCGCGACCGCGGCGTCATCAGCGCGGCCGAGTTCGAAACGCTCAAGCAGAAAGTGCTAGGCTCCTGAGGGCTCGTCAAGGATGTCCACGCAGAGGTGGACGCACTCGTCGCAGATGTATTGCGTAGGCCCGGCGATCAGCTTGCGCACCTGATCCTGGCGCTTTTGGCAGAACGAACACGACCTGATGCCCTGCGCCTCGCGTTCGATCTCGCTCGCCCAGCGCAGCGCCCATTCCCGCAAGTCAGCCGGGTCGTCAGAGTCGTCGCTCGGGAAACGGTCGATGGTCGTGTCCTCGAGCGAGCCGTGGGGCTCTCCCTGCGCAAGCTTGAGGACGACCGCGCGTGATGGCGTGCCGTCGGGCGCGTTGATGAAATAGCCGTATTCGCGCAGCTCACCGCGGGCGTCGAATTGCGCGAACAGTCCCTCGCGCCGCTGCGTGTTGTACGCGCCTTTGAGATCGGTGGCGTTGAGGCTCATAGGCCGCGCCCGTTTCGCAGCGGCGAAAAAAAGCGCCTGCTCGGTGTTGGACGAGCGGGCGCACGCGCGCGACGCGCCGAATTCCGGTCCGGCTCGCGAAACGGGCGGATAGCTCAGTTGGTAGAGCACCTCCCTTACAAGGAGGGGGTCACAGGTTCGAGCCCTGTTCCGCCCAATCGAACCGTTCAAGTTATGAAGTCTCGAATCTGCCGCGCCCCTCACGATTGTTCTCGTGACCGCCGCATTGGCCGGCTGTGCAGGCAGAGCGCCGTCAACGGCTTATCGCACTGGGGACTTGGACTCTGGGGCCATCGCCGGCGGCTCCGAGCAATGACAACATGATTCTCGCGGACGGTTAGTGCAGATCGAGCCCAAATGGCCCGTTGATCCCGGTGCTTGCCCCGCTGATGGTGGCGATTGGGGCGACGTTGCCGTTTGCGCCGGCTGCGTAAACCGTGACGGTACTGTTGCCGTTGTTCGTGACATAGATCTTGCCGGCCGCATCGAGGGCGACGTCGCCGGGCACATTCAACCCGGTGCTCGCGCCGCTGATAGTGGCGCTGGGTGTGGCATTGCCGCTTGCGCCGGCGCTGTAGACAGTCACGCTGCCGCCGAAGTTGGAGACGTAGATCTTGCCCGCAGCGTCGAGAGCGACTCCGTCGGGACTGTTGAGGCCCGTACTCGCGCCGGTGATCGTGAATGACGGGGCGATGTTGCCAAACGGGCCACCGACAGGATAGATCGTTACGCTGTTGCCGCCAAAGTTGGTCGCGTAGATGAAGCCGGCGGCGACAGCCACGCTCCCTGTCCCGTTGAGGCCGGTGCTTGCACCACTGATAGTACCGAGCGGTGTGGCGTTGCCGCTCGCGCCTGGCGAGTATATCGTGATGCTATTCGTGTTGTTCGCAACATAGATGTTGCCGATGCCGTCGAGCGTTATGCCCTGAGGACTGCTGAGCCCCGTGCTCGCGCCGCTGATCGCGGCAATCGGCGCGACGTTGCCGCTCGCGCCGGCGGCGAAGACCGTCACACTGTTGTTGGCGTGATTGGTGACGTAGATCTTGCCCGCCGTATCGAGCGCCACGCCTTGTGGAAAATCGAGCGTCGTGCTCGCGCCGCTGATCGTCGCAGTCGGGGCGACATTGCCGTTCGCGCCAGCGGGATAGATTGTCACGCTTTGGCCGGGGCTGTTCGCGACGTAGATGTTCTGGGGTGTCTGCGTCGGCGAAGGACTCGTTGTGGCGCTTGAGCAGGCGACCAGTGCGGTCGTTAGCAGAATCCCGACGAATTGGACGCGGCGATCGCGAACACAACGCGTGAAGAGTTGCATATCGGCACCTTCCTTGGGGGGCGGGTGCGGGGGGGTGCTCTAGTTCAACGCCTATCCGCGGAAGTTCCTACAACTCCTGGCTGATCCACCGTGTCGAGCGTGACTAGCTCCGTCGTTTTTTTTCTCGATCACCGTAAGGTCGTACGGCACGCTGTTTCGCCCATGTCACTCTTGGTACTCGTCCGTCTAGTGGATCGCGATTCCGGCGGCGCAGAACTTCGCCATGATATCAGCGTTCGTGTAGGCGAGGGGAGTTTGCGTCGCGCTGAACGCCGTCGTGGACGTGGGGTACACATAGATATGGCCAGTGTCTCCGACTCCGCAGTCGGCGGCGTAAAGGTTGCCGGCTGAGTCGAACGTCATCTGCGAGGCACGGAAATTCGCCTCGAGACCGGTCGGGTTGATGATATCGGGTACTGCGGCCGCGCTCAGATTCGTGCTCTTGTACTCCGCAGTACCAAAAGTTTGAGAATCCGAGAATAGATCGCCAGATTTGTCGAAGGCGACTGACTGGGGTTTGTTCAGACCGGTGAGCGTATGATCGATCGGCGTCGAGTTGACGAAACCGCCCGCGGGCTTGAGATATTCTTCAACCCCATTCGCGGCCGTGTCGGTCGCTACCCACAGATTGCCGCCTGCATCAAATGTGAGGCCGAACGCGAACGCATTCGAGGTAAGCGTGACGTCCGGGGCAGGCAGTGTGCCGGTCGTCGTGAAGGGCCCCTTGAATTCATAGATCGATGTGTTGCAATTTGAGATCCACATGTCGTTTGAAGAATCGAACGCGATACCAAATGCGCACCCGGACACAGGCATCGTGAGGATGAATGTCGCGTTGCTGGTCGCGGTGAGCGGCGGAGTGAAGACGCTGATCGTGGAGGGTACGGCAAGCGCCTGGTTCACCACGAAGAGCCTTCCGTTGGCATCGAAGGCAATGTTCACGTCGGTTGCAAGCCCGTTACCGGCGGACGGATTCAGGGTGATGAAGGACGCCGACACTGATGAGATCGGGGCGGAGACGACGCCTAGAGATGCGAGCGTGGAATAATATGCCGACGTCCCGGGCGGGGGCGGCGGCGACGAACTAGAGCTCGAGCTGCAACCTCCAAGCAGCGGTGATGAAACGAAAGCTAGAACGAGAAGGGCTCTACGAACGTTGACCATGTGGTTTCTCCCATGCGTGCGATCAGAACAGCGATCGCGGACCGAAACGAAACGAAGACGTCACTCATTACGAGCTGCTTTCCGGCCGTCTGCGCAGCGCCGGTTCGATGCGAGTGGAGGCGAGCCCCCGAAAACGCTTGTTCGTGCTTGCTCCGCGAGACAAGACGCTGTCTTGGGGGGAATCGAACACCATGCGCGAACGCGGCCTCACACCGCGCGGCGCATCCAAGCGCCACGGCGCACGCCTGATGGTAGGAGATGCGATGACGCTCACAAGAGCCGCCAGTCTTTCGTTTGTCCCTTTCTTGATAACCGTAGTCGCCGGCTGTTCTGGTCAAGGATCCTCCGGACAAACCGTCAGCGCCGCGCCGACGACGCGCACGTACTACATCGCCGCGGATGAAGTTCTATGGAACTACGCGCCCGACGGGATGAATAAAATCACCGGCAAGCCGTTCGAGGGCATCGCGAAAGTCTACACGCAGCGCTCGCCGCATCACGTCGGAAGCGTCTACCGCAAGGCCGTCTACCGAGAGTACACGGATGGAACGTTCACCAAGCTCAAGACGCGGCCAGCCGATCAGCAGTATCTCGGCCTTTTGGGGCCGGTCATCCATGCCCAGGTCGGCGACACGATCAAGGTCGTGTTCAAGAACAACGCGTCGCGCCCGTACTCGATGCATCCGCACGGCGTGCAATACGACAAGATGTCCGAAGGCGTCGCGTACGACGATGGAAGCGGCACGCACGACATGATGGGCGACGCGGTGCCGCCCGGTCAAACATTCACCTACACGTGGCAGGTGCCGGAGCGTGCGGGACCGGGCCCCGGCGACCCGAGCTCGATCGTGTGGCTGTATCATTCGCACGTGGACGAGCAGAAAGACGTGGACGCCGGCCTGGTCGGGCCAATCATCGTCACCGCGGCGGGCATGGCCAACGCCGACGGAGCTCCAAAAGACGTCGATCGCGAGATCGTGATCCTCATGGGGTTCGATGACGAGAATCAAAGCTGGTACATGCTGCGCAACGTGGCGCAGTTCGCGCCGGAAGTCAAAGGCAGCGGGCTCTCCCAAGCCATGCCCGTCGACGCCAACGGGTTGTTCACGCTCACCGGCTCCGGCTTCGTCGATTCGAACGTCAAAGCGGTCATCAACGGTTACATGTACGGCAACGGTCCGCGCATCACGATGAAGAAAGGAGAACGCGTGCGCTGGTACCTTATGACCATCGGTATGGGATTCAATTTTCACACGCCTCACTGGCACGGCAACACCGTGTTGTGGAATAGGCAGCGCACCGATGTGGTTCCGCTCAGCCCCGCGCAGATGGCCACCGTCGACATGGTGCCGGACAGCGCCGGCACGTGGCTGTTCCATTGTCACGTGAGCGACCACATGGACGGCGGGATGGTCACGCTCTACGAGGTCGATCCGTAGCCGGTCGCGTAGGCTAGTGCCAGATGGAAGCGATCATCGTACGGCACGCCGATGCCGGCAAGGCCGATCCGCGCAAGTACCCTGATGACGCGCAGCGCCCTCTCTCGCCCGAAGGCGAAAAAGAGATGGCCCGCGTCGCGCGCGGCATGCTGCGCTTGGGCATCGAGATCGACGACATCTTCGACAGCGGCTTCGAACGCGCGCGCCAAACGTCGGCCTGCATCTGCGAGGCGTACGAGATCGATCCGGGCAGCATCCGGACGCTGAAGTCGCTCGAACCCAACGCCGAACCGGCGAAAACCGCTGCGGAAATGCGCGCGCTGCGCGGCCAGTCGCGCGTCGCGCTGGTCGGCCACATGCCGCAGCTGGGCAAACTGGTCGGCTACCTCGTCGCGGGCAACACCGAGCTTGCACTCGATCTCAAGAAGGGCGGCGTCGTCCTGCTCGACGTCGACCGCTGGTCGGCCGGCGGCGCGACCATCACGGCGCTGATGCCGCCGAAGGCGCTGCGCAAGCTCGCGAAATAGCTACGCGAGGTCGGCTTCGATGTCGCGCACCAGTTGTGGTTGGCGCGCGCGCAGGTACATAAAGCGCGAGACCCCGAGCGCGAGCAGCCCGATGAACACGTACGGGATGTAGCTCGCGGGCGGCGGCGGCGCTGGATAGACGGTTGCCACGATCGCGACGATCATGGCCACGACTGCGAGCGCCGCGATCGCGACGTCGAGCGGCGTGCGTTCGCCGCGCTTGCCGAGATACACGGGCGCGGCGATGCTGACCAAGACGTACGAGAAGAGCACGCTGAGCGTGCCCAGCGTTCCGAGGTCGCCGAAGATGTCGAGCAGCGCGAACTTGCTCGCGACCAGCACGAGCGGACCGACCAGCACGGCGGCGGCTGCGAACGAGACCGCGATGTGGGGAGTCGCGTGCGTCGCATGCGCGTCGGCCGCCGCCGAATGGAACAAGCCGTGGCGCGACATGGTGAACAGCACGCGCGAGCCTGCGGTGATGCACGCGAGCGCGCAGGCGAAAAAGCCGATGGCGACGCCGATCGCGATCAGCAAGCCGAAGAACGGAATGCCGGCGAGCGACGCGAGCACGTTGAGCGGCGCCGTCGACTGATCCAACGGCGGGTTTTGGCCGTGAAACGCCATCACCAGTACATACGTGGTGAAGACGAAGTACGCGCCCACCGCGACGACGGTAAACAACACCGAACGCGGAATCGAGCGCAGCGGATCCATCGCCTCGTGGCCGAGCGACGCCGCGCTTTCGAAGCCGACATAGCTGAAGATCGCAAGCACCATCGCGTGACCGATGCTCACCGGTGTGACGCCCGAGAGCATCAATTGCGCGGGATCGAGCACGGCGCCGCGCTTGAAAAAGAACGCAAACGACAGCGTCATGATGAGGACGATTGACGCGAACTCGATCAGCAGCATTAGCTGGGTCGACAGCTTGACGTCGCGATACGCGATGTACCACGCGCCGAGCGCAGCCGCGATCATTGCGCCAACCGTCAGCGGCCCGTCAAAGCCGGGTCCGATGAGCGCGTGCGCGACGACGGTGACGTAATTGGCGCAGCCTGCGAGCACCGCTCCGCCGATGATCAAGTACGCGATCACCATCGACCAGCCGGAGATCACGCCCAACGTCGGCCCCAAACCCTGCGCGACAAAGGTGTAAAGCGAACCGGGCGAGACGGAGCGGCGCGCGAACTGATTGACGTTGAGCGCGACGAGGAGCATGATCGCGGTCGCGAGCACGTACGCGAGCCACGATCCATTGCCGGTGAGCCCGTAGATCAGCGAGACGACGAGTGCGGGCGTCGCTGAAGGCGCGATGTTCGCCACCGATTGGGCGGCGATGTGCCAAAAGCCGAGACAGTCCTTGCGCAGGCCGGATTCGGCTAAGGCCGGCGCTTCAGACGGCATGGCGTTCGCGCAGGTCCGCCGCGGCGGCTGCGGCTCCTTTGACGTCGGCGACGATCTCGTGCGCGGCCGACTCGCCCGTTTCGACCGCACCGTTCATGAAGCCGCCGAACTCGAGCGAACAATGCTCGCCGCAGAAATGCACGTTCCCTTGGCGCACCGGCTCGATGCCGACGAACGAGGTGCAATCGCCCAGGCCCCAATACGAGTACGAGCCGCGGTGCCAGCGGTCTTTGGGCCAGTTACCGAAGAACGCTTTGCCGTTGAAGAGCGCGCCGATGCCCGGATAGACCGGCTCGATCTGCTTGAGGAAGCGCTGCACTGCGGCAGGCGACGCGGGCCCGAACGACGGCGCATCCCACGATGCGCCGAGATGACCGCCGTTGTACTCGAGCAGGACGCCGGCTGTACCCGCTTGCGCCCGCGTATCCTCCCACGACTGTTGGTAACCCGTGTCGGAATACGTCGCCGCGTTCGAGCCCTGCTCGAGCCACAGCCGCCGCTTGAACTGCACGTGCAGCTTCGTATTCGTGCCCATCGGCAGGCGCGTGATGGCTTTGAGTTTGACGGGCGAAAA
>JAFAHD010000019.1 GCA_019237415.1 Vulcanimicrobiota bacterium
GCGCTGACCTTCGCGGTCGACGAGCGTTGGGTGCAGCGCGCGTTGGCCTCGCGCGCCTCCGCGGTGATCGTGCCGCGCTCGGTCGACGGCGCGGCGCGCGGCGACAAGACGCTGCTGCTCGCGGGCGACGTGCGCGCTGCGCTGGCCGCGATCCTCGCCGCATTCGCACCGCCGCTGCCGCGCGGCGAATTCACGCATCCGAGCGCGGTGATCGAGGAGCGCGTCGTGCGCGGCAACGGCGTGTGGATCGGCGCGGGCGCGGTCGTCTGCGCGGGTGCGCGTCTGGGCGACGGCGCGGTGTTGCTGCCGGGCGCGTTCGTCGGCCGCGACGCCGCCATCGGCGCGCGCACGCTGCTGCATCCGCGCGCGTGCGTGCTCGACGGGTGCGTGGTGGGTGACGATTGCATCCTGCACGCCAATTGCGTGATCGGCGCCGATGGCTTTGGCTTCGTGCGCGTCGGCAAAGAGCAGATCAAGATCCCGCAGCTCGGCAACGTCGTCGTCGGCGACCGCGTCGAAATCGGCGCCTGCTCTGCGATCGATCGCGCGGTGACCGGTTCGACGAGGATCGGCAGCGGCACGAAGATCGATAACCTCGTGCAGATCGGACACAATTGCACGGTGGGCGAGGACAGCACGTTGTGCGCGCAAGTCGGCATCGCGGGCTCGACCGATGTCGGCGCGATAGTCACGCTGGCCGGACAAGTCGGCGTCAACGGCCACATCACCATCGGCGACATGTCGATCGCGGGCGGACAGACCGGCATCACGTCGGATCTGCCGCCGAACTCGAAGGTATGGGGAACGCCGGCGCTGCCCATTCGCGAAGAAATGGCGCAGAAGGTCATGTTCAGAAAACTGCCTAAACTGTTCGAGCAAGTGCGCGCACTCATGGACGCAGTCGCAGAACTGCGCAAGCGCCGATAGCGTCGTGCGATCGTGAACTCCGACAAGCAGCATACACTCGCGGCTGAGTTCTCGCTGCGCGGCATCGGACTCCACACCGGCTCATCCAGCAGCGTGACAGTCGCCCCGGCGCCGGCGAACGCCGGTTTTTCGTTTGTGCTGGAAGATGGGCAGCGCATCGCCGCCACGCCCGAAGCAGTGCGCTCGACGACGCGCTGCACGATGCTCGGCGACGGAACGGCCAGCGTCAGCACTGTCGAGCATGCGCTCGCAGCGCTGTTGGGGATGGGCGTGGACAACGCCCTTATCACGGTCGAAGGCGGTGAGGTGCCGATCCTCGACGGCAGCGCGCTGCCGTTCGCGACCCAGATCAGCAAGGTCGGCATCGTCGAACAAGATGCCGAGCGGCGCGTGCTCGCATTGCGCGAGCCCGCGTGGTTCGCCGACGACGGCAAGCTGCTCGCGGTGCTGCCCGCCGACGCGTTCTCGATCAGCTTCTTCGTCGCGTTTCCCGAGCCGGTCGGCCACCAATTCCTCACGACGCCGCCGATCATGCCCGAGTATTTCCTGAAGGAGATCGCGCCCAACCGCACGTTCGGCTTCCGGCGCGAGCTCGACGAGCTTGCAGCGCGTGGTTTGGCGCGCGGCGGCTCGCTCGACAACGCGGTCGTCATCGACACCGACGGCTATCTGGGCCCGCTGCGCTTCCCCGACGAGATCGTGCGCCACAAGGCACTCGACCTGATCGGCGACTTCGCGCTGATCGGGATGTACCCGCGCGTGCGCGTCGTCGCGATCAAATCCGGTCACGCGCTCCACGTCGCAGCGGCGCGCGGACTGCGCGCGCTGCTCGCGCCGGCGAACTAAGTAGAAGAAGCGGCATCGTGGCTGACATCGACATCCGGCGCATCATGGAGACCTTGCCGCATCGCTACCCGATGCTGCTGCTCGACCGCATCACCGAGCTGGAGCCGCTCAAGCGCGCGGCCGGCTTCAAGAACGTCACCATCAACGAGCCGTTCTTCCAAGGGCACTTTCCGAACAACCCGGTGATGCCGGGCATCTTCATCATCGAGGCTATGGCGCAGCTCGGCGGCACGGTCATACTCGAGCCCAAAGCGGCCACGACGTCAGTGCCGTATCTCGCCGGCCTCGACAAGGTCCGGTTTCGCCGGCCCGTATTGCCTGGCGACCGGCTCATGATGAACGTGCACACGCAGTGGCTGCGCAAGACGTACGGCTCCTTGCACGCCGAATCGCACGTCGATGGCCAGCTCGTGTGCACGGCGGAGCTGATGTTCTCAGTAGTGTCGGACACGAGCCTCTTCCAGCTCGACGCCACGATCCTCGATATGTGATCGCGATGAGCACGCCAGGCGACAACGTCAGCATCCACACGCTTAACATCCATCCCACCGCCGTCGTCCACCCGGAGGCGAAGATCGGACGCGACGTCGAGATCGGGCCATATTGCCTCGTCGGCCGGCACGCCAGCATCGGCGACGGCACGAAACTGCTCGCGCACGTCGTGGTGCAGGGCCACACGACGATCGGGCAGGAGAACGTCATCTATCCGTTCGCGGTCGTGGGCGGGACGTCGCAGGACAAGAAGTTCCGCGGCGAGGTGTCGTTCGTCAACGTCGGCGATCGCAATCAGATCCGCGAGTACGTCACGATCCACCGCGGCACGGACGCCGGCACGTCGACCACCATCGGTTCTGACTGCCACTTGCTCGCGTACGTGCACATCGCGCACGATTGCCACGTCGGCGACCGCGTCATCATGTCGAACCTCACGCAGCTGGCCGGCCACTGCACGGTCGGCGAAGGCGCGAACATCTCGGGCATGGTCGGCGT
Source organism: Vulcanimicrobiota bacterium (assembly GCA_019237415.1). Taxonomy (GTDB): domain Bacteria; phylum Vulcanimicrobiota; class Vulcanimicrobiia; order Eremiobacterales; family Eremiobacteraceae; genus JAFAHD01. Next base: position 2,764 of record JAFAHD010000019.1, read on the forward strand.
GCATCAGTTCGTGCGCATCGGCCGGCTCGCGTTCATCGGCGGACGCAGCAAGATCCTCAAGGATTGTCCGCCGTTCATGCTCGTCGAAGGCAACCCGGCATGGGTGCGCGGGCTCAACCGCGTCGGGCTCAAGCGGCAGGGCGTCTCGCCACAGGCGCTGAGCGAACTCAAAGAGGCGTACCGCACGATCTATGCCGGCGACGAAACGCTGTCGAGCGCGATCGAGCGGCTGCGCGCACACGTCACCACCGACGAGGGCAAAGAGCTCGTCGCGTTCTTCCAAAACGGCTCGCAGCGCGGCTTCACAACGCAAGCGACGCGCCGCGGGCGCGGCGCGCCGGCCTCGGAACCGGAAGAAGAACCAGCGTTAGATTGACGGGCCGGCCCTCGCCGTGATCTCCGATCTCTTCATGAGCGCCGGCGAGGCGTCAGGCGATCTCGAGGCCGCCCTGCTGCTCGACGCGATCCGCGCCATCCGGCCGGCGGTGACGTGCGCCGCCATCGGCAGCGAGCGCGTTCGCGCGGCGGGTGCGACTATCACCGCCGACTCGAGCGATTGGGCCAGCATCGGACCGATCTCCGCGTTCGCAAAGATCCCGCGGCTGTACCTCGTCATGCGCCGCCACGACGCGATGTTGCGCAAGGATCCGCCGCGCGTGATCGTCCCCATCGATTTCGGCGCGTTCAACCTTCGCTTGGCACAACAGATGCGCCGCAGCGGCTACCGCGGCACCATCATCTATTACTTCCCGCCAGGCGCGTGGCTCGACGACGAGCGCCAAGCGCGCGCGGTGTCAGAGGTCGCCATCCCGCTGACGGGCTTCGCGCGCCAGCGCGACTTCTACGCGCGGCTCGGTCTGCGCTGCGAATATTTCGGGCACCCGCTCGTTTCGGCGATCGCGCCCCGCGCACAGCAAGATCCGCAATGGCCGGATGCGCTGTCGGGGGCCGCCGGGCCAGGCGCGCGCATCGTCGTCTTCCCTGGCAGCCGCGCCGAAGAGATCGACATCCTGGGCCCGCGCCTCGCATCCGCGGCGGCGACATTGTCGGCGCGCCGGCTCGCGACGTTCGTCGTCGCAGCTGCGTCAGCGCGGCGCGCGCGGCAAATCGAAACGCTGTGGCCGCGGGTGAGCGGCGGCATGCGCCCCATCCTAGCACATGGGGCGCAGATCCAGGCGGCGGTACGTGCCGCCGATCTCGCGTGGACGGCATCGGGCACCGCGGTGCTGGAGAATTCGCTGCGTGAGATACCCCAGATCGCGTTCTACGCGATCACGCCGGCGCAATACCGCATCGCGCAAAAGCGCATCCCACAGGTCCTAGCTCGTCCCCTGACGTTGCCGAATCTGCTGCTGGGACGCACGATCGTCCCCGAGCTGCTGCAAGACAAATTCACGCCCGACGCCCTGATCGAGCAGACGCTCGCATATGTGGCGGACGATACGAAGCGGCGGGCACAGATCGACGGCGATCGCGAGTTGCGCGCCGCGCTCGGGCCGCCCGACACGCTCCAACGCATCGCGCGGTTCGTCGTCGAGGCGATGGACGCAGCGGCGAGATGAGCGCGTCGCTGGTCGTCTATCACACCGCCGATGTCCACGGCCGGCGCGGCTTCGGCCGCCTGCTTGCGCAGGTCGTCGAGCCGGGGGCACTGCTCGTCGACTGTGGCGACAGCCTGCTTGGCTCGTCGACCGTCTACCGCCGCGTCGAACCAGTCGTGCGCGAATTCGCAGCGGCTCCGTATCGCGCGCAGGCGGTCGGCAATCGCGAGTTCCATTACGTGCACGCCTGGTTTGCGGCGCGCGCGCGCGCGTTGCCCATGCCGATGATCTGCTCCAACCTCCTCGATCTGCGCGATCGCGCCGCGCCCTTCAAACGGTCGCTGGTCGTCGACGCGGGCGGCGTCCGGGTGCGGCTGCTGGCGCTGCTCGCGCCGCAGTACCGCACCGGCAGCGGTTGGGAAGCGGTCTTCGGTTGGCGTTTCTTGTCGGTCGAGGCCGCGATGGACGAGATGCTCGGCACACGCGAATCGGCCGACGTCACGCTCGTGCTGTCGCACCTCGGCTTGCCCGGCGATCGCGAGCTCGCGCACGCCTACCCAGACATCGGCGCGATCATCGGTGGGCACAGCCACATCACGCTCGCGGATCCCGAAATCGTCGCGGGTGTGCCGATCGTGCACGCCGGCGCCCACGCGTCAAACGCCGGCCGGCTCGAGCTCGATCTGACCGGAACGCGTCCGCAGGTGCGTTCATTCGTGCTCATCCCCCTGCTCGGGAAGGCCGGCTGAGGTTGCCGCCCGCGAACATCTTGCTCGTGAGCAATGGCTATGGGGAAGCGGCGATCGCCGGGTACATCGCGTCCGCGCTCGCCGAGCGCGACGCAAAGGCGACCGTCGAACATTTTCCGCTGGTCGGCCGCGTTCCGGGCAGCATCGGTCCGCAAGCGGAGATGCCGAGCGGCGGCTTGATCGCGTACTGGAACGTGCGCAACCTGCTTCGCGATGCGCGCGCGGGCTTGTTCTCGCTCACCGCGGCGCAGTTCGGCTTCTTGCGCGCGCAGCGCGCGCGCGACGCCGTGGTCGCGGTCGGCGACGTGTACTGCCTCGCCGCGTGTCTGCTGTTCGCGGGCCGGCCGACGATTTTCGTCGCCACGGCGAAATCTGAATCGGTCGCAGGGCACTCCGGATTGGAAGTCGCGATCGCCAAGCGCGCGCGCGAGGTCTTTGCGCGCGACGCGGACACCGCAGTCGCGTTGGCTGCGCGCGGTGTCAAAGCGCACTTCGAAGGCAACCTCATGATGGACGGCGTTGCGATCACGGGCATCGATCTCGGCGCGCGCAAGGAAGATCTGCGCGTGGCGGTGCTGCCCGGCAGCCGCGCTGACGCTCCTGCGAATGCGGCCGCGGCGCTGCGCCGGCTCGCGCTCGTCGCGCAGATGATCGCGCCGCGCGGCGTGCAGGCGTTCATCGCGCTCGCACCGAGCGTCGACACCGCCGCGCTCGTGGCAGCATGTGAGCGCAGCGGAGTGAAGCTCACGGCGCGACAGCCTGGCGGCGCGCAGGGCAGCACAGAGGGGCTCGACGTCAGGGCGATCCGCGACCACTTCGGCGATCTGCTCGCGCAAAGCGATCTCGCGCTTGGACAGGCAGGCACGGCGAACGAACAGGCCGCGGGGATGGGCCTACCCGTCATCGCCTCATCCGCCGGTCAACCCGGCCGCGTCGGCTGGTATCGCATGCGCCAGCAACGTCTGCTTGGCGACGCGCTCCTTGTGCTGCCTGACGACGACCTCGAGTTCGCCCGAGGCGTCGTCGGGTTGCTCGCTGACCCAGCGAGGATGCAAGCGATGAGCGCAACCGGGCGCGCGCGCATGGGCGGACCGGGCGGCAGTGGCGCCGTTGCGGAGGCCGTGCTCGCGCTCGCGTCGCAGGATTCGAGATGACCGGCACGGCTGCGCTCGACGAGATCGGACTTCGCGACGTTGGCACTCCAGACTCACGCGCGCAGCTCGCGCTGCCATTCGTGCTGTTCACCCTGATGCCGGTGTTGCCGATGCTCGTGCTGCTCGCCGACGTGTTGCCGCGCGGCGTCGCGATCGGCGGCAAGGGATACGCCGTCGCGCTGCTCGTCATCACCTCGGTCGCGACGTCGATCACGCTCGGCGCGTTGCTCGTGCAGCGCGGCTGGCGAGCCTTCGCGCAGGCGCCGTTGAGCGCGCCGCTGCTTGCCATGATCGGCACGGCCTTGCTCGCCGGCATCATCGGGGTGTCGTTGCGCGCGAGCATGTTCGAGATCTTGAGCGAGATCGGCACGTTCATCGCGTTCGTCGCGATCGTCTGGAATGTCGCCGGCGAACGCGTCCGCCGCTCGCTGCTCGTCTGCTATTTCACGACCGGCATCGCGGCCGCGATCTTCGGCATCGCGCTCACGCTGACCAGACATCCGCCCGAGATGTTCGCGTACCAACACGGTCGCGCCGCGGGCACGTTCCTGCAGCCGAACGAGTTCGGCGGATATCTGCTGTTCTTCATCCCACTCGGGCTGGCGCAGGCGGCAGCGCCGCTCGTGCTGCGCCGGCTTGGCGCCGCGGCCGCGATCATCGGCGTCGTCGCGCTTGCGCTGTCGGTTTCGCGCGCCGCGTGGTTGGGACTGCTCATCGGCCTGCCGATCTTGGTGTGGCGATTCGGGCGCAGCGCGAAGATCACGTATGTCATCGCGGGCATCGCTGCGTTGATATTGGGGACGACGACGTTCCGCGACGTCGCGCACGACCCGAGCGAGAACCCTTCGCGCATCGCCGTGTGGCAAGGCGCCGTGCGCATGGCACAGCGCTTCGCGCTGACCGGCGTCGGCCCGCTGGGCTTTTCCAAAGTGTATCCGTCGCTCAAGCAGCCTGACGCAGCGGTCGATGAGGTGCACGCACACGACCTGCCGCTCAACGTGCTGGTGGAGAACGGCGTGCTCGGACTAGCGGCGTTCATCTGGACGATCGTCGCAGCCGTCGGGGAAGCGCGCCGCACGCGCGCGCGCATTCCGCCCGACGATCGCGAGCGTTCGCTGCTGTTCTACGCGCTGGTCGCCGCTTTCGTGGCATCGTCGTTGCAGGCGGTCATCGACGTCGTGTCCACGTTCGTGCTGCTGCTGTGGTGGCCGATGATGGCGCTCATGTTCGCGCTGGGAGGCCAACCCGCGCGAGCGAGTGCCCCCGGCGCCTCACCACGCGCCGAATCATCGGGAGATTCTGACTTCGGCGCTCCTTCGGCGGCTCTCGCCGCCTCAGAGGGTTCGGCTTTCGGCGGCACTCGCTCGCTCGGGTCTGCGCAGCGCGACCAAGCGGACCATGCCGTAAGCCGGGGCGTTGGTGCGGGCGAGAGCCCGCGCCACCGAGCGGCAAAGGAGAACTATCCCGATGATTTGCCGCGTCCCCGGCGCAGGTATTGGTTCGATTGGGCGCGCGGTGAGGCGCAGGTGCCGGCCGCTCGCGTGACGCGAGTCGATTGGTTCGCGTGGGCGCGTGTCGTTTGCGCGATCGCGTTGCTGTCCGGCTGCGCGAACAGCGCGCCGCAAGCACCGCCGACGCCGACCCCGCTGCCGAGCAGCGCACCCGCGCGCTACTACATCGTCGCGAACGCGAGCGACGGCCAACCCGTCGAGCTCAAGGACATCCATAACGGTCAGCTCGAGTACCTGCTTCGCGCCGCGCAGATCAC
>JAFAHD010000063.1 GCA_019237415.1 Vulcanimicrobiota bacterium
GGACCGTGTTTGGGTTTGGCTGCGTAGATCGCGAAGCCGCTGCCGGGCTGCACCACCGGCGGCGGACTCAAGAACGAGAGGAACCACTTCGCCGACAACGGATGCCGGTACAGCGCTTCGTTCTGCCGGCCCCACGGCTTCGCGCCATCGAGTCCGCGCGGCCCAAGTGCGGAGAGCGATTCCCTCGCCGCGCGGACGACCGCAGCCTGCACGCTCGCGCGCGTGACGCCCGCGGCGCGCGCTCGATCGTCGCCCGAGAGCGCGCGCAGCAGCGGCACGATCGGCCAGTAGTTCGCGTCGTAGCGCGCATACAGGTCCTCACCGAGCGCGGGTTCGAACATGTCGCGCGTGAGCTGCTCGTCTTGCGCGACGACGAAGGTCGGAATGCGGCTGTCGGCCGTCATCATCCCGTCCCAGGACGCGAGGCGCGACGCCAGCGCGCGCAGCGCAGGGTCGGGATCGTTTGCGAGCATACGTCCAGTCGCGCGTGCGAGCTGCAAGCGCGGGTAGTCGAAGACATCCGCCTGGATCGCACCGATCTGCTCCGGACTTGCCGAGCGCGCCTGCGAAAGCAGCGTTGCGATGCGGTTGACGCGGAAGGGTGGCTCGAAGTACGTGGATAGGATCGGCCGGAACGACGGCGGCACCAGTTCCTGATTGGCCGTCTCCAGATGTCCTGCAGGCGGATTCAGCGCGTGCGGCAACTCGTCGTACGGCACGGTGCCGCGCCAGGCGTACAGATCGTCCTGGCCTTCCACGGGTAAAGACCCATCGCCGCGCGCGCGCAGCGGCACGGCGCCGGAGTCTTGGTAGCCGATATTGCCGTCGACGTCCGCGTAGCCGAAATTGAGCACCGGGCACAGACTGTACGAGAGAGCTTTGCGGAACGCTTGGTAGTTGCGCGCGGTGTCGATGTCGAGCACCGCTCGATAAGAGCCGCTGCCGTTCAACACCGTCCACGCGAGCGCGATGCCTTGCGTCCCCGTGCGTCTGATGATCGGGCCATGGCGCGTGATCAATATGTCAAGCACGACGTCGGGTTGCCCTTTGACGGCGATGTTTTCGACGCGACGCTTCGCCTTGATCCATCTGCCGTTCGCGACGTACTCGTCCGACGTCGCGGAGCGGAAGCGCTCGACGTAGAGATCTTGCACCGCCTCTTCGGCGCTCGTGATGCCCCACGCGATCCGCTCGTTGTGCCCGATGACGACTCCCGGGAGGCCCGGCAACGTCAAGCCCGCAGCGTGCAAGGGGCCGCCATGGAGATCGACGATCCACCAGATGCTCGGCAGCGTGCGCGAGAGGTGCGTGTCGTTGGAGAGCACCGGGCGTCCGGTGGACGTGCGCGATCCCGACACCACCCAGTTGTTCGAGCCGCTTCCGCGCTCGTGCCCGGTCGGATTTGGAAAGTTCAGCGCGATGTGGAGAGGCACGACCGGTTCGACGCGCGCGGCGTTCAAGCCGGCAGCCCTTGCTGTACGCGCGTATCCGGGGATGTGATGCTCGAGAGCAGGCAGCTGCATGTCGACGAGTGCGTCGGCGGTCTTCAGACCGAACTTGTCTACCAAATCGGCTTTGATCGTTTGGTAATACCATTGGTCGTCGAGCTGCTGCGCCTCGAGCTCGACGATTGCGAATGTGTCTTTGGGGGTCCACGGTCGCCAGCCGTAGCCGACGAGCTTGAACTCGATCGGCAGCGGATGCGATGCCGCCGCCGCGTTCACCCCGGCTGCGTACGCCTCCAAAGCAGCGCGCGACCGCGGATCCATTGACCGGGCAAACGCAGCCGCCGCTTCGTCGAACCCCAACGTCCGCATGTAGACGTCGGAGTCGAGTCCAGCCTCGCCGGCGATCTCCGACACGCGGCCCTCCGCTTGACGGCGCAGCGTGTCCATCTGCCACAAGCGGTCTTGCGCCGCCGCAAAACCCTCGGCGAAGTAGGCGTCGGTCTCGGACCGTGCGTCGATGTGCGGCACGCCGCGGGCATCGCGTCGAATCGTGACCGGCGCACCAAGACCGCTCACGATGATCGTGCCCTCGACCTTCGGAACCGGCGCCCGGACGAACCAGGCAGCCAGGGCCAGGCCGATGACCAGCAGCACGAAAATCGCCGCCAGCATGGTGAGCCAGACCATGACACCGGCGTTACGTATCGTGATCGACATAATAGCCGCCGCGGACGCGCTCAATGATGGAAATGGCGACCTTCGCGCCGTCGCCGGCCGAGATGTTCGCTTGACTCGGAAGACCGGTGAGACGACCAGCTGCGTACACGCGGTCTACCGCTGTTTGGCCGTCTGCGTCGACGCTCACGAATCTCGCGCCGTGTCCGCCCAATTCGAGGCCGAGCGCTTGCGCGATGTCTGTCCGCTTGTTCGACGCGAGAATGACGTAGTCCGATTCGCTCGGCTCGCCTGTGGTCGACAGCGCGAATCCGTTGGGCGCTCGCGAAATCGCTACGACGTCCTCGTCGCGCAACGTCGCACCGAAGCGGGCCGCCTGGCGCCGTCCTAGATCGATCAGTTCCGGACCGCCGATGCCATCGGGAAAACCGAGGTAGTTGTTCACCCGCGAGACGCGATAGAGGCTGGATTCATGCTGGTCGTAGACCGCGACCGAAATCGTGGCGCGCGCGAGGAACAGCGCGGCGGACAACCCGGCCACGCCGCCGCCGACGACTGCCACCTGGTATCGGCTCACCGTCGCCGCGCCTTCGCGGCGGATGGTCAGACACCCGCTGCAGCAGAATGCGAAAAGCCGCCGTGTGAAACGGCGGCTTCGCGGATCTGACCGGAACTACGGCGCGAATACCGCGATGTTCGGCGAGTTCATGCCATTCGTGATCGTAAAGGCCACTGGGGAAGCGCCGGAAAACGGCGGGTTGTACACGGCAAGCAGGCCGGTGCCCGGGCTGCTGAACGGCACGTACAGGTTCCCGGACGAATCGAAGGACAGCATGAATGCGTTCGATGCACCAGCCGGCGCCGCGATGGTGAATTTCGGCGCGTTGCCTGTCGCGAAGGGCGGTGCAAACACTTGCGTGCCGCTGGCAAGCGTCGAAACGTAGAGCTGCTGCTTCACGTCGAAGCCCACGCCGACCGGCGACGCGCCCGTCGCGATGACCGCAGCGGCATGCGGTGTTGAAGTGCCGCCTAGCGGCGCTTGGAAGAAGAGCACCTGGGAGACAGCTCCAAAGTCTTCCACCGCCATGTCGCCGCCGGCGTCGAACGCGATTTGCTCCGGGTGTTGCAAGACCGGTGTCGTACCCGCTCCGTTGATGGTGAATGACGGCGTCGACGCAGCCGAGAACGGCGGGTTGAATTCGAAGATCTGCCCGTTGCCCTCAGAGGCGACCCACAGATTGCCTTGATGGTCGAATGCGACCGTGTTGGTGAAAAAGCCGCCGGCGATCGGCCCGATCGTGAACAGCGGCGCGCTTGTGCTGGTCAGCGGAGCGGCGAACACTTGGATTTCGAGCTCATTGGGGAACGCAACGTAGATGTGGTTTTGCGAATCCACGGCCATGCCGTCGGCGTCACCTAACGTCGGTGTGAATGTGAGACTCGGGGTCGAAGCGCTGGAAAGCGGCAACGCATACTGCTGGATGTTCCCAGTATGTCCCCCGTCGAACTGCGACACGTACATATGCGTTACCGGCGGCGGTATGAAGATCGTCGGATTCTTGGCACACGCGCCGATCGCAAGCGATACCGCGACGACCGCAAGGCTTCGAATGGCAATTTTGCGCAAGGTCATACTCCCATCACACATGAGGGCAAAACGGCCACCAACTGGCGGCGTGTCTCGCGGGAGTTTCAGCCGCGCGTGGCCGGGTTCCCCCGACCTCCTCGCAGCCCAAAGTGTCCCGCAGCGGGTGCGAGGGCGACTTGCCGGGGCGAGGCCATGCAGATAAACCCGCGAATAAAAGGGTCGTTCAAACTGGCCCTGCTCAACTGTGGAGGTCTGAGTGAAACGGTTTTCTGTCCCTGCGTTGTTCATCGTTGCAGCCATGGGCGCCGGCTGCTACAAGAACCCCACGATCGCAATTCCGCCGCCACCGCCGTCCCGGCTATTCGTCAGCCAGTTTAACGTCGGTGCGTTGAATTACTTTTCGCAGCCTTTCTCCGCCGCGTCGACGCCGACCACGATCGCAGCGATCGTTCATCCGATCGGAATCGCCACCGACAGCGTTGGGAACCTCTTTGTTGCAGTCGGCAATGGGTTTGACATGTTCGCCAAACCGGCCACTTCGACAACGGTGCCCGTCAACACCCCGATCGCCGGGGCCGGCGAGCCGTATGGTGCGCTGGTCGCGCACAACGGCAACTTGTTCATCACCGATGCAGCCGTCAACACGTTGTCGGTCTTCTCAACGCCCGCCACGGCTCCGACGCTGGTCCAAACGACGGCGATCCCGCAGTTCAATCGACCCGAGGGCATGTCGCAAGACCTGGGCGGCGACACCTTCATAGCTCAGGAAGGGAATGGAACCGTCGTCGTGCTGGCGCCCGGTTTCGGCGCTGCACCGGTGCCCATCGCAGTGCTCACGCTGCCCGCTGGAACCGCACCCGTCGGACTGGCTTCCGACTCGCACGACAACCTCTACGTCGCGGACACCAACACTGGGAACATCCAGGTCTATACCCCACCGTGGGCGACAGCGCCGCGAGTTCCGGCTTTCGTCATCGCCCCGCCTGCCGGCTTGCATTCAGTGGATTTCTTGACCATGGATCCTTCGGGGAATCTGTACGCAGCCTATGAAAGCGGCGGTCCTGCAAACGTGGCGATCTACGCCGGGCCGTCGTTCAGCGGTGCGACCACGCCGTCGCTTCTGCTGCCAATCACAGATGCGGTCGGCGTCGCTTTTGCCCCATAGCGGGTTCGTCGTAGTCCGACCTCTCTCACATCCGCAGGCGCGCTGTGCTCCCGGAGAGAACCACGACAACGCATTTGCGAACACGCCTTGATGGAGGGTCCCGTGAGACGTTTCGTAGCCTTCACGTTAGTCGTCGCTTCAGCGGGCGTGCTCGCTGCTTGCGCGAAGAACCCTACGATCAACATCCCACCGGTGCCCCAAAACGCGTTTGTGACGAACGCAGCGTTCGTCGGCGGTACCGCCGGCTTAGCTGTGTACACCCAGCCGCTGACCGCGGCCTCAACGCCAAATTTCACCATGGGCGTGGCAAATGGCATCGTCGGCAATCCGTCGGGGCTGGCGGTCAGCGCTACACAGCTGTTCGTTGAGAGCGATGGCACAAGCTCGATCTACATATTCACTCTTCCCGTGACGCCGACGAGCACGCCGACCGCCGTCCTGGGTCCGTTCCCTGCCTGGTCCAATGCGTACTCGATGACCCTGGATCCGAGCGGCAACCTCTGGGTGATGAGCTCCGGCAGCAACCAACTCTTTGAGTATTCCCCACCGTTTGCCACCGGCGTACCAGCGCCGACGCTCGTCATGGGTCCGGCAACTGTGCCGGCATTGAACTTCCCGTCGGGCGTTGTGTTCGATAAACAAACCGGCAACATGTACGTGCCGAACGCTAACGCGAACCAGGTGCTCGTGTTCGCGCCTCCCTTCACGGCGACGGAGGCCGCGAGCGCCACGATGACCGTGGGGGCCGCCGGTACGAGACCGATCGGCATCGCGATCGATATCCAACGGCGACTGTACGTGCCGGACTGCGGCATCACAGGCAACATCTATGTGTTCAAGCCGCCCTATGCAACGGGCGTCACTCCATCGTTCTTCATCGCTCCGCCGGTGGTCAGCGGGCATGCCTCCTCGTGTGCCGTCGGGCCGGCCTTTGACTCCGCCCAAAACCTCTACGCCCCGTATGAAACTGATGGCGCGTTCGGCAACGTGTCGCAGTTCGCGCCCCCGTTCAGCGCTGCCACCACAGCGGTATTCAGTCTCTCTCAGCCCGGCGGGCCGATCGCAGTAGGTTTCGGGCTCTAAGGTCGTAACCGCTAGACGACGAGCGGCCCGTCCGAGAGTTCGGACGGGCCGTCTTGTTGAGATTCAGCGCGTAGAAGAGTCTAAGCGTATGCTTCCTGGAGCTCGGCGAGCTTTGGATCAATCCTGTCGATGTCTAGGCCTGCAATCGCGGGACTGTCCTTGAGCGTCAGCGCCTCGAACGTGGGACGGATCTCGCGGTAGAACACACCGAGCGGGATCTTGCCGTGCTGCGTCAGCACGTCAAACGCCTTGGCGCGATTGCTCGGGTCGTAGCCCTCGATATCGCTGAGATGGTAGACGTTTTCCTTGAACCACTTGTACGTGTTGACTTTGTTGAAGGTCACGCACGGCGACATCACTTCGACGATCGCAAAACCCGGATGGCGCACGGCTTCCTTGATCATCTCGACCATCGCCTTGGGCTCTGACGAGAAGGCGCGCGCGAGGAACGTGCCGCCCGCGGCCAGCGCAACGGCAAGACCGTTGAGCGGCGCATCGGGGTTCCCCGCCGGGCTCGTGCCGGACAGATACCCGAGCATGCTGGTCGGCGACGACTGGCCCTTCGTCAGACCGTACGTCTGATTGTCCATGACGATGTAGGTCATGTCAGGATTGCGCCGCACCGCGTGCAAGAAGTGGCCTGCGCCGATGGCATAGCCGTCGCCGTCGCCGCCGGCGACGATGACGGTGAGATCCTTGTTGCCCAGCTTCACTGCGGTAGCGGTCGGCAGCGCGCGGCCGTGCACGCCGTGGAACGCGTACGAGTGCAAATAGCCCGAGATCTTGCCCGAGCAGCCGATACCCGAGATGAACGCGACGTCTTTAGGCTGGAGCGAGAGTTCGGCACACGATTGCTTGAGCGCGGCGAGCACGCCGAAGTCGCCGCAGCCCGGACACCACCACGACGGGGTCGCGGTCGCGAAATCTTTTGGCGTGAGTTGCGTCGCCATGATCTTCCTTACTTAGGAGGCCGGTGCCGCGCTGTGCACCGGCTGGGACGTGCGATCCGGCACGACCCCGTTGGAATGCGGCACGACCTCGAGCACCGCTTCGATGATCTCGATCGGGCGGAACGGGCGGCCGCTGTACTTGAGCACGCGGTGCATGTTCGGCATTGGGCCGGTCACATAGCGCACCAGCCGCTCAACTTGACCCGTCATGTTGTTCTCGACGACGAAGATGTGTTGCGCGCCGGCCAGAAAATCGCGCACTTCCTCCTCAGGGAACGGCCACAGCGTGCGCAGTTGCAAAAAGCGCGATGGCACGCCTGCCGCCGCTAAGCGATCCTGCGCCTCGCCGATCGGTCCTCGGTTGCTGCCGTAGCCGATGAACGCCACGCCCGCGCTGCGATCGCCGTGCACGATCGCCTTTGGCAGGTCGGGCCGCATCGACACGAGCTTGTGCATGCGCTTGTCCATGATGCGCACGCGATTGCGCGCGTCTTCAGTGATGACGCCCGCGTCGTTGTGCTCGGAGCCAGGCACGAGGTGCATGCCGCCCTCGGTGCCCGGAATCGCTCGCGGCGACACGCCGTCTTGCGTGAACTCGTAGCGCTTGTACTCGCCAAACGTCAGCGGCCCGTTGCGGTGCAGCTTGCCGCGGTCGACGCGCACCGCTGAGAGGTCCAGCCGCGGCGTCGTCTCCTTGCTCTGGCACATCGCCTGTTCCGAGAGGATGAACACCGGCACTTGATACTTCTCGGCCAGGTTGAACGCGCCCACGGTGAGATAGAACGATTCTTCGACCGAGCCCGGCGCCAAGACCACGCGCGGCACCTCGCCGTGGCCCGAGAAGATCAGATGGTTGAGATTGCTCTGCTCGGTCTTTGTTGGCATGCCGGTCGATGGCCCTGCGCGCGCGCACTCGACGACGACGATCGGCGTCTCGGTGACGGCTGCCAAACCGATGCCTTCCGTCATCAGCGCCTGACCCGGACCCGAGGTCGCGGTCATCGCGCGCACGCCTGCGAACGCGGCGCCGATCACCATGTTGATCGCCGCCAATTCGTCTTCGGCCTGCACGACGACGCCGCCGTACTTGGGCGCGTGCTTGGCCATCCATTCGAGGATGTCGGTAGCCGGAGTGATCGGATAGCCGGCCATGAAGCGGCAGCCTGCCGCAAGCGCACCGTAGCCGATCGCGTCGTTGCCCATCATGATGAGCCGGTCGACGTCCGGGCGCGCGCGCAAACCGTAGCCGCTCGGGGTCGAGGCGAAATGCTCTTTGACGTAGTTCTCGCCCGCTTCGACCGCGCCGATGTTTTGCGCGACGACTTTCTCGCCTTTGCGTTCGTACTGGCGCGTGACCAGCGAGCGCACGATTGCGGGGTCCATGCCGGTGAGCTGGCTGAGCACACCCAAAGAGATCGTGTTGCGCACGAGCTCGAGTCCAAGATCCTCCTTGGCGATCTTGGCGAGCGGCACTTCGTAATACGTCACGTCCGCGCGGCGCACCGCCTCGGTCAGCTGCTCCGACGTGTTGTCGAAGATGATGAATCCGCCGGGACGCATCTCGTCGACATGTTTCTCGACGCATTCGAGGTCGAAGGCGACCATCGCGTCCACGTAGTCGGCGACCCCGTAGTGCGGGTGCTCGCCCGCGCGGATGATGTAATTCGTATGCCCGCCGCGGATGCGCGACGGGAAATCCTTGAACGTGTATACGTCAAGACCCATGCGCTTGAACACGGTGGCGATGAGATCGCCGGTGGTCAGAGAACCGTCGCCGGCTTGGCCGCCGAAGAGGACTTCGATATCGTTGACGATCACGCTAAATGAAGATACCTTCCCTGTTTCAAGAGTTTTCCATCAGGCGGACTGCCTTCCTGCGTGAGCGCCGTCAGAACAGCGTCGGCGTGCTGATGTCGGGCGGCGCGCTCTCTCCGAGCCTGCCGAGCAAGTCGCGCACGGTCGCAGGCGCGTGGCCTGCGTAGTCGTCGCTCACGTATCCAAAGATATCATCGACGTGGGGCCTCGCATCCTTGAGGATTTCGACCCAGGTCGCAAGCGATTTCGCGCAGTCCTTGCGGATGCGGTCATAGTGCTCGAACGGTTCGTCGCCCATCCAGCGGCAGTAGAGGAAGCGCGCGTGTTCTTGTTGGCGGCGCGTCACTTCCGCGGCGTCCGCGACGCTGAACCGGTCGCTTTCCGCCGCCACCACCGCAAACCGATGCTCGTTGGCAAGCTCGAACAGCGTGTCGTCGAACCAGCCCGCGTCGCGCAGCTCGAGCGCCACGCGCACGTCGTCGGGCAGCTGCGTCTCCAAAAATGTGAACAGCTTGCTGCGGTTGGCGTCGTTCGGCTTGAAATCGGGCGAGCATTGCAGCAAGATCGCACCGAGCTTGTCGCCCAGCGTGCGCACCCGTTCGACGAAGAATTTGAACGGCTCGCCCGCGTCCTCGAACCGGCGCCGGTGCGTGACCTCGCGCGGCACTTTGAGCGAGAAGCGAAAACCGTCGCCGACTAAGCTGCGCCATTCGTCGACCGTGGTCGCGCGCGGGCGTCCGTAGAACGACGAATCGACTTCGACGGTCGAGAGCGAACGGCCGTATTGACTGAGCATCGCTTTGGCCGCGGTGTCGACGGGATAGAACGGACCGACCCAGTCCTTCTCTTGCCACCCCATCGCCCCGAGCCAGATGCGCGCGCTCATCTTCCCGATCCCGAATCAATTCGGCTGTCATGCATGTATCGGTCGGCGGCATCGGACTCCTGGCCAAAGGTCGGGTCACACGCCGCACGAAGCCGAGCGCATGAAGATTCCGTTGTATCAAATCGATGCCTTCACCGGACGCGTGTTCGGCGGCAACCCTGCGGCGGTGTGCCCGCTCGACGCGTGGCTGCCCGATCCGACGATGCAGTCGATCGGTCTGGAGAACAACGTCTCGGAGACGGCGTTCATCGTACCGCAGAACGGCGACTACGCGATTCGTTGGTTCACGCCGGCCTGCGAAGTTGATCTGTGCGGCCACGCAACCCTTGCGAGTGGGTACGCGATCTTCAACATCCTCGAGCCGTCACGCACGTCGGTGACGTTCTCGTCCAAGAGCGGCCCGCTGCACGTGACCCGCCAAGACGATACGATCATCTTGAATTTTCCGGCGCGAGCAGGCGTCTTATGCGACCCGCCAGCCGAACTGCTCGCCGCGCTCAACGTCAAACCCGAAGCCGTCTATAAAGCGTCCGACTACATGGCGGTGTTCAAGAGCGAGGCGGAGATCCGCGCGCTGCGGCCCGACATGGCCAAGCTCGCCGCGATCGACGGGATACGCGCGTTCATCTGCACCGCGCCCGGAGATAGCGTCGATTTCGTCTCGCGCTTCTTCGCGCCCAAGCAGGGTATCAACGAAGATCCGGTGACCGGCTCGGCGCATTGCACGCTGATCCCGTATTGGTCTAAACGGCTCGGACGAAATCCGCTGCGCGCGCTGCAGCTCTCGGCGCGCGGCGGCGAGCTGTACTGCGAAGACCTCGGCGATCGCGTGGCGATCGCGGGGCGCGCTGCGCTCTATCTGGAAGGCGCGATCCACATCTGATGCCTGGCGCGCCGGCGCAGCGGGTGCATCGCATCGTCTTGCGCTGGTATGCAGCGCATGGCCGAGATCTGCCGTGGCGCCGAACGCGCGATCCGTACGCGATCTTGGTCTCCGAACTCATGCTGCAGCAGACGCAAGTCTCACGCGTGATCCCGAAGTACCGCGAGTTTCTGCGACGCTTTCCGACCGTGCGGGCCCTTGCTGCCGCGCGATTGCGCGACGTGCTTGCGGTGTGGTCCGGCCTGGGCTACAACCGCAGAGCGAAGCATCTGTGGGAGGCCGCAAAGGCGATCGTCGCGCGCGGCTGCGGGCTGCCACGCGCGGTCGACGAGTTGCGCGCGCTTCCCGGCATCGGCAGGTACACGGCCGGCGCCGTCGCGAGCTTTGCGTTCGGCGCGCGCGAAGCAGCCGTCGACACCAACGTGCGGCGCGTGCTCTCGCGCGCGCTGCGCGGTGTGGACCGGCTAGCCGACTCGCAGGCATGGCGCTGCGCAACAGCGGTGCTGCCGCGCGACGCCGCGCGCTGGAACCACGCGCTGATGGACATCGGCGCGTTGTACTGCCGCGCGACGCCGAACTGCGCATCGTGCCCGCTGCGCCGCGCGTGCAAGTATTCCCGCGCCGGCGCGCTTCGGATCACGGCAAGGCCTCGCGCGCGACCAGCTGCACGACGCGCCGTGCAACGGTACGAAGGTTCCCGCCGGCAGCACCGCGGCCGCGTGATCCGCGCGCTGACGGGCGTGCCCCACATGAGTCTTACGCGCCTCGGGCCGCAGGTAAAGGAGGGCTTTGGCAAAAGCGACCTGCCGTGGCTACGCGCGCTGCTCGCCGATCTCGAACGC
>JAFAHD010000145.1 GCA_019237415.1 Vulcanimicrobiota bacterium
CATGCGGTTGGCCGGCGCGGTTTGGATGAGCGAAAGGTCGCGCACGCCGACCAGCGACATGTGCAGCGTGCGCGGGATGGGCGTGGCCGAGAGCGTGAGCACGTCGACGCTGCGGCGCAGCTCCTTGAGCCGCTCCTTGTGCGCGACCCCGAAGCGCTGCTCTTCGTCGACGATCACGAGGCCGAGGTTGTGGAAGCCGACGTCGCGCTGCAGCAAGCGGTGCGTCCCGATGACGAGGTCGATGCCGCCCGCTGCGAGCTGCGCCAGCGTCTCTTTCTGTTCGGCCTTGGAACGCAGGCGCGAGAGCAGGCCTAGCTTCACGGGGAACGCCGCGAAGCGTTCGCTGAACGTCCGGTAGTGCTGCGCGGCGAGCACCGTGGTCGGCACGAGCACCGCCACTTGTTTTCGATCCATGATGGCCTTGAATGACGCGCGGATGGCGACCTCGGTCTTGCCGTAGCCGACGTCGCCGCAGATCAGCCGGTCCATCGGCTTGGGCCGCTCCATGTCGCTCTTGACGGCCTCGATGGCGCCGCGCTGGTCGGGCGTTTCGTCGTAAGGGAACGATTCTTCCAATTCCGCTTGCCACGGCGTGTCAGGCCCGAAGGGGTGGCCTTGCGCGGCTTCGCGCTGCGCGTACAAACGCACGAGGCCCTCGGCGATCTTCTCGACCGCTTCGCGGACGCGCGATCTCGTCCGCGCCCAGTCGCTGCCGCCCATCTTCGAGAGCGTGGGCGGCGCGCCGTCGCCCGCGATGTAGCGGCGCACGAGATGCATCATCTCGACCGGCACGTACAATCGGTCGGCGCCGGCGTACTTGAGCGCCATGAAATCGCGTCCGACCTCGTTGACCACGATGTGTTCGAGCCCGAGATATTGGCCGATGCCGTGATGCGCGTGCACGAAATACTCGCCGACGGCGAGGTCGGCTTGGGTGATCGGCACGCCTTCTTTGACCGCCTTGAGCTTTTGGCGGCGCGCCGGATGGCCGAACAGCTCCGCATCTCCGAGCACGACGACGCCAGCGGCGGTCATCTCGAAGCCTGCGTCGATGGCGCCCTCTGAGACGACGATGCGGCCGCCATCGCCGCGTTTCCACGTCTTGGGCGGCGGCGCGACCGCGACGTCGTGCTCGTCGAGCACCTCGCGGATGCGGCGATGGCCCACCGATGCGATGGCCACGAACTCGCCGGCGGCCACGCGCGCGCGCACGTCGGCGACAAAGCGCTCCATGCTGCGGTTGAAGACCGGCGCCGGCACGGATGCCATCGCGATCGATGTGTCTGCGTCGCGGATGACGCGGGGACCCGATGCGGACGCGAAGTTCACGATTGCGCGCGAACGCAATCGGTCAGTGATTTGCGCCAGCGTGAACGACGTTGGCTCGGGGCGGGCAGCATCGTCGTCAGCGGGGTCGTTGGAGTCGGCGAGAGCCGACTCCACCGAGGCGGGGAGGGAAGATATCCCGCTGTTCCCCGCCGTGCCCCGCGCAGACGATGCTGTCGCATCCGAGCCGATTTCTTCCGCCGCGGCGATCGTGCCGTCGTCGTGTTCTGTCGCGAAGCCGTGATCGATCGCCACGATCAGCTCCGCGTCGTCGACGATGATGTACGCATTGGGCGCGTAGTCGGCCGCGTAGGCGCCGTCGAGCGCGAGCGCGTCTTCGTTCCATGGCTCGATGCGCACCGCGTCGACGCCGCGGATCGACCGCTGATCGGAGAGCGCAAACTCGCGGATGCTCTCCAGGGTCTCGCCGAAGAACTCCAGGCGCACCGCGTGGTCGGCGGTCGCGGGGAAGATGTCGATCAGCCCGCCGCGCACGCTGAACTCGCCGACCGCGCTAACGACGTCCTCGCGCGCGTACCCGAGTCCGACCAAGCGCGCTAACAGATCTTCCCACGAGTACTCGCTGCCGGCGTGCAGTTCAAAGGAAGCGTCGCGCCAGCGCGACGGAGCAGGAAGCGGTTGGCGCATGCTCGCGTGCGACAGGCAATAGATTCCCGGCCGGGCGGCCGCGAGGGCAGCGAGCGTTTCAATGCGGTCGCTGCGCTCGGTCGGATTGAGCAGGCCTGCGCTTGCCCGGTCGCGCGGCCGCAAGCTGTGGATGACATCGCCCGCATCCTCGAGATAGAGCGCCGCGTCATTGGCAAAGCGATCGGCGCTGTCGGGCGTGGCGCTCCATACGATCATGCTCCCTCCGAGCGCGCGCCACAGCGCCGCCGCGATCGCCGGCCGCGAAGCGGCCGCGGTCTCGGTCACATCGACAGCTGCGCGAGCTCCAAGGGCCGCAGCGATGCGGGCGGGCGCGTCGGTGGCGCCGGCCACGATGCGGCTGATGAGGGGACCAAGCGAACCAGGCACCAAATATCTCCAAAAGGCCTGTGGCCGGGTCGCGCGCGACCCGGCCTATTGATGGGATGATCGTACCCAAGCGGTATTGGGGCACCTATTATACGTGAAAACAAACAGACGCGCTAGAACGCTCTTCGCCCTCGCGGCCTTGATCGGGAGCCTCGCGGCCGCCGCGCGCGCGGACGTCCTGCCCCAAGGCGTGATCTATGCATCCGACGTCGAGCCGGTACGCATCACCGCGGTCGCCTTCGATCCGGAGCATCCCAGCGCCGGAGACACGGTGCGCGCGCAGATCACGTGCACGAGCAACGCCGCGGCGGTGACGGCACGCGTCGGAAGCATCGTCGTCAACGTGCCGAAAAAGGCGCCGGGCATCTTTCAGACGACTCTGCAGCTGCCGTCGCTTCCTTTCTATTCGTCGCATCAAGACGTGGTGATCACCGCCATCCGGACGGACGGCGCTAAGACGCAGCGCACGATCTCCGTCGACTTGCGCTAAGATCCGTGCCGCCGCGCGCGATCGTCCTCGTCATCGATTCAGGCGGCGTCGGGGCAGCGCCGGATGCTGCGACGTTCCACGACGACATGCGCGTCAACACGCTTGGCAACACGGCCGCGGCAGCAGGCGGCATCAGACTCCCAACGCTGGCGCGGCTGGGTCTGGGCAACGTCACGGCAGTGCGCGGCGTCGCTCCGGTCGAGTCGCCGCTCGCTTCGTACGGACGATTGCGCGAGATAAGCGCCGGCAAGGACACGATCACCGGTCACTGGGAGATGATGAACATCATCATCCGGCACGCGTTTCCGACGTATCCAAACGGGTTCCCAACGGACGTCGTCGAGCGCTTCGAAGCGATCGCCGGGCGGCGCGTGCTCGGCAATCGGACGGCTTCGGGCACGCAGATCATCGAAGAGCTCGGCGAAGAGCACATGCGCACCGCGCGGCCGATCCTCTACACGTCGGCGGACTCGGTTTTTCAGGTGGCTGCGCACGAGGACGTCGTGCCGCTGGACACGCTTTGGCGGTGGTGCGAGCAAGCGAGACAGATGCTCGTGCCGCCCAATCGCGTGAACCGAGTGATCGCCCGTCCGTTTCGCGGTGAGCTAGGACACTTCGTGCGGACGGCAGGGCGC
Organism: Vulcanimicrobiota bacterium; assembly: GCA_019237415.1. GTDB lineage: Bacteria > Vulcanimicrobiota > Vulcanimicrobiia > Eremiobacterales > Eremiobacteraceae > JAFAHD01. The sequence continues at coordinate 3,487 of JAFAHD010000145.1, forward strand.
CGCGACTACGCAGTCGCGCCCCCGAGCCCGAGCATCCTGGATGCCTTGCAAGCGGGAGGTGTGCCGACGTCCGGTATTGGGAAGATAAGCGACATCTACTGCTGCCAGGGTATTGCTGCGGGGAGCCGAACGGGCGACAACGCAGAAGGGCTGGCCAGGACTGTCGAGTGGTTGGATGCGGGACAGGGTGGTTTCTGCTTCACCAATCTCAATGATTTCGACTCGAAATACGGCCACCGCCGCGACCCTGACGGCTACGCCAAAGCGCTGATCGCGCTCGACCGGAGATTGCCGGAGATCCTCGATCGATTGAAGGACGGAGATCGACTGATAATCACGGCTGACCACGGCTGCGACCCAACCGCGCCCGGCACCGACCATACGCGCGAGTTCGCGCCTCTGCTCGACTACGTTCCAGGACAGCCGGGCCGCGCGCTCGGCGAACAAGACTGCTTCGCGCAAGTAGGCATGCGCGTCATGGAGACGTTCGGCTTGCGCGCTCCGGAGCCGCTGTCGGTATGATCGCTGCTTCGACGGCAACCGCACCGCGCATCGCGGATGCTCCGATTCAAGAAGCAGTCGCGCGTTCGCATTGGCTTGACGCCGCGCGTCCCGTGCCGCGCATATGGCTCGTCGCAAAGCGCGCGCTCGACATCGTGCTCTCCGCGCTCCTGCTCGTCGCCCTTGCGCCGCTCTTCGTCCTCATCGCCCTTGGCATCAAGCTCAGTTCCCCGGGTCCGGTGCTTTTCTGGCAGACGCGCGTCGGCAAGGGCGGACGCGAGTTCCGCTTCTACAAGTTCCGCACGATGATCGACGGCGCTCACCTGATGCATGACGACGTGTCGCACCTCAACGAGTTGGACGGTCCCGCGTTCAAGATCGCCGACGACCCTCGCGTGCACGACTTCGGCAGCCTGCTGCGCCGCGCGAGCCTTGACGAACTGCCGCAGCTCTGGAACGTGTTGCGCGGCGACATGAGCCTTGTGGGACCCCGTCCGGCGCTGCCCCGCGAAGTGGCGGATTATCAGCCGCACTATCTGCAGCGCTTTTCCGTGCTGCCGGGCATCACTGGTTTGTGGCAGGTGAGCGGGCGCGCCAACGTGCCGTTCCGCCGCTGGATGGCGATGGACGTCTGGTATGCGCGGCACTGGTCGCCGCTGCTCGACGTGTGGATCCTCTCTCGCACCGTGCCGGCGGTCATTCGCGGGGAAGGCGCGTGGTAAGCGGTTCCATCCTGTTGTTGCCTCCGGTCGTCGATCAAAGCATCCACCAAACTCCGCTCACGGTACTCTCCGCGCTCGCGTTCGCGGGCGCCGGCGCCGCCGCGCTGTGGCTCTCGCTGCGCAGGCCGCAGTACGCGGCGGCGCTGATCGCATTCGCGATCCCATTCGCATTCTATCGCGACTTGTTCGGCACGACGATCACGCTCGAGAAAGTCGTGGTGATCGGCATCGCGATCGGCCTCGTGCTGCGCGGCGCTCCGCTCGTGCCGGCGAGTCCGAGCGCGCGGCGCATCTTGCTCGCGGGGCTCGGCGTGCTGGCCGCGATCGTCATCTCGGGCATCGGCGCGACGTATCTCGGACCGGTGCTGCGCGAAGCGCTCAAGCAGCTGGAATACCTCGTCATGTTCTGGTGCGCCGCGAGTCTGGTGATCGAGCAGCGCGACGACGCGCGCTGGCTCGGCGCCGGCATCATCGCATCGGTGTTGATCGTCTCTCTCGACGCGATCGCGCAAGGGCTGCTCGGAGGCGCGCCGTCGGGAGTGTGGATCAACAAACACAGCCTGCCGCGCGTCGCGGGTCCGCTCGAAGGGCCCAACCAGCTCGCGGGATTCTTGGAGATCGCGTTGCCGGTGCTCTTCCTCGCCCCGCTGCTTTTCGAGCGGCTCGGCATGCTGCGTTGGCTGGCCGTCTTCACAGCTGCGTTGGCGATTCCGATGACGCTGTCGCGCTCGGGCGTCGCCTTTGCCCTGATCGGCTTCATCTTGGTGTGGTTCGTGGACCGCGCAGCCGCGCGCCGATCCTGGCTGCCGTTCGCGGCGGGAACGATCGCGGGATTTGCGATCGCGTTCCAGTGGTATTGGGGTGCGACGCACAGCTTCGCGCTGCTCGGCGACATCTTCAGGCTCTCTGAGGTGCCGCTGCAAGATCCGGGCGGCGTCGGCACGCGCGACGAGCTGTGGAACGCCGCGCTCACGATGTTCGGCGCGCATCCAATCCTCGGCGTCGGCGCCGGCAATTTCGAGCACTTGCTCGCGAACGTCGGGCTGCCGGGCGTGCAGACCCACGCGAACAGCTTGTGGCTGCAGACGCTCGCGGAGCAAGGTATCGTCGGCTTCGTGGCGCTGCTTGCGCTGTACATCGTCGTGCTGCGCGAGTGCGCCAGCGGAATCTC
>JAFAHD010000086.1 GCA_019237415.1 Vulcanimicrobiota bacterium
CGCCCGATGACGACGCCGGACGACGTGCACGGCATGATCGCGGCGGAGGGGATCTTGACGTCGCAAGGCGGCGCGACTTCCCACGCGGCGGTCGTCGCACGCGGCATGGGCAAACCCGCGGTCGTCGGCGCGGAGTCGCTGCTCATCGATTTGCGCACGCGGCAGTTCTCCGTGAAGGGCGAGACGATCAAGCAAGGCGACGAGCTCACGATCGACGGTACGACCGGCAACGTCTATCGCGGCATGCTGCCGATGGCGGCCGCCAAGCTGACGCCGCAGTTCGAACACATCCTCAAGTGGGCCGACGAGTACCGCCGCCTGGGCGTGTACGCGAATGCCGACACGCCCGAAGACGCGAAAAAGGCGCGCGACTTCGGCGCCGAGGGCATCGGGTTGTGCCGCACCGAGCACATGTTCATGCAGCAGGACCGCTTGCCGGTCGTGCAAGAGATGATCATGGCGGAGACGCCGGACTCGCGGCGCAAGTGCTTGGAGCAATTGCTGCCGATGCAGCGCGAGGACTTCCGCGGCATCCTGCGCGCGATGAAGGGCTTGCCGGTGACGATCCGCTTGCTCGATCCGCCGCTGCACGAGTTCTTGCCGAGCTTGGACGACCTGCTCGTCGAAGTGACCGAGCTGCGCATGAGCAAGGCCGATCCCTCGGAGCTGTCCGCCAAAGAGCGGCTGCTGCGCCGCGTGCGCGTGCTGCACGAAGAGAATCCGATGTTGGGCCTGCGCGTCTGCCGGCTCGGCATCGTGTTCCCCGAGATCTACCAGATGCAGGTGCGCGCGATCATGGAGGCGGCCACCGAGCTCAAGAAAGAGCGCGTCGACGTCAAGCCGCTCATCATGATCCCGGGCGTCGGCACGGTCACCGAGATGAAAGCGCTGCGCGATCTGGTCACCGCTGAAGCCGAGCGCATCATCAAAGCCGCCGGCACGCGATTGCACTACCAGGTCGGCACGATGATCGAGATGCCGCGCGCATGCATGGTCGCGCACCGCGTCGCCGAACACGCCGAGTTCTTCTCGTTCGGCACGAACGACCTGACGCAGCTCGTGTTCGGCTACTCGCGCGACGACGCCGAAGGGTCGTTCATCCCCGTCTATCTCGAAAAGAAGATCCTGCGCGACGATCCGTTCCAAGTCATCGACCAGGACGGCGTCGGCGAGTTCATGCGCATGGCGATGGACCGCGGGCGCATGACGCGCGAAGGCATGAAGATCGGCATCTGCGGCGAGCACGGCGGCGACCCGACCTCGGTCGAGTTCTGCCACAAGCTCGGCCTGGATTACGTCTCGTGTTCGCCGTTTCGCGTGCCGGTAGCGCGCCTCGCGGCGGCCCAGTCAGTGCTCAAGGAGCGCGAGGCCGAAGCCGAGGGGGACAAGGGCGAGAAGAAGGTCGACCAGGACTAGCTGGTCGATGGGCTCGCCCGGCGTGATAGACAAGCCGTGAGCAAGACACTGTCGATACGGCAAGAGCTCGAGGCCCGCGAGGCCGCGATGCTTTCGCCGCACGCCGCGCTCGCCAAGAACTCGCGCGGCCGCCACGTACCCGAACCCGAAGACCCGATCCGCACCTGCTTCACGCGCGACCGCGACCGCATCATCCACTCCAAAGCGTTCCGGCGGCTGATGCACAAAACGCAGGTGTTCCTCTCGCCGCTCGGCGACCACTACCGCACGCGCATGACGCACTCGCTCGAGGTCATGCAAATCTCGCGCTCGATCGCGCGCGGGCTAGACCTTAATGAAGATCTGGCCGAGGCGATCGCGCTGGGCCACGACCTCGGGCATTCCCCGTTTGGTCACGCCGGCGAGGATGCGCTTACTCAGGTGTGGTCGGAGTACGAACCCGGCGCGCGCTTCATACATTCGGAGCAGAGTTTACGGGTGGTCGAGCTGCTCGAACGGCGCGGCGAAAAAGTCGGCCTCAACCTGACCTATGAGGTGCGCGACGGCATCGCCAAGCACTCCAAGCACAAGGGGGCGCTTGCCGGCTACACCGACATTCCCTCGACGCTCGAAGGCCAGATCGTGCGCTACGCCGATCGGCTCGCCTACATCAATCACGATATCGACGACGCGATCCGCGCCGGCATCATCGGCGAGCGCGATCTGCCGGCCTCGGCGATCGCCGTGCTCGGCCACCGCGGTCCGATCCGCATCGGGACGGTCGTCGAGGACATGATCTATCAATGCCGTGGCAAGAATGAGATTCGCCTGTCAGAGCCGGTGCTCGATGCGGTCGAGACGATAAAGGAGTTCATGTTCGACCGCGTCTATTTCAACGAGAGCGCGAAACGGGAGGAGCCCAAGGCGCAGAACATCGTGCGGCAGCTGTTCACGCATTACATCGAGCATCCGGAGGCGTTGCCGGACATCTACCGGCAGCCGCCGCTCGCGTCCGATCCGTTGGCGCGCCGCGTCTGCGACCATGTCGCAGGGTTCACCGACCGCTTCGCGATCAAACAGTTCCTCGAGCTGTATCCCGACTCGGAGGGTCTCGCGCCGAAAGAGTGGGACGTGTGACGTGGAGTGGCCCTGGCGACTGCTGATCAGCGCGTTCTTTTTCGCGGCGAGCGTGGCCGGGGTCGTCATCGCACGATATCCACGGGAGTTCCAGGCGCTCTACGTCTACCTCCTGACCCGGCCGTTTTCAGGCGGCAAACCACCGGAACGCGAGGGCGTCTATAGTGAATGGCTGATGTCGGACCTTGCAATTCTAGGCGCAAAGATTGGGGGCTTCTTCATGGCGGTGTTCTTTGCGATTGTCGCTCTTTGTTTTCTCTTCGTGAAGGATCTCTAATCGCAGATGCCGTTTGACGCCGGCGTCGTCGCCGAGATCCAAGCCAAATCCGATCTGTTGCAGTACGTCAGCCAGTACGTCACGCTCAAGCGCCAGGGGCGCGAGTATGTCGGCCTGTGCCCGTTCCACTCAGAGAAGACGCCGTCGTTCTACCTCAACGCGGAAAAACAGGTGTGGCACTGTCACGGCTGCAGCGCGGGCGGCGACCTGATCAAGTTCGTCGAGAAATACGAGAACGTCGACTTTCCCGCAGCGCTGCGATTACTTGCGGCGCGCGCAGGCGTCGTGCTGCAAGAAGCGCCCGGGGCGCAGCGCCGGCGCAGCGAACGCGAGGCGGTGTACGAAGCGAACGCCGTCGCGCGGCGCTTCTTCGCCGACCAGCTGCAGCGCGACAAACGTTCGCTCGAATATTTGCGCAAACGCGGCATCGCGCCGGAAACCGCGGTGGCCTTCGGCATCGGCTATGCGCCCGACGGCTGGGAAGGGTTGACCAAAGCGCTCGAACGTTCGGGCGTCGATCTCATGCTTGCCGAGCGCGCCGGCCTCGTGCGTCAGAAAACCGGCTACTACGATTTCTTCCGCAACCGTCTCATGTTTCCGATCTACAATCTCACCGGCGAAGTGATGGCGTTCGGGGGGCGCGCGCTCGCGGACGAGACGCCCAAGTACTTGAACACGCCGAACACGGTCGCATACACGAAAGGCGCGCACGTGTACGGTCTGCACCTTGCACGGCGCGCGGCATCGGCAGACGACACCCTCATCGTCGTCGAAGGATATCTGGATGCGATCGCGCTCCACCAAGCGGGTTTCAAGAACGCCGTCGCAAGCCTGGGCACCGCATTCACGCCTGAGCAGGCGCGCGAGCTGCGCCGCGTTGCGAGTAAGCTGTATCTGTGTTTCGACGGCGACGCTGCCGGCCAAGCCGCGACCGCGCGCAGCATCGACATGCTTGTCGAAGAAGGCCTGGCGGTGAGCATCGTCGTGCTGCCGGCCGGCACGGATCCCGACGAATTGATCTTGCGCGGCGGCGCGGAGGCGTTTCGGACGCTGCTTGCCGCCGCGCAGCGCTGGGTCGATTTCAAGATCGAGCTCGCCTGCGATCGCATCGCGTCGAAGTTCGCCAGCAAGAGCGATATCGCGCGCGAAGCGATGAGCGTCATCGCGCTGGTACGCGATCCGATCGAGCGCGACCAGTACACCAAGGCGATGGCACGCAGGCTGGACGTGAGCGAGGCGGCGTTGCGCCAGGCGCGGCTGCATTCCCTCAAGGCGCCGCCGCGAGGCAACGTCGAAGGGGCGCCGATCCGGCGCGCGCCAGCGCCCACGCAGCCGGTCTCGATCGAACGCGATCTGCTGCAGCTCATCGTCAGCCGGCCGGAGCTGTTGCCTGAAGCGCTCGAATCGATCGCGGCCGACGATCTCGAGCAGCCGGAATTCCGAGCCGTGTATGAGCGCCTCGGCTATCACGCGCGCGATCTCGCGCGCGGCGTGAATCCAATCACGCTTTTCGACGAAGACCCGATCGTCGCGGACCTCACGCGCATGGCGCTGGCGCTTCCGCCGCTGCCGTACGAAGACGACCGGCATCGGCTTGCGCTCATCGCGGCGCGGTTCGAGCGCAGACGGCGCGAGCGGAGGCTTTCCTCCGTCGATGCAGAAATCAACGGGCTCATCACCTCGGATCGGGCCGTTCCGGAAGCATTGCGCGACGAATACAACGCGCTTGCGGCGTCGTTGCGCGGACCGGCCGAGCACACCAGAGAACAGGACTGACCGCACAGCCGCATGAGCCAGGGCAAGAAGACGAAAACCAAGCCGGACACGCCGGTCGCTGCCCAAGCGCAGAACGACCCGGCTTCGCCTGTGCCCTCGAACGGCCAGCCTGCTGCCCCCACCATCTCGCGCGAAGACGCGGTCAAGGCGCTCATCGCCCGCGGTAAGGCGCAAGGCTTCGTCACATACGACGAGGTCGCTGCGATCTCGGCCGCCTACGACGAAGACGATCCGGAAAAGGGCAACGATCTCGTCGAAGAGATCATGGGCCAGGGCATCGAGATCACCGAGATGCCCGACCTCGCTCCGATTGAGGAAGAAGAGCAAGAAACCACCGAGGCCGCTGCGCCCGAGCCCGAAGCCGAAGCGGAGATCCCAGTGCCGCCCGGCATCGCGCTCGACGATCCGGTGCGCATGTATCTCAAGGAGATCGGCCGCGTGCCGCTGCTTGGGATGGCTCAAGAACAGGACCTCGCCAAGAAGATCGAGCGTGCGGAAGAAGAGCGCGAACGCGCGCGCATCACCGGCCAGCCCGCGAATGCGACGATCCTCGAGACCGGCGACATCGCCAAGCGCGAGCTGACCGAAGCGAACCTTCGCTTGGTCGTGAGCATCGCCAAAAAATATGTCGGCCGCGGCATGCTCTTCCTCGATCTCATCCAAGAGGGCAACCTCGGTCTCATCCGCGCGGTCGAGAAGTTCGACTACAAGAAGGGTTACAAGTTCTCGACGTACGCCACGTGGTGGATCCGCCAAGCGATCACACGGGCGCTCGCCGATCAGGCGCGCACCATCCGCATCCCCGTGCACATGGTCGAGACGATCAACCGGCTCGTGAAGATCTCGCGCCAATTGCTGCAGCAGCTCGGCCGCGACCCATCGGTCGAAGAGATCGCCAAAGAGATGGGTCTCACGCCCGACAAGGTGCGCGAGGTCATGAAGATCGCGCAGGAGCCGATCTCGCTCGAAACGCCGATCGGCGAAGAAGAGGACAGCCATTTAGGCGACTTCATCGAAGACCAGGACGCGGTGGCACCCGCCGAGGCGGCATCGGTGACCATGCTCAAACAGAAGATGGGCGACGTGCTGCAGAACCTCACTGAGCGCGAGCGCAAAGTGCTCGTGTTGCGCTTCGGTTTGGAAGACGGCCACCAGCGCACGCTCGAGGAAGTCGGCCAGGAATTCGGCGTGACGCGTGAGCGCATCCGCCAGATCGAGGCCAAAGCGCTGCGCAAGCTGCGCCATCCCAGCCGCGGCAAGGCGCTCAAGGATTACTGGCAGACCGAATAGCGTTCGGCCAAAACGTTTCGTGCGCGAAGGCACCTTCGGCGTGCGCGGCTAAGAGCCGCACCATGATCGGTCGTTCTCTCTTCGCGGCGTGTGCGATCTTCGCGCTCGCCGCGTTCATCGCGGCCTCGCCGCAACCGTCGCCGAGCGCGCATCCGAGCGCGACGCCCGGAGTCGTGCCGACGCGCGGCATGTCGGCACCGACGCCGAGCTTGCCTGACACGTCACCGTTCGGCGAGATCGGCAAGCTCGAGCGCGACCGCAAGACGACGCCGTACGAGCTTGCGCCCTTTCTCAAATCGAGCGATCCGGCGGTCGTCGCGCGCGCGGCGGTCGCGATCGGCCGGCTGCGCAATCCGACGGGCGTTCAGCTGCTTACGCCGCTGCTCGGCGGCGATCAGCCCGTCGAGGTGCGCGCTGCCGCTGCATTCGCGCTCGGCCTGATTGGATCGGCCGACGCGCTACCTGCACTGCGCACGGCGGCAACGCACGGCGCGCCGTTGGTCGCCGGCGACGCGGCTGATTCATTGGGACGCATCGGCGGAAGCGCGGCGGTGGAAACGCTGTCATCGCTCGTCTCCAACCGCGATGTGTTCGTGCGCGGCAAAGCGGCGATCGGCCTGGGCGAAAGCGGGTTCGCATCGAAACCCCAGATCTCGCAGCCGCTGCGCGCGACGACCGCGAAGCTGCTTGACAACGCGTTTTCCGTCGAGCGCGACCCGGAAGTGCGCTGGCGCATGGCGTGGGCGATCTACCGCAGCTTCTACGACACCAACACGGGACTGCTGCGCACGATGCTCAACGACCAACAAGAGCTCGTGCGCATGTACGCGGTCAAAGCGATCGGCCGCCTGAAAGACAAGACATTCTTGACGTCGGTCCGCCTGCTCACGAGCGATCCGTCGTGGCGCGTGCGCGTCGAAGTGAGCAACGTGCTGAGCGCGATGGGCGATCATACACCGGTCGACGTCCGGCCGCCGGCCGTGCCGGCCGACGATCAGGTGGAGCCGAAACCGGTTCCGTCGAGCGACCCGCAAGGTGATCATCCGCAGGTCGCGATCGTCACCAATCGCGGCGTGATCGTCGTCGAGCTCTTTCCCGACGTGGCGCCGTACCACGTGGATGCGTTCTTACGCCTGGTCGACGCCGGCTTTTACAACAACTCGCAGCTCGATCGCGTCATTCCGAACTTCGTCGTTCAAGGCGGCAACCCGGACGCGGGCAAGACGACCGGCAGCGGCGGCCCGGGTTTCAACGTGCCCGACGAGGTCAACTGGGTCGAACAGCTCAGCGGCATGATCTCACTCGGCCTCGATTACAAAGACGCTTCACCCATCTACGACTCCGGCGGCAGCCAGTATTACATCACAGAATCTCCGCAGCTCCATCTCGACGAGTACTTCACGACCTTTGGGCGAGTCGTCAAGGGCTTGGCCGTCGTGTATGCCGTCATGAAACACGACCCGAGCGATATCAAAACTCCGCCGGACCTCGTCACGCGGATGTACCGCTGCGAGCCTGTGACCCCACAGACCGCCGACGTCGAGCAGAAGCTGCGCACGACCGAGGTCGGATACAACCCCCGCTAACGCCTGCGCGCCCGCGCGAGACCATCGCGTCCAATCTGTGCCCGGTGCACAACGCACGCGCTTCGTGCAACGCGAAGACGTCCAGATGAATCGCATCAGTTTCAGCGCGGCGGCAGTGCTGGCGCTGCTCGTATCCGGTGCGGTGCCCGCGCGTCCGGCGGAATCGGGTGTCCTGACGGTGTTCGCCGCCGCGTCCCTGCACGACGCGTTCACGGACATCGCTGCCAAATTCGAGGCCGCGCATCCGGGCGTGACGGTGCGGCTGAATTTCGACGGCAGTCAGATCCTCGAGACGCAGATCGAGAACGGCGCGCCGGCCGATGTCTTCGCCAGCGCCGATGCACGTTCGATGGCCAAGGCGACGAGCGCCGGGCTCGTCGGCACGCCCGTGGATTTCGCGCACAACAGCCTCGTGGTCATCGCGCAGTTCGACGTCAACGTGCGCTCGCTGCGCGACCTCACGCGCGATGGTCTCAAACTTGCGATGTGCGCGGAGCAAGCGCCGTGCGGGCGCTACACGCGCATCGCACTGCAGAAGATGAGCGCCGACAAGTCGTATTGGCGCGATTACGGCGACCAGGTCATGCGCAACGTCGCGACCCAAGAGCAAAACGTCGAAGGCGTGGTGCAAAAAGTATTGCTAGGCGAGGCGGACGCAGGCTTCGTCTATTCAAGCGACGTCGTCCAAAAAGGCGTCAAGCTGCTCAACTACCCGATTCCGGATGCGGACCAGGAGCTCGCGACGTATCCGATCGCCGTCGTGAAGGCGAGCGCCTACCCCAGCCTTGCGCGCGAATTCTTGGAGTTCGTCATCTCCGCCCAAGGCCGCACCGTTCTCGAATCGTATGGCTTCAGGAGCCCGTCCTAAGCGCGCGCAAGCGCGAGACGCAGCTTTGGCCGGCTTCTCGACCGTGCTGGCGGGCTTGTTCCTAGCCCTTGTCGCCGTCGCGCTGTTCGCACTCGTTGCGCACCGGCCGGCTAAGGCGACATCGGGGTGGTGGCTCTTGGAGGTGATGAGCCGCACGAGCGTGCGGCAGGCGTTGCTCGTCTCATTTGAAAGCACGACGATCTGCGCGCTCGCGATCGTCGCGCTTGGCACGCCCGTGGCGCTGTTGCTGGCGCGTCCTTTCCGCGGTCGCGAGGTGCTTGAAGCATTCGTGTCGCTGCCGGTCGTGTTGCCGCCGGTCGTCGCCGGGCTTGCGCTGTTGCTCGCCTTTGGACGGCGCGGCTTGCTCGGTCACGCGCTCGACGCCGTTGGGATCCACATCCCATTCAGTCTGATCGCGGTGGTGATGGCGCAGACGCTAGTCGCCGCGCCGCTTTACATCATCGCGGCCAAAAACGCGTTCGAACGCGCCGACCCGGATCTGGTCGATGCCGCTGCCACGCTGCGCGCTTCCTACGTCTATACTGCGCTGCGCGTGATCGTGCCGCCGGCGCTGCCGGCGCTTGGCGCCGCACTTGCGCTGGCTTGGGCGCGCGCGCTCGGCGAGTTCGGCGCGACGATCACCTTCGCGGGGAACCTCCCTGGCGTCACGCAGACCATGCCCATCGCCGTTTATGTGGAAGGACAAGGCGACATCGACGCAGCGGTCGGGATCTCGCTGATCTTGCTCGCGGTGTCGTTTCTCGTCCTCGCCGGCGCGCGGCTACTGCAAGCGCGAGTCGCAGCGGCATGAGCCTGTCTGCATCGTTCGCCGCGCAGCGCGACAGTTTCTCGCTCGACTTCGCGATCGATGTCGCACGCGGTGAGACCGTCGCGGTCGTTGGACCCAGCGCATCGGGAAAGACGACCGCCTTGCGCTGCCTTGCCGGACTGTTGCGGCCGCGCGCCGGCGCGATACGTTTCGGCGACGAGGTTTGGTACGATGAGCCGAGTCGTACATTCGTGCCGGCCCAGCAGCGCAACGCCTCGATGGTGTTCGCCAAGGGCGCGCTGTTCGGACACATGACCGTTCAGGAAAACGCCGAGTTCGGACTGCAGGCCGCGGGCGTCAGCACATCGCTCACTGAGGCGCGCGCGTCAGAAGTGCTGCACGTCGTGAACGCGGACCATCTCGCAACTCGGCGCGCATCGACATTGTCAGCGGGCGAGGTGCAACGCGTCGCGCTCGCGCGTGCCATCGCGCTGAAACCGAGCGTGCTGCTGCTCTATGAGCCGCTCAGCGCGCTCGACATCCGCCTGCGGCCACTCGTGCGCCAAGCGCTGCGCAACGCGATCGCTGCGACCGATGCCGCGACCGTGTTCGTCACGCACGATCCGGCCGAGGCAATGCTCTTCGCGCAGCGCTTTGTGGTCGTCGAGGACGGCGTCGTCGCGCAATCGGGAGGCCTCGCAGAATTGCGCAATCGGCCGGCGACCCCGTATATCGCCTCGTTCGCGGGCACAAATCTGTACCGCGGCCAGGCGCACAGCTTGGGCGACGGCTCGAGCACCGTCGATATCGGTGGGGCTCGCCTGGTGATCCAAGGCGACTACGAAGGAGAGATCAGCGTTCTCTTAGATCCCGACGCGGTGACGCTCTCCGCGGCGACGCAAGAGACGTCCGCTCGGAACCTGCTGCGTGGGCCTGTCGAAGCCATTGTGCCCGACCGCGGCGCGTTTCGGGTGACGATTGCGTCGGTGCCTCCGATCTCCGCGCGCGTGACCGCTCGCTCGCTCGAGACGCTGGGCGTGCACACCGGCCAATCGCTGTATGCCGGGTTCAAAGCCATGGAAGCGCATATTCTGTAACGTCTGGTTCATGCACCGGCAACGCCAGGCCCGTACTCTGTGGCTTCGATGAATGCGCCATTCACGGTTATGACCGGTGATCTCGATGCGAGCTTTGTTTTCGACGGGGCGTACAGAGCGCGCGACTCGTTCTCACTTGCTGAGCGGGCGGCATACGGCTTGGTCTCTCCATCAGCGCGTTTCGCCTCGCTCGTGCGAAATGGTTTGAGAGCGTCGACGTATCCGCGCACGAGGATCGAGCGCCATCCGGTCGCGGTTGAAACAAGCGCAGGCACAAACCGCGCCGTCATCTCAGATGTTGAACCTCGTGGTGCCAAGCTGACGGTCACCGCCGCCTGCGCAACTCGGCTGGCATCAAAAGTCCCTCGCCGGCAGTCTCGAAGCGCGACGACGAGGCCGAGTCAGACGACGCGATTCGCTATCGTTGCGGGCGACCGTAGGGTCATCGGAACCTTGATCGGGGGTCGAACCGTTTGCATTGGGCTTCGGTTTGGAAGTGACCGTGTTGACGGACGCAGTTAACGACACAGCGGCCCTGATGTCGGATCTCCGGCGCGCAGCAACTCCGGGTGCGGTCGGAGACGCCGGCGATAGGCGTGCGGGAATCCTCGTAGACTCAGGCGCACGGTCCGGAGCGGATCGGTTCGTTCCCAGCGCCGCACCGCTGGCGATCGCAATCGACGGCCCCGGAATGTTCGTGTTGCGCGACCACGACAGAACCGTGTACAGTCGCCTCGGTGACTTCAAACTCGACGAAACCGGCAGGCTGGTGGACGAGCTGGGGCGCGCGGTCATGGGCTTTGAGTCAAGGCTCGGTGCAGGCGCCGCGCCGGTCGGCGTCAACCCTCGAGATTTTTCCGCTCAGCGTTTCGCGACGTACCGTATCGACGAACGGGGACTGCTCGTCGGCGTGGAGCACCGAACCGAACATCGATCGCCGAAGAAGCACGAGGTTTTGGTCCCGATCGCCCAACTCGCGATCGCCATCTTCCCCGCACCGGAAAGGCTGGAACGAGAAGGTGACTCAAGTTTTCTTGCGACCCGAGCCGCGGGGACTCCCGCGCTTGATGTAGCCGGCGTGGGCGGTCGCGGCTCGATTCGCCAGCACGTCCTCGCCTCTGGCTCGATCGATATCGAAGGCGATTTGCGCCGCCTGTGGATGTTGCGACGAAAAGAAGAGATCGATACCGCGCTTGCAAGCGCCTCGGACGCCTGCGTTCGCACCGCACTTGGCCTCGTTCGATGAACGGCGAGCGATCGACGCGCCGCCTCCCCACATGGCCAAGACCTTCGCCTCAACGGCGCGTCACGTTTGACGATGGGCCGGCCGTACTTGAGCGTCTGGCGAATGCGCTTGCCGCGGAAGCTGGGCACGTTCTTCGCGGCGCAGTGACCGTCGCAGTGGACCAGGCAGTGCGCTGTCGAGCCGCGGAGCTGGACGATGCAGCGCGCGTTCTTAGTTCAGACGTCGATGGCCGACCGGCCTGGTGCATCATCAGCGATGAGGATCACCGGCGGTTGCTGGAGTGCATCCTCGATGGGCCAAGCTCCCTGCCGCCGACACCGGTCGAATGCGCGATTGCCCAAGAGTGTCTGGAGCGGCTGCTCAAGGACAAGTCGGGCGTGCCCTGGCGTGAAGCAGTCGCCCAGCTTGCATTTGACGATGAAGTGTGGCGCACCGGCGTTCGAATCTCACGCGGTCCGTCCAGCGCGAACATGGAGCTCTGCGTGAGAGCGATGCCGCTTCCAATGATTAGGCATCCGGATGTCGACGAGATCCCGTTAGTGATGCGCTGTACGCTCCGGCCCTTCCACACCACCCTCGGCAATCTTGCTACGTGGAGTGCCGGGACTCGGCTGGCGTTGGGTGTGGCTGCTCAGGAAGCGCTCGGGAAGTTGGCCGTCGTCGGGGGACCGGCTCTCTTCGGAATACTCGGAGAATCTGCAGGCCTTCGCGCGATCCGGCTCACGGGCGCTGCAGCGCTCAACAGCGGTTCATGAGCAGCGGACCGGCGCTCACGCTGGCGGCGTTGAACGACGTCGAAGTCCGTGTCACGGTGACTCTCGGCGACGCGCGTTGTCGAGTTTCCGACGTGCTGGCGTTCACCGAGGGAACCATCGTGCCGCTCGGTGCAAGTGCCCGCGCGCCCGTCGAACTGCTCGTCAACGGCATCGTGGTCGCGGTCGGGGATCTCGTCGAAATCGAGAATGGGATGCTTGCCGTTGAGATAACGGCCGTGCGCGCCGCAACCGCAGCAGTGAGAGACGATGTTTGACTGGACCAACGCGCTCACGGCGTCTTCTCACCGCGCGTCTCCCCTCGACCTGCTCGTTTTGCTTTTCGGCCTAAGCCTTCTGCCATTGCTGGCGGTGGCGACGACATCGTTCACGCGGATCATCGTCGTGCTGGGACTCTTGCGTGCGGCCTTGGGTACGCCTGCGTTACCGCCGAATTCGGTCATCGCCGCGCTCGCGATCATGTTGAGCGCACTGGTCATGTCGCCGACCGCCATTAGGATACAACACCAGGCGTACGAACCATACGCCGCACATAAGCTGTCCATGTCAGCCGCACTTGCTCGCGGTGCGTCGGAACTTGAACGATTCATGCTGCGGCAGACGCGGCGCTCCGATATCGCGGCATTCGAACGCTACGCGAAGCCGAGCGCCAACGCGACGTCGCGCGTCGCTGCCGCTCCATCCTTCGCGGTTGTTGCGCCGGCATTTATGGTCGGGGAGTTGCGCGCTGCGTTCGCGATGGGCTTCGCATTCGCGCTTCCCTTCGCCGCGATCGACATCATCGTTGCCGCCGTGATGATGTCGCTTGGCATGTTCATGGTATCGCCAACATCGGTAGCGCTCCCGATCAAGCTCTTGTTCTTCGTCGCGGCCGATGGGTGGGCTGTCGTCTGCGGCTCGTTGATTCAGTCGTTCCGATAAGCGAATGGAACAGACCGCAGTCCACTTAATGGCTCGCGCGCTTCAGGCGACGCTGGCCCTCTGCGTTCCTGTGATCGCGGCCGTGGCGATCACAGGCGTGGCCGTCGGCGCACTGCAAACCATCGTCCAAGTCCAGGACCAGAACGTGTCGTTCTTACCGAAGTTACTCGTCATCGCATTCCTAGTCGCCGTCGCGGGGGTGCCGGCACTCGCGTTGCTTGTCCACTTGTTCGCCGCGATCGTTGCGTCGATACCCCGCTTGATCGAGCCCTGACATGGTTCCGGGGTCAGCCACGTTTGCGCTCGCATTCTCATGCAGCGCAACGTTCGCTGCGCTGCTGCCGCTCGGTAACGTACGCTTGGTCCCACCGATTGTTCGCGCGGCCTTCGCGCTGTCGATCACGCCGATCGTCATGTTCCAATCACCTCCATCGATTGGAGGTGACGTCGCACTCCTGGCGGGCTGTGCCGCGCTCGCCGGCGCTTCCATCGGCCTGTCCACGTCGGCTGTTGCCGGTGCTGCGGCAGCAGCTGGTTCTATCATCGACCAAGCCGTGGCGGGCGGCATCTCGGCCGACGGAGGCGGCGCACGGGAGGCCGGACCATTTGCATTGCTGATGCCTCTGATGTTCGCATACGTCTCATGCAGTAGCGGCATGATCCCGGCACTGGTGTTTCTTGTCGCTCATCACTCGCTGGGTCACGCGGTGAATGCGGCTAGCATCATCGTCGGGGGGCGAATGGCATGCAGATGGGCGATTGAGATTTGCCTTGCGCCGATGCTCGCGCACGCGGTCGCGACGATCGCGGCCGGTTCGCTCGCGCGCCTAGCACCCCGAGTCAACGCAATGCTTCTCGCTCCCGCGACAGGCTCTCCGCTCGCGATTGGGGCCGTGCTGATCGGTGCAGTATCGACGCTCTTCTGGCTCCACAAGCTCTCCGCGTTGACCGTCCATCTCGCCAGATGACCAGCCTGCGAAGCCAACCGCGCCGTGAGTGAATCGGCCGAACGCAAGGAAGCTCCAACACCCAAACGCGCGGCAAAGCTCCGCGCGCAGGGACGATGGCCTCATAGCTCGGCAGCATCGGCATGGTTCGGGATTCTCGCACTGGCAGTTCCCGTTTTGCTCGTGGGAACGTTTGCGTCCGCATGGACTCAAATGTTGCACGCTGCTTCTCGCGTTGCGGGAACGCTCGCTTCATCGAGCCACCCCGACGCGACGATGGCGAGGTGGCTCGGCGCGTGGTTGTTGTGGCGCAACGGATGGCAGTTGATCGGTTTGACCGCTGTGGCAGCGATAGCGGCGGCAATCGGGTCGGCGTCCAGCAGCGGCGCGCTCGGTTTCAGTCCGACCGCCTTGTTGCCGA
>JAFAHD010000073.1 GCA_019237415.1 Vulcanimicrobiota bacterium
GTAGTTGAGCATCGCCTCGGTGACTTCGAAGTCGGCGATGACGCCGTCGCGCATCGGGCGGATCGCCTGGATGTTGCTCGGCGTCTTGCCGAGCATCGAGCGCGCCTCCTCGCCGACCGCCAGCGTCTTGCCGCTGCGGACGTCGCGGGCGACGACCGAGGGCTCGCGCAGCACGATCCCCTTGCCGCGCACGTACACCAACACGTTGGCGGTGCCTAAGTCGATTCCGATATCCAAGATTCTTCCTTTATACTACGGCGCGTACGGCGTCACGATCCGCGGCAGCGTCTCCGTCACGGTTATGTCAGCGGCCGGCAGCACCGGCGCGACGCCGCTGACGCGCATCGCAGACGCGCCAAGCGCCGTGAGCTTCGCTTCGATGAACTCGTAGCCGCGGTCGATGAACTCGAGCCCGCCGATCTGCGACGTCCCCTCGGCGGCGAGTGCGGCGAGCACCAGCGCGCCGCCTGCTCTGATATCCGGCGCCTCGACCACCGCATCCTTGAGCCGCTCGACGCCGGTGACCGCCGCGTTGCGGCCCGACACCTTGATGTCCGCGCCCATGCGCGCGAGCTCGCTGACGTACACGAAGCGCGCGTCGAAGATAGTTTCTTCGACGAGCGACGTTCCCTTCGCGAGGCTCAGATATGCGACGAACGGCGCCTGCAGATCAGTCGCAAAACCCGGATAGGGCGCGGTGACGACGTCGACCGGCTTCCATGCAGGAATGCCCTGCACGCGAACGCTCACGCCCTGCGCATCGACTGCAGCACCGGTCGCGCGCAGTTTGTCGGCGAGCGCCTCGAGCATGGCCGGATCGAGCCCCTGCAGCGTGACGTCACCGCCCGTGATCGCGCCCGCGATGAGGTACGTTCCGGCGACGACCCGGTCGGGGATCACCGTGTGCTCGCAGCCATGCAGCTTGCGCACGCCGTCGATCGTGATGGTCGGCGTGCCCTGGCCGCGGATGCGCGCGCCCATCGCGCACAGGAAGTCGGCCAGGTCGACGACCTCGGGCTCGAGCGCCGCGTTCTCGATCACCGTCGTGCCGCGCGCCTTGGTGGCCGCGAGCATGATGTTCTTGGTCGCGCCGACCGAGCGTTTCGCGAGCGCGATCGTCGCGCCGTTGAGCGACGGCGCGTTGGCGATGATCGCGCCGTGCTCGAGGTCGATCTCGACGCCGAGCGCTTCGAATCCGCGCAAGTGCAGATCGACTGCTCGGGGACCGATGACGCATCCGCCGGGCTGCGGTACTTCGGCGCGTCCGAAACGCGCGATGAGCGCTCCGGTGACGTCGAATGATGCATTGAGCCGGCTGACGAGCGCGTAGGGCGGCGCATACGAATTGACCGACGAGGTGTCGATGACCATCGTGCCGCCCGGCTGCTCGCGCACGCGGGCACCGAGGCTTTCGAGAATCGCGGTCATGACGTCGACGTCCGTGATGCGCGGCACGCGATGCAAGACGGTCTCGCCCTCGGCGAGGATCGCCGCGGCCATGATCGGCAGCGCGGCGTTCTTCGCGCCCGGCGCATGCAGCGTGCCTTCGAGCCGGCGGCCGCCCTCGATGATGAGACGAGTCGAAAGACCGTCGAAGGAGTCGATCATGCGATGCGCGCGTTCGCAAAACGCGCTGCGACGTTACGCTTCGCCGCGGCCGGTGAGCTCGAGCTTAGCCAGGGCAAACGCCAGCGCGATGCGTTCCTTGGAGTCATCGACGCCCTGCTTCTGCGCGAGCGCCTCGCGCGCCCGCTGGACTTCGGCGCGCGCCGATTCGAGTTCGACTTCACCTGGTGTCACGGCCCGGTCGGTCAGCACGATGACGCTGTCCGGCGTGATCTGCATGAATCCACCGTCGATGGCGAAGCGCGATCCGGTCGCGGCATCCGCGGCCGTGGCCGAAGCCTGGGTCTCGCGCGCGGTCACGATGCCGGGCCGCAGCGTCGTCAGCATCGGCGCGTGGTTGGGCAGCGCCGCCAGATCGCCCGCCGAACCCGGTGCGATCGCGATCTCGACATCGCCCTCGAACCGCTTCGATTCGGGCGTGACGATCAGCAGGTGCGTCGTCGCCATCGCTGCGGCTACGCCTTGGCGGCGAGCGCTTGCGCGTTCGCCTTCGCTTCGTCGATGTTGCCGCACATGTAGAACGCTTGCTCCGGCAGATCGTCGAGCTTGCCGTCGACGAGCTCCTTGAAGCCGGCGATCGTCTCTTTGAGCGGCACGTACTTGCCGGGCCGTCCGGTGAACGCTTCGGCGACGAAGAACGGCTGGCTCAAGAAGCGCTGGATGCGGCGCGCGCGGCCGACGATGACTTTGTCTTCCTCGGACAATTCTTCGACGCCGAGGATCGCGATGATGTCCTGCAGATCTTTGTAGCGCTGCAGCGTCTCTTGCACGCGGCGCGCGACGCTGTAGTGCTCTTCGCCGACGAAGCGCGGCTCGAGCAGGCGCGACGTCGATGCAAGCGGGTCGACCGCCGGATAGATGCCTTTGTCTGAGATCGAGCGCGAGAGCACGGTCGTCGCGTCGAGATGCGAGAACGTGGTGGCCACCGCAGGATCGGTCAAGTCGTCGGCCGGTACGTAGACCGCCTGCACCGACGTGATCGAGCCCTTGCGCGTCGAGGTGATGCGCTCTTCCAGCGCGCCCATCTCCGACGCGAGCGTCGGCTGGTAGCCGACCGCTGACGGCATGCGGCCCAACAGCGCCGACACTTCCGAACCCGCCTGCATGAAGCGGAAGATGTTGTCGATGAAGAGCAGCACGTCTTTGCCCGCTTCGTCGCGGAAGTATTCCGCCATCGTCACGCCGGTGAGGCCGACGCGCAGCCGGACCCCCGGCGGCTCGTCCATCTGGCCGAACACGAGCGCCGTCTTGTCGATGACGCCGGAGTTCTTCATCTCGATCCACAGATCGTTGCCTTCGCGCGTACGCTCGCCGATGCCGGTGAACACCGAGAAGCCGCCGTGTTCCGCCGCGATGTTGCGGATGAGCTCTTGGATCAGCACCGTCTTGCCGACGCCGGCGCCGCCGAACAATCCGACCTTGCCGCCGCGCACGTACGGGGCGAGCAGATCGATGACTTTGATGCCGGTCTCGAACATCACCGTCGTCGGATCTTGTTCGTCGACCTTCGGCGCGGGCCGGTGGATCGGATACTGCGCCGCCGCATCGACCGGCTTGTCGGAATCGATCGCCTTGCCGAGCACATTGAGGATGCGCCCGAGCGTCGCCTCGCCGACGGGCACCGTGATCGGCGCGCCGGTATCGGCCACCGTCTGGCCGCGCACCATGCCGTCGGTGCCGCCCATCGCGAGCGTGCGCACCTGGTTGTTGCCCAGCTCGCTTTGCACTTCCAGCGTCAGCTCGTGCGGTTTCCCGTCCGCGCCCGTGATGGTGGTGAGCAGGGCGGTATAGATATCGGGCAGTTCGCCTTGGGCGAACTCGACGTCGACCACGTTGCCCAGCACTTGTACGACTTTTCCGGTCCCTGGCATGTCCTTGCGTCCTTATCCCTTCAGCGCTTCTGCGCCGCCAACGATTTCGAGGATCTCTTTGGTGATCGACGCCTGGCGCGTCTTGTTCATCGCCAGCGTGATCTCATCGATGAGCTTGCCGGCGTTGTCGGTCGCGTTGGTCATCGCGATCAGGCGCGCGGCGAATTCCGATGCTTGCGTCTCGAGCAGCGCCTGGAAGATGGTGAACTCCAGGTAT
Organism: Vulcanimicrobiota bacterium; assembly: GCA_019237415.1. Classification (GTDB taxonomy): domain Bacteria; phylum Vulcanimicrobiota; class Vulcanimicrobiia; order Eremiobacterales; family Eremiobacteraceae; genus JAFAHD01. The sequence goes on from JAFAHD010000073.1 coordinate 3,715, forward strand.
TTCGGCAACAGCGCCGCCAGCACGGCGCCGACGTCTGGCTCGAACTCGAATGCGTTCTTGCCTGGATCGCGTTCGCCCGCGCCTGCGGCGGCGATGGGCAGCAGGCGCGTCGTCGTGGGCCGCTGCACCAACGTCGACACGAACCGGCTGGAGACGAGCGCCACTTGATCGACGGCGCCCGACGTGAAATCTTCGGTTATCTTGTGCGCGATTTCGCGGGCAAGCTCTCGAAAATGCTTGCTGCCCAGCGGCCACGCGGCTGCCACCGGATTGGGCGTCCGTTTGAGTTGGACGCGCCCTTTGATGCCGACCAAATAGAGCCGCGCGGCCGCATCGCCGCCGAGTTCGTTCGACGCCGCGCGCACGAGATTCGAATTGAATGCGCCGCACAGTCCCTTGTCCGCGGTCATCAAGAGCAGGCCGCGCGTGCGGACTTCACGGGCTTGCATCAACGGATGGTTGAGGCCGGCGCCGGCCGATTGCCCAAGCTTGTTGAGCGTATCGCCGATCGCTGCCGCGTATGGGCGCGCCGCGCGCATGTCCAGCTCCGCGCGGCGGATCTTCGCGCCCGCAACCATCTTCATCGCGCGCGTGATCTGCTGCGTGTTCTTGAGCGAACGGACCCGGTCGCGCAACTGGCGGAGCGTGGGCATCGGTTTATGCGGCTGCCTTGAACCGCTGCTTGAATTCCACGATCGCGCCGTCCAGCTTGGCGCGGATGTCGTCGGTCAGCTCTTTGCGGTCGGCGATGAACGCCGGGATGTCCGGGTGCGCGGTCTTGAGGAACTCGTAGAATTGCCGCTGGAACTCGCGCACGCGATCGGTTGGGATGTCCGCGAGGTAATCCTTGACGGCGACGTAGATCTGGATGACCTGCTTGTCGAGATCGAGCGGTTCGAACTGCGGCTGCTTCAACGTCTCCGTCACTTTCTCGCCGCGCGACAGCTGGGCTTGCGTCGCCTTGTCGAGATCAGACGCGAGCTTGGAGAACGCGGCAAGATCGCGATACTGCGAGAGCTCCAGGCGCAACTGCCCGGCGACGGACTTCATCGCCTTGGTCTGCGCGTTGCCGCCGACGCGCGACACTGACAAGCCGACATCGATCGCCGGACGGATGCCTTGATAGAAGAGGTTCGTGTCGAGATAGATCTGGCCGTCGGTGATCGAGATCAAGTTCGTGGGGATATAGGCCGACACGTCGCCTTGCTGTGTCTCGATGACCGGCAGCGCGGTCATCGAACCGCCGCCGAGCTCGTCGGAGAGTTTGGCGGCGCGCTCGAGCAGGCGCGAGTGCAAGTAGAAGATGTCGCCCGGGTACGCCTCGCGCCCCGGTGGGCGGCGCAGCACGAGCGAGATCTCGCGATACGCCTGCGCGTGCTTGGAGAGATCGTCGTAGATGATGAGCACATGCTTGCCGTTGTACATCAGCTCTTGGCCCATCGCGCATCCCGCGTACGGTGCGATATAGCGCACGCTGGCCGGATCCGATGCATTCGCGGCGACGATCGTCGTGTAATCCATCGCCCCGGCGTCGGTGAGGATCTTGTAGATCTGCGCGACGGTCGACGCCTTCTGACCGATCGCCACGTAGATGCAGATGACGTCCTTGCCTTTTTGATTGAGGATCGTGTCGAGCGCGATCGCCGTCTTGCCCGTCTGGCGGTCGCCGATGATCAGCTCGCGCTGGCCCTTGCCGATCGGGATGAGTCCGTCGATCGCCTTGATGCCGGTCTGCAGCGGTTCGTGCACGCCCTGCCGCTGCACGACGTTGGGCGCCTGCGTCTCGATCGGGCGCGTGCGCGTGGTGTTGACCGGCCCTTTGTCGTCGAGCGGCTGCCCGAGTGGGTTGACGACGCGGCCGATGACCGCCTCGCCGACCGGCACCGAGACGATGCGGTGCGTGCGGCGCACGGTGTCGCCCTCTTTGATTTCGCTATCGTCGCCCATGATGACGACGCCGACGTTGTCCTCTTCCAGATTGAAGACGATGCCGAACAGGCCGTTCGGGAACTGCACCAGCTCGCTCGCTTCGACAGAATCGAGGCCGTAGACGCGCGCGATCGAGTCGCCCACCTCGATGACGGTGCCGACCTCGTCCTCGCGCACTTGCGTCTGCGCGCTCTTGATCTGCTGTTTGAGTATTCCGGCGATTTCGTCGGCGTTGATCATCTGCTATCCCCTGCATGGCCGTTGCTCGAGGCCGCCGGCCAGGTGTCTGCGCTTGCGAGCAGGTGCCGGCGCAATCCCTCGAGTTTGCCGGACACGCTCGCGTCGATGTAGCGGTCGCCGACTTGGACGACGATGCCGCCGAGGAGTTCTGGTTCGACTTTGACCTGCGGTTCGATGCTGCGGTGGTAGACCGCCGACAAGCGCCGCGCGAGCGCCGCAAGCTCGGCGGGCGGCAGCGGCGACGGCGTCTCGATCATCGCGCGCGCCCTGCCTTCGTGTGCGTCGAGCAGTTCGTGCATCTGGTGCGCGACGAGCCGTACGATGCTCTCGCGCCGCTTGCGCACCAGCAGCACAATGAAGTTGCGCACGAGCTCGCTCGCGCCGGCGAGCGCCGTCTGCAACATCTGTTCTTTGCGCGCGCGATCGATGACCGGCGACTCGTAGAACTGCGAGAGCTCGGGATCGCGGTCGAGCGCCGCGACGAATGCATCGAGCTGCGACACCGTTTGTTCGCCCGCGCCCGCCTCTGCCGCGAGCGCGAACAGCGCGGCAGAATAGCGACGCGCGACGGCGACCTTAGGCACGCGCGGCCTCCAAACCGTCGATCACGCGCTCGACGAGTTCGTTCTGCGCTCCCGGCGTGAGGTCGCGCTTGACGAGGTCGCGCGCGGTGTTGGTCGCGCGCTCGACCGTCTCTTCGAGCAGCTCGCGGCGCACGCGATAGCGCTCGCGTTCCAGTTCGCCGCTCGCGTGTGCGAGGATCCGGGCGGCGTGTTCTTTGGCCTGCGCGATCTCGTCGACGACGAGCCGATCGGCTTGGGCCTTGCCGACTTCGACCATGCGCGCCGCATCGAGCTTCGCTTGATCGATCGCGCGACGCGCGGTGTCTACTGCCTGTTCGTTCGCCGCGCGCTGCGCTTGAGCGTCCTCGACCGCCTTGTTCTGCGCTTCCTGCGCAGACGTCAACCACGCCTTTCCCTTGGCTTGATAGAGAAAAACGATTGCTGCGATGAGCAACGCAAAGTCGACGATCTTCGCGATGAAGATCGGGTCGGTAAGGCTGCTCAGGTTCATGGGTTAGGCCGCCGCATCGGCGCTTAGCGCGCGCGACGCCATGGTCTGCGCCAGTTCTGCGACGAACGGACCTTGCTTGCTCACGGCTTCCGCGCGCTCGCTCGCGACCTTCGCCTGCGCGAGGGCCACGGTGGCGGCGGCTTCCTCGGCCGCCGTGCGCTCGATCTCGTGCGTCTCCTCCGATGCGCGCGTCGACGCCTGGCGCATCGTCGCCTCGGTCTCCTGCCTGGCCTCGTTGAGGATGCCGTCGGCCTGCGCGTGGAGCTGCTTCGCTTGCGCCGCAAACGCGTCGGCCTCGCGGTACTGATCCGCGACGAAGCGCTGCCGTGCTTCGATCGCGCGTCGCGTCGGCGCGATGAACAGCCAGTTCAACAAGACCCAGAACACGATGAAGTTCAGGATCTGGACGAGCAGCGTGCCGTCGAACGAGAGCAGCATCGAACGCCTTCCGCTAGTGCGGCAACAGCGGCTTGAGCTGCGAGAAGACGCCGAACCCGCCGCCGCCGATGACGAGGAAGAAGGCGAGCGCGATCGCGATGATCGGGAACGCTTCCAGAATGCCGAAGCCGAGGAAGTAAAAGAAGAAGATGTTGCCGCGGGCCTCGGGCTGGCGCGCGATCGACCCGACCGCCTTGCTGCCGATGATGCCGTCGCCGATGGCCGAGCCGAACGCGGCGAATCCGACCATCAGGGCGAAGGCGATGATGACCGTGGAGACCAGGATCGTATTTTCCATGTAATTCGCTCCTTAGTGTTCGTCAGACGTCGGGGTGATGAGGTATGCGATCGTGAGCAGCGTGAAGACCAGCGCTTGCAGGAAACCGATGAAGATGTTGAACGCGTAGACCACGATCGGCAGCCCGTTCGCTATGGCCGATAAGATGGGGATTTGCGCTGCGATGACGGCGGCGACGACGAGCAGCAGCACCTCACCGGCGAAGATGTTGCCGAACAACCGCATCGCAAGCGTGACGGGGCGCGCCAGCTCGTCGACGAGCATGATCGGCAGCATTGGAATTCCAAGTCCGAGCGGTTTGATCACCAAGTGGCCGAAATAACCCGGCCCTTTGCGGTACACGCCGACTCCCCACACCAGGCCGATGACGAAGATCGCGAGCGCGGCCGTCGTGTTGAGGTCTGCCGTCGGCGACTTGCCGACGAACGGGACCACGCCGATCTCGTTCATCACGAAGATGAAGAGGAAGAGCGAAATGATGAACGGCACGAAGGGCACGCCGTTCTTGCCCAAGATCGTCTCGACTTGATTCGACAGCGCGGAGACGACGAGCTCGAGCAGCGTGTACCGTTTGGACAGGGTGGTCACCGGATGCGCACGCGCGAGGAACCCAAGCACGAGCAAGACGATCGCCATCGCCAGCCAGGTGATCAGCACGGTGTCGGAGTGGACCGTGCTGAACACGCCCGGCAGGAACGGGATATGCCAGAGCGGATGCTCACCGATGGTCTCGTGCATCGAATCCCTTTTATGCGCTCGTTTCGGAGCCGCCGCTCAGCATGGAGTGCTGTGCGGACTCCGCATCGATTCTATTCTTGTAGGCCCATATGGCCACTGCCAGCGGTGCGACAAATCCGGCAAGGTAGGTCAGGTACCCCAGCGCCGGACCGCGTCCGACGATGAGGAATGGCGCCGCGCCCGCGAGCAACACACGGACGACCGACTCGCCGACGAGAAACGGGATGTAGCGCTTGCCGCCTCTCGTCAGACGGTTGAAGCCTGTAGCGATATGGAAAAGGTAGGCCAGGCCGATGAGCGTCCCGGCCAAGAACGAAAGGGCTGCGATATACTGATGGACGGCGGCGAGCGAGACCGCAGCGATAGCTCCCACTGCCAGGCTGCGTGACGCTACCGCGGCCCGATACGTGCGGAAGCCTTCCATGGGGACGTTCCGTGTTCGTGCGGCCTTGGAATGCGCCCTCCCCTTCGAACGCTCGTGCGTCGCGATAACCACGCGTTAACGCGGCGCTGGTAGCATCGTGAGCGCTATGATTGTACTCCGCTGCGCGCTGTTCGCGCTCGTGCTCTCACTCGCGTCTTCGCCCGCGCTGGCCTGGGGGCTGCGCGGCCATGAGATCATCGGCGAGGCTGCGGTCGCCCATCTCCCGCAAACGCTGCCCGATTGGCTGCGCGCGCAAGGCGCGAGAGACGAGATCGTCTATCTGCAGTCGGAAGAGGACCGGCTCAAAGTGGGCCGGCCGGACGAAGCCGCATGGTATCGCGAGTGGTCGACCGATCATTACATCGACATCGGCGACGACGGCAAGATCGCGGGCGCGGTCGCGATCGATGCGATGCCGCCGACGCGCGACGAATACATCGCGGCGCTGTACGGCACGAAGCCGGCAACGGATCCGTACGCGATCGGATTTCTTCCGTACGCGATCCTCGAGGGCTACGAACAAGTCCGCTCGGGCTTCGCGCTCGAGCGCTTCGCCGAAGATGCGCTTGCGGCGACCTCAGCCGATACGAAAGCGACGGCGGACGCGAAAGCCGCAGCGCAGCTGGAAGTCGAACGGCGGCGCGCGCTCGTCATCCACGACATCGGCGTGTTCGGACATTTCGTCGGCGACGGCAGCCAGCCGCTGCACGTCTCCGTTCACTACAATGGCTGGGGCAATTATCCCAACCCGAACGGTTATACGACGGCGAGCAACACGCATGCGTCGTACGAAGATGATTTCGTCGTGAAATACCTGACGCTGCCGCTCGTCTTGCCCCTCGTCGGCCCGGCGCAGCAGTTCCAAACGGTGCCGCAGGTGAGCATCGATGCGTACTTGGCGACGACCTTGCACGAGGTCATCCCGTTCTACGAGCTGCAGAAACGCGGCGCGTTCGATCTTGCCGACTCGACGTCGGCCGCGCATGCCGATGGCGTCAAGTTCACCGCAGCCAGACTTGCCGCCGCCGCCCAGATGCTCGACTCACTTATCGTGACCGCGTACCAGACGAGTACCGCGATCAAACCCTACACCGGCCAGTAGACCTACTGCACGGTGAGCTGGCGGAACATAGAATAGAAGCCGGATACGAACCCCACGAGGATTCCGACGGGAAGCGCCCAGTCCCAGTGCAGGTATTTGTAGGCGGCGGCGCCGAGCAGCCCGCCGACGATCACGTTCGCGATGAGCGCAAAACCTGCACCGCCCAAACGCGCGAGGGAAAGCGGTTTCTGCTGGTTCATCGCGCCGCGGAAGGCAGCGTCGGCGGCGCAGATGGATCGAACTCGTCCGGCAGCGCGCCGTTGCGGTGAAACGCCCATAGTGCATCGGCGATCCGGCGCGCTGCGTGCCCGTCGCCGTACGGATTTGCGGCGCGCGCCATCTTCTGATACGCGCCCGCATCGTCGAGCAGCTCATTCAGCGCTGACGCGACTGCTGTTTCTTCCGTGCCGATCACGCGTAGCGTTCCGGCGGCGACGCCCTCCGGCCGTTCGGTGACGCGCCGCAGCACGATCACCGGCTTGCCGAGACACGGCGCTTCCTCTTGCAGACCGCCCGAGTCGGTCGCCACCAGCGTGCAACGTCCGATGGCGCCGACCAGTGCTCGATAGCTCAGCGGCTCGACGAGCCGGATGCGTTTGTGGCCGGCGAGGATGCGGCGCACCGGTTCGACGATGACGGGGTTTGGATGCACGGGCCACAACACGGAGACGTCGGGATGTTCGTCGACGACGGTACGCAACGCGCGGCAGATCGCTTCGAGCGGCGCGCCGAGATTCTCGCGGCGATGCGCTTCGACGAAGACCAGCCGTCCCGCGCCGACGTCTGGCGCATCGTATGGCGCGGCGCGCGCGTGCACCCACAAGAATGCGTCGATCACCGTGTTGCCGGTGACGACGATCGTGCGCGGGTCCTTGCCCTCGCGCAGTAGGTTCTGGCGCGCGGTCGGCGTCGGCGCGAAATGATGCGTGGCGATGACCCCGGTCAGCCGCCGGTTCATCTCTTCGGGAAACGGCTCGTAGACGGTGTCGGTCCGCAGTCCCGCCTCGACGTGGCCGACCGGAATCTTCTTATAATAGGAAGCGAGCGCCGCGGCGGTCGAGGTCGTGGTATCGCCATGGACCAGCACGACGTCGGGACGGGCGTCGTCCAACACGGGGCCGAGCCGTTCCAGCACGCGCGTTGTGACGTCGGTGAGCGAT
>JAFAHD010000087.1 GCA_019237415.1 Vulcanimicrobiota bacterium
ATACCACTTCGGCAACAGCAGTAGTCTCACCGCGGCGGCCGTCAACAGCTACTACTGGGACAACAAGACCGGCAATGGCGATGGCGACTATCTGCCCTTCAACACCGCGCTCGCGCAAGGCGCGCGAAAGCTCGCGAACTACACCCCATCGTTTGCCGGCGGCACGCCGTCCGCGCTCAATCCGCCAAACTGCACCGCACCTGGCACATTTGCCGGCATCGCGACCGGCGGCAACGCCTATGGATTCGGCACCGACGGTCTGACGCCGGACGGCGGCCAGACCTGCGTCACACCTGCGCAGTGGGCGAACATCAACACCGGTTGGCAGGGCGCCGGTCCCGCGTGGCAAGCGTTCACCAACCAGGACTACCAAGCGCACTACGACCAGAATTTCGGCCAGAACACGCTGCGCATCGCGGGTTTTCAGGATCTGTACGCGCATACGTACGACCGGACATGGCAGCTGCCGTATATCCTCCAGCCGGGCGGCATCGATCCGGTGACGATGAATCCGAACTGCTTGGTCGGAGCACCGTGCACGCTTGCATCAAATCCGTCGTGGTATAACGAGGCGGTGAACAATGCCGGCGTGGTGGGCACCTTCTCGATCGTCGGCCAGAACAACGAATTCGGCTTTGGCGGCTACTACGACAACACGACGACGAGGTTCTCGAGCAGCGGCGTGCAACAGCCGGATCCGGCGGCACACGAGACGAGCGCGTTCTTCCGCGATGCGTGGCATCCGATCAATTCGCCGCTCACCACCTACGTCAGCGCGTACTTCAAGCACTCGACTGTGACCAACACATCGTTCGTCGATCCGCGCATCGCGTTCGTCGCGGAGAAACCGAACGACGTCTTCCGCGCCGCCTTCGGCTACATCAGCACGCAGCCGGCGCTGACCGACGTGTTCTCGCCGTTCGTCGGCGCGTCGGTGGGTTCGCTCGCAGGGAACGTGCGTTGCGGCACGCTCAACTCGGTGGGCGGCGGCGGCAACCCGAATGCCCTGCCCGAGCGAGCGAGCGACACCGAGTTCAGCTGGGGCCATCGCTTCGGACTTGACTCCACGATGCAGCTTTCGCTGTATTCCGAGCCGATCTGGAACCAGCTCTACACGCAGACGATTCCCGTGCTGAACTACCCGGCGAGTTACTTCGGCCCGATGGGCTATGCGTCGCTCAATCAGTACGCGAACGCCTACGTCGCATCGTGCGGTGGCACGCAGGCGCAGGCGTTCCCATTCCTCGGCGCGGATGGCGTGCTCAACATCGGCAACGGGTATGCTGAGGGCATCGACCTGCAAGGCCGCCAGCACATCACCCCCGCGTTCTTCATCGACTACTCGTACGCGACGAACTCGAGCGTGGCGCTCAATGTGCCGGCGAGTATCCTGCAAGGGAACTTGACGCTCGTGCCAGGTGGACAGCTCGCAGAGATTCCGCTCCACAAGGCCAACTTCGCGCTCGACTACACATTCGGCACCGGTTCCCGCGTACCGATCGAGCTGCGCAGCGAGACCTACTTCGTATCCTCCAACAACGACAAGAACCTGCCCGCGTATAACTACACCAACTTCATCATCTCCGCCAACACCGGGACGCGCGGCCAGGCCAACATCATCATTAGCAACCTGTTCCAGCAGAACTCATTCGCGGCCGGTCTTATCGGGAACGGCGTGCCGCTGCCGCTCAACCAGTATGCGGCGGCATCGGACTATACGCCGCTCATCGGCGCAGGCGCGACCGAGGAGTTCGGACTGCTGCCGCGCAGGTTCGAGTTCATCTACAGCTACAAGATCCGCTAACAGCTACAGACGTGCCACGCCTGGCGCCGGTGGTTGCGACCCGCCGGCGCCCGCCCACCGCCGCTGCCGGTGATCCCCCCGGCGCGGCGGATTGATTTTGGAGCGGCCGAGATTGTATCTCGGCCGTAAAGGATGATGCACAAAATACAGTATGCGCTGCTGCTGCTCGCCGGCACGCTGGCCGCGTTGCCGGCGCCCGCTCGCGCGGCGCTGCCCGACGGCCGCACCGTCACGCCGGTCGGGTTCACCGTTCCGGTGGAGGGCAACGCGACGTCGCTTGCGATGTCGCCCGACCACCGTTTCGTGGCTGCGCTCTCACAACAGATAGGCGCGATCGACATCGTCGGGGTGGGCGAAGACGGGCTGCTCGTCGCTCGGGTCGACGCTCCCTTTGCGAGCGGCATGGCCTGGACGTCCGATGGCTTGTACGTCGCGCGCGGCTACAGCGGCGCCATCTCGCGTTTCACGTACAACGGAAATGCGAAGACCAGCGCAGCGCTCTTCGCCAAGCGCGCCGATTGGCAAGTCGGCGGGCTGCTCAACGGCATCGCGGAAGATCCAGCGACCCATCGCCTGGCGGTGGCGCGCACCGCGATGCACGAAGTCGTCGTGCTCGACGACAAGACGGGCAAGGTGGTCTCGCGCCTGCACGCGGGCGGCCAACCATTCTCCGTCGGCATGGTCCATGGCACGGTCCTGGCAACCCTGTACGACGGAGATCGGGTCGATGCGTGGCGTGCGGGTACGACCCAACCGATCTCGATTCAAACCGGTCCGCACCCGACCGCCTTGCTCATCGCCGGCAGCACCGCATACGCGGCAAACGCGGACGGCCACGACGTCGCAGCGATCGACCTTGCATCGCTGCGCGTGACGCGCCGTTTCGATCTGGCGCTTACGTCGGGCCCGCTCGCAGGGCAGACGCCGTCCGGCATGGCGATTTCGAACGACCGCAAGTGGCTGTTCGTCGCAGAGTCGGGCTTCAACGACGTCGCCGTCGTCGATACCGCGACCGGAACGGTCCAGGGTAGGATTCCGACCGCGTGGTATCCGACGAGCGTCGTCTTCCTGAATGCAGCGACCATCGACGACGATCCGCGTCCGAAACCGCAGCTGTGGGCGTTGAGCGCAAGCGGATACGGCACGCAGCCCGACCCGGGCAGCGAGTGGAACGGCCTGTACACCGGCTTGCTCCAGCACCTCGTCGTCGAGCCGAGCCGCTTCGCGCAGTGGTCGGACGCCGTCACCAAAAACAATCAGCCGGCGGGCACGTCGCCACCGCCTGGCGCGCTGCCGCCGATCAAGCACGTCGTGTTCATCGTGCGCGAGAACAAGCATTTCGACGAGGAATTCGGCGACGAGCCGTCAGCGGACGCCGATCCAAATCTGGTCCTGTACGGCAGGCGCTACACGCCCAACGCGCACGCGCTGGCCGAACGCTACACGCTCTTCGACAATTTCATGGGCAATGGGCAGTCGAGCGACTACGCCCATTCGTGGACGACGCAGGGCATGGTCAACGACTATCTGCAGCGCAACCTGTGGACGCCGGACGATCCCGCGACCGCCAAGGACGTGCGCATCGCATTCTCGATCTGGCCCGTGTCGCAGTTCGGCGAGGATCTGCTCACGCCGACGCAGATGGATTTCGATTGGTACAAGAACCTGTCCGACCTGCCGCATGGACCGCGCGTCAACGTCAGCGCCGTCTTCGGCCCGCGCGGCGAGCTCCTCGACGAGCTGCAGCGCAAAGGCGTCTCGTATCGCGTCTATGGCGAACAGATGACGATGCAGCCCGACGGCCGCATCGCACCGGGTCTGGCGGCCAATGCGGATAGGGAATACCCGGGGGCGCACATCGACTTCAAGACGCTCGACACCCAACGCGCAGCGATGTTCCTGCGCGACGTGTCAGCGCACGGTCTGGCCGCGTACTCGTACATGACGCTGCCGACCGACCACGACGCCGGCACGGCGCGCGGCTTCTACACCCCGAAGTCGTACGTCGCGAACAACGATCTTGCGCTCGGCCAGATCATCGAAGGGCTTTCGAAGCGGCCTGAGTGGCCGAGCACGATCGTCATCGTCACGCCCGACGATCCCCAAGGTACGGGAGATCACGTCGACTCGCACCGCCTGCCTGTGTTCGCGATCGGCCCGTACGTGCGCAAGGGCTTCGTCGATCACACGCACTACAGCATTCCGTCGGTATTGCGCACCGTCGAGGCGCTGTATGGACTGTCGCCGCTGAACATCTACGATGCCGCCGCGACGCCGCTGGTCGCCGCATTTGGCGATACGCCGGACAACGCGTCATACACGGCGCTGCCCGAGACGATACCGATGACGAAGAACCCCGGCAAGCCCAAGAGCCTGTCCTTACAGATCGACGGCCCGGAATCGAAGTTCATTCCGCACCAAGAGTGGGCGTCGATCTACGGGGAGCGGTCCGCGTTGGCGCACGAACGCTACCTGCGCTACCTGTCTGCGGTCGCGAACGCGTTTCCGCCGCCGATCTGGGACCCGCGATAGCGGCGAAAGGGTCACTCAGGGAGGCCCGCTAAGGGCATAGCTGTGTCTCCCGCGCTCGAGCGGTTCTTCGTCACGGCGGCGAGGCTGTGTGCGGTCGCCGTCGTCGCCATCGCGCCGCTGGTCGGCCTCGTCGTTTTCGCGGCAGCGGTCGCCTCGCTGGTCCGGCACGTCGAGTTTTCATGGGATGCATCTGCGGGGCTGATCGCCGCGACGCTGGCGTTGGGGCTCGTCGGCGCAACCCTTGGAACCGCGCTCGGGGTGGGCGCTGCCCTGTACGCGGTGGAGATCGCCACGCCGGCGAACCGCCAGCTGATCAAAGCGCTGGTCGGTGCACTACACGCGGTGCCGGCGGTCGGCTACGGCGTCGCGGCAGCAGGCCTGCTGCTCGTCACGCCGCTGCTGCCGAATCCGGCGGTCACGTTCTCGATCGCGGCCACGGTCGTCACCGTGATGATCGCGTCGGTCGTCTTCGTGCAGATGCGCCGCTCGCTCTCCGCGCTGCCGGACCAACTGCGCGAGGCGGCGACCGCGGCTGGGGCCGACGCGGTCGCGACGGCGTTGCGCGCCATGCTGCCGGCGCTACAGCGCAGCATCGCGGGCATCTGGTGGGCATCGTTCGCGCTGGCGCTCGGAGAGGCGACTGCGCTCCAGATGATCTTCGGCGCCGCATCCGCGAAGTCGGCGCTCTCGAACGGCGTTGCCATCTCCGGCACGCTGGCCAGCATGCTGTTGCAGGTGGGCGCATCGGCGCGCGGTGTCGACGAAGCGCTGCGGTTCGCGCCCGCGGCGCTCTTGCTCTTCGCCATGACGATTGCGTCCGTTTTCCTCGGACGGCGCGCGGTCGGACACGTGCCATGGCCATAGACGCACTGTCGGACAAGCCGGCAAGGATGTTCCGTCCGTTGCCCGCCGTGGTGTTCGCGGCGTGCGCGTGGCTGCTGTGCGGGTCGGTCATCGTCATCGTGGGCTGGCTGCTCGCGAACGGTTTGCCCAAGGTCGTCAGCGCACTCGGGCCACGCGGGCCGGAGAGCGCGATCGGTCCGCTGTTCGCCACCGCGTATATCACGGTACTGGCGCTTCCGCCGGCCGCGGCAGTCGGCGTCTTCGCGGCGATGGGAGCCTCCGACGTGCGGATCTTCGGCGCAGCCGCGGGGAGCATGCGCAGCGCGCTGTCGCTCGTCGGCAGCGTGCCGACGGTCATCGTCGCCTACGCGGCGCTGCTGGCGGCGGCCGCGGTCGGCTGGCATCCGAGTTTGACGGGCGCCGCGTTCGTGTTCGCCATTGTCAACATGCCGCTCATGACCGGACTCGCGCTGCGCGCGCTGACCACGCGTGCCGCGAAGCTGCGCGAAGTCGCGACCGCGCTCGGCGCGCCGCCGATGTACATCGTGATCTCCGTGCTGCTGCCGCGTGCGCGAATGCGATTGCGCAGCGCGTACATCATCGTCGCGACGCAGATCATCGGCGGCGCGGCGACGATCGCGATCCTCGCCGGCGCGAACGTCCCGGCAAGCCGCGGGGCGCTCCCGATCCACGCATGGCCGCTCGCGGTGCACATCTGGACGCGCGGCTCGTCGGCCGACGTCTACGGCGTCACGGCCGCATCGGCGCTGCTGCTCGCGGTGCTCATCTGGGTGCTGCAAGGAATCGCCCAACTGCGCGCGGCCCCCGAGAGCGCGTCGCAAGAGGATCTGTAGATGCAAGAACGCACGCCGCTCGAGACCAAGATCGAAGTCGGCAAGCTCAGCGTCTGGTACGGCAGCGAGCCGGCGCTGCGCGGCGTCACCTTCGACGTGGCTTCGAAGACCACGACTGCGCTCATCGGCGAGGGCGGCTCCGGCAAGTCGACTCTCATGCGAGCGCTCAACCGGATGCACGATCTCAATCCCGAAGCGCGCGTGCAGGGCAGCATCAAGATCGACGGCGCGGAGATCTTAGGCGCCGGCGTCGACACGGCACGCTTGCGCCGCAATGTCGGCATGGTGTTCGCGCGGCCGACGATGCTGCCGACGACAATCGGCGACAACGTGATGTTCGGCTTGGCCGCACAAGGCGTGCGCGACGAGCGCAGCATGCGCGAGGCGGCCGAACGGGCGCTGCGGCGCGCCGGGCTCTGGGAGCAGATGGCCGACAAACTCGACGCACCCGCATCGCCGCTCCCCGAGGATACCCAGCAACGTTTGAGCATCGCGCGCGCGTTGGCGGTCGACCCCGACGTGTTGCTGTTCGACGATCCAACTGCCATGCTTGACCCCATCGCCGCGCTTTCCATAGAAGATGTGATCGCACGCCTGCGCCGCGACCACACGATCATCATCGCCACCAACGACTTACAGCAGGCGGCGCGCCTCGCGGACATCACCATCTACATGGCGAACGGGGAGATCGTGGAGTCCGGCGACACGCCGCTGCTCTTCAACAAGCCGGGCGACGTGCGCACCGAAGCGTTTCTCGCCGGCCGCAATCCTCGGGGAGCGGTATCATGAAGACCGCATTGACGCCGGACTGGAATCTCGGGCCGTTGCGCGACGACGGCATGCGGTACTACGACAGCGCGCTCGACACCGTCGGCGCGACGCCGCTCGTGCGGATGCGGCGCGTCGTCGACGCCAAGTGCCTCGTGCTCGCGAAAGTAGAATTCTTCAATCCCGGCGGATCGGTGAAGGATCGTCCGGCGCTGGCGATGATCGCGGACGCCGAATCGCGAGGCTTGCTGCGGCCGGGCGGCACGATCGTCGAGGCCACCTCGGGCAACACCGGCACGGGGCTCGCGATGGTGGCGGCGATCAAAGGCTACCGCTGCATCCTCGTCATGCCCGACAAGGTGAGCGACGAGAAGATCCGGCTGCTGCGCGCGTACGGCGCCGAAACGGTGATCACGCCCACCAACGTGCCGGCCAGCAGTCCCGAGTCGTACTACGGTGTGGCCGCGAAGCTGGCGAGTGAGATCCCCGGCGCGTTTCAACCCAATCAGTTCGCCAACATGCTCAACCCCCGGTCGCACGAGCAGACGACCGGGCCGGAGATCTGGGAGGCGACCGCCGGCAAGATCACCCACTTCGTCAGCGGCATCGGCACGGGCGGGACCATCTCCGGCGTCGCGCACTATCTAAAGAAGCAAAATCCATCGATCGTGGTCATCGGCGCCGATCCGGAGGGTTCGATCTACTCGGGCGACACCGCGAAATCGTACAAGGTCGAGGGCATTGGCGAGGACTTCTTGCCAGCGACCGTCGACCTGCGCGCGATCGATCGCATCGAGCGGGTGTCCGACAAGGAGTCGTTCCTCATGGCGCGCCGCACGTGCCGCGAGGAGGGCTTGCTCGTCGGCGGGTCCTCAGGGACCGCGCTCGTGGCGGCAGCTCGCGTGACGCGCGACCTGCCCGCTAGTGCAGTGGTGGTCGCGCTGCTGCCGGATAACGGGCGCGGCTATCTTTCGAAGATATTCAACGACGAATGGATGCGCGCGAACGGGTTCTTGGGCGAGCAGGGCCTCGCAGCGACGGTCGGCGACGTGCTGCGCGCCAAAGGGACGCTGCCGCCGCTCATCACGCTGGCGCCGACCGATCCTGTCAAGCGCGGCATCGAGTTGATGCGCGAATTTCAGATCTCGCAGATCCCCGTCGTCGCCGGCGGCGAGATGGTGGGCAGCATCAACGAGGTCGCCGTGATGCAGCTGATCTACGACCACGCCGACGTCGCGCACAAACCGGTCGAGGACGTGATGGCGCGTCCGTTCCCCGTGTTGGACGAATTGGAGCAGATCGAGCGCGCCTATAAAGAGCTATCGCTCGGCCACGGGGCTGTTGTGGTGGCGCGCAAAGGCTCGCCGGTCGGCGTGCTCACGAAGATGGACATCATCTCGTATCTCTCATCGAATCAATAGGAGCGATATGGAATTCGCGACCAAGGCGATCCACGTCGGCCAAGAGGCCGACCCAAGCACGGGCGCGACAATTCCGCCCATCTACCAGACGACGACGTATACGCAGGCGGCGCCGGGTCAGCACAAAGGGTTCGACTACTCGCGCACCGTGAACCCGACGCGCGTCGCGCTCGAACGCTGCCTCGCGTCGCTTGAGAACGCGCGCTTCGGTCTATGCTTCGCGAGTGGCATGGCGGCCACGTCGGCAGTGATGAACTTGCTCTCCGCCGGCGATCACGTCGTGGTCAACGAGGATCTGTATGGCGGCACCTTCCGGCTCTTCGACAAGGTGTTCGCGCGCTACGGTCTGACCTTCAGCTACGTGGACGCGACCGATCCGGCGCGCGTCACTGCCGCATTGACCCCCAAGACGAAGATGGTCTGGCTGGAGACGCCGACCAATCCGCTATTGCACGTCATCGACATCGCAGCCGTCGCGCGCACGTGCGCTACGCACAAGGTCTTGCTGGCCGTCGACAACACATTCGCGACGCCCTATCTGCAGAACCCGATCGAGTTGGGCGCGGACATCGTCATGCACTCGACGACCAAGTACATCGGCGGGCACTCCGATGCGCTCGGGGGCTTCGTCGCCGTCGACCGGCTGGAGCTGCACGACGTCTTGAAGTTCCATCAGAACGCGGTCGGAGGGGTGCCGGGTCCGTTCGACTGCTTTTTGACGCTTCGCGGGGCCAAAACGCTCGCGATCCGCATGCGAGAGCACGAACGAAACGCACGGGCGGTCGCCGACTTCTTGCACGCGCACCGCGAAGTCGAGCGCGTCTATTATCCCGGGCTAGAATCGCATCCGCAGCACCGGCTCGCCGCGGTGCAGATGCGCGGCTTCGGCGGGATCGTGTCGTTCACGCTCAAGGGCCCCCCGGATCGCGCGCGCGTCTTCGCGACCAAGACCAGATTGTTCTCGCTCGCGGAAAGCCTCGGAGGCGTCGAGTCGCTCATCACCCACCCGGCGGCGATGACGCACGGCTCGATTCCGAAGGAGGTGCGCGAAGCGCGCGGCGTCACCGACGGATTGCTGCGCCTGTCGGTCGGCATCGAGGCCGAGAGCGATCTTATCGCGGATCTCGAGGACGCGATGGCGGCATCAGCGGTCCAAGTCAAAACGGCACCAGCTTCATGATGTAGTCGTCCTTGGGCGTGCCATATGAGATCCACAGCGCTCCGCTGGACGGGTCGAGCGCGAGCGTGTGTGCGCCCGCTGGAACCGGGACGTCTGCCACATGCGCCACGCCGGCTGGCCCTGCGCTCACGACGGACACGAACCCGTCGCCGCTCGCGCAATAGATGCGCGCCCGTTCGGGGTCGAACGCGATCTGATCGACGTTGCGAGCGATCGGCGCGCTCCCAAGACGCACTCCGGTCCGCAGGTCAAGCGCGACCAGTACGCCGTTCGTCCCCGCGACGTAGACGCGATGCCGCGCGTCGTCGAGCGCGAGGCCGTGCGGTTTTTGCGCCGGCAGCGTGCTCCAGCTAGCTACGAACCGGACCTTCGCCGGGTCGATCACGTACATCGCGTTCGCGGTCGTGAAGTTCTGATAGACGCGATCGCTGAGCTCGTCGTACGCCGACTTGTCAGAATCTTGCGGGGTGGCTAGCGTATGAATGATGCGGCCGTTCGAAAGCAGCCAGATCGACGCGCCGTTGTCGGCGTCCGCGTAGAGCACG
The DNA here is from genome assembly GCA_019237415.1 of Vulcanimicrobiota bacterium. Taxonomy (GTDB): domain Bacteria; phylum Vulcanimicrobiota; class Vulcanimicrobiia; order Eremiobacterales; family Eremiobacteraceae; genus JAFAHD01. The sequence goes on from JAFAHD010000087.1 coordinate 9,948, forward strand.
TCGCGCCGCGTATCGAGCGCCACGGCGTCCACCGGCCCAGGCATCCGGATGGACTTGAGGATACGCAGCGTGTGCCGGTCGACGACGACGACCTGCGGCTGGCCGCTCGTGCCGACCAGATAGGCGTCGTCTCGAACATCGATTGCGATTCCGTGCGGTGGGCCGCCGACGTCCAGTTGTCCGAGCATCGCACCGCTTGATATGTCGGCGATGGCGAACGCGTGACTGCCCGTGTGCGCGATCAGAAGCCGTTTCAGCTGCGTGTCCACGAGCATGTAGTCGAACGCGCCCGGCGTCTTGGGCACCTCGATCGGCGCTTGCGGCATCAACGGCAACGTCGAGATCGCAGCGAGCCAGCCGGCGATCACGATCTGCATGCCGCTGTGGATGTCAAGCGCCGAGCAGTCTTGAGATGTCCGCCGCTTCCTTGGCGACTTCTTTGGCCATCTCGGCCAGCCGCTCGCGGTCGACGTGCCGCGAGAATCCCGCCACCCAGATGATCGCGGCGAGCTGGTGGTCGGGTCCAAAGATCGGTGCGGCCGCAGCGCGCATGCCATCGACGTACTCGTCGATGTCGATCGCGGCACCTTCGCTCTGCGCCGTGGCGATTGCGTCCCTGAATTGCGCGGCATCGCGTATGGTGTTGACAGTGAACGCCGGCAGGCGGCCTTGAGCGAAGAACTGCGCGCGGCGCTCCTCATCCCAGGCCGAAACGACCGCCTTGCCGACCGCGCCTGCGAGCAACGGAATCGCAGACCCGATCGGCGCGGAGATCGACATGGTGGGACGGCCGTGGATGAGGTCGAGGATGGTGACATGGTCCTCGGCCGGCACGCCGAGGAAGCTGGTCTGTTCGGTCGTGGCCGCGAGGCGCTCCAGGGCGGGCCGCGCGATATTGCGCAGGTCGCGCTGTCCGGCCGAGCGCGAGGCAAGCGCGAAAAGGCCCGGCCCGAGCCGGTAGCGCTTGACGCCACTCGGGCTTTCGATGATGCCGAGCGTCTCGAGCGTCGTCACGAGTCCGTGAACGGTGCTCTTGCCTAAGCCAAGCGTGCGCGAAAGCTGCGACACGCCGAGCGGCTCGGCGGAATCTCCGAGGGCCGTGAGGAGCCTGAACGCCTTGTCGACGGCAGGCACGAGCGGCGGACGCGCCTCCTCGACGTCCAAGTCGGCAGTGCCGTTCGTGGGGTTGGCCTGCCCGTTCTCCAGCCTGAACATCTACGTATTCTTTAGTTCCCGGGGGACCTGCACCCTGCGCCCCGAAACGCGGCGAAGCGATTTGCGCCGGCGGCGCACGCAGTTTCTTGTTCCCAAATCATCTGCAAGGGACGAGCGCTAGCTCGCCCCCTTACCATGTGCGAGGTGGCGTTGGAATTCGAAGCCGAGGCGCAGCGAGCGCTCGACACCGCATCCGCCAAGGGCGCCGCATACGCGGACGTGCGCTTCGGCAGCACCCGCGACGAACACGTCGAGGTGCGCAACGGCGTCGTCGCCGGTCTGAGCGATTCGGAGAGCAGCGGGTTTTCAGTGCGCGCGCTCGTCGACGGCGCCTGGGGTTTCGCCTCCAGCGCGTTGATCGAAGCCGGCGAGATCGATCGCGTGTCAACGCTTGCGGTCGACATCGCCCGGGCAAGCCGGGCGGTGCAGACGCAGCGCATCGAGCTGGACCTCGCCGGCAAGTTCATCGCCAGCTATGCGACGCCCGTGCAGATCGACCCGTCGACCGTTTCGACAGGCGAGCGAGTCGCGTACTTGCTCGACGTCGACAAGGAGATGCGCGCCGTCTCAGGCGTGACCGTTTCGCGCGCGTGGATCGACATCTGGCACACGCGCAAGAGCTTCGCCAGCACGGAGGGCAGCCGCATCGAGCAGCAGCTCGTGCAGTGCGGCAGCGCGCTCTCCGCGCTTGCGGTAGGTGCTGGTGACGTGCAAGACCGGGTACACCCGGGCACGGGTGGCCTGTATCAGACCGGCGGCTACGAGGTCATCAACGACGCCAAACTGCTGGAGAACGCGCGGCGCGTCGGCGAGGAGGCGGTGGCGCTGCTCACCGCCGATCAAAGTCCGAGCGGCACGGCCGACCTCGTGCTCTCGGGCGATCAGATGTCGCTGCAGATCCACGAATCGATCGGTCACGCGCTCGAGTTGGATCGCGTGCTTGGGTGGGAAGCGAACTTCTCGGGCACATCGTTCGCCACGCTCGACAAGCTCAACACCTTTCGCTACGGCAGCGACATCGTGACGGTGGTCTGCGACATGACCTGCCCGAAAGCGCTGGCCACCGAAGGCTATGACGATGAGGGCACGCCGGCGACCAGCGTCGACCTGATCCGCGACGGTATCTTGGTCGGCTACATGGCCGGCCGCGACACCGCCGCAGCAGCGCACGTCTCGTGCGCGGGCGTCGTCCGCGCCGAGTACTGGGGACGGTTGCCGATGATCCGAATCGGCAATGTCAACCTCATGCCGGGGACGGCCGCATCGCTGGACGAGCTGTTCGACGGCATCAAGCAAGGCATCTATATGGAAAGCAACCGCTCGTGGTCGATCGACGACAAGCGGCTCAACTTCCAATTCGGCTGCCAGATCGGTTATGAGATCAAGAACGGCAAACGCGGCCGGTTGCTCAAAAATCCGACGTACGCGGGCATGACGCCCGAGTTCTGGGCGTCGTGCGATGCGATCGGCGACCAGTCCACGTGGGTCGCGTGGGGAACGCCCAACTGCGGCAAGGGCGAACCGCTGCAGACCGCGCGCTCGTGCCAGGCATCGTCTCCGGCGCGCTTCCGCAACGTGAAGGTGGGAGTCGGCTATGGCGGTTGATTTCGTCACCGACGACAGTGCCGTCCAGGAAGCGTTGGACAGCGCCCTTCGCCTCTCCAAAGCGGACGAGACGGAAGCGCTCGTCATGGGCAGCGAGCACGCGCTCACGCGCTACACGCACAACTACATCCACGAGAGCATGGTCGAACGCAATTGGCAGCTCTCAGTGCGGGCCGCCATCGGCAAGCGTACCGGCGTCGCGTCGACCAACCGGCTTGATGCCGAGGGCATCGCGAGTGTCGTCGCCCGCGCACACGAGATCGCGAGCCTGGCGCCCGAAGACGCGGATTTCCCGGGCTTGCCGGATGATGCGACGCCGTGCGACGATATCCCAGCGACGTACGACGAAGCGACCGCAGCGCTGCCGCCCCAGGCACGCGCCGACGCCGTCGCCCAGATCGTGCGCGTGATGCGCCGCCACGACATCTATGCCGCGGGCTATGTCGCGAGCCGAAACGACACGATCGCAGTGGCGAACTCGAAAGGCGTGCGGCGCACGTTCCGCGGTTCTGACAGCGCGATCAACATCAAGGCCATCGGCGAGACGTCGAGCGGCTACGCGGAAGGCTACGCGCGCAGGTTCACGGACCTCGACCCTGCGGCGCTCGCCGAAGTCGCGGCGCGCAAGTGCGTGGATGGCGCAAATCCCGAGGTGCTTTCACCTGGCAAGTACACCGCGATCCTCGAGCCCGCCGCGTTTCGCGAGTTCATCGGCTATCTTTCGTGGATAGCGTTCGGGGCGCAGCCGCTCGAACAAGGCTCCTCGTTCATGAGCGGCAAGCTCGGCCAAAAGGTGATGGGCGACAACGTGACCATCCGCGACGACTTCACACAGCCGCAAGGGCTGGGCATGCCGTTCGATTTCGAGGGGGCACCGCGCTGGCCGGTGACGCTTATCGAGCGCGGCGTCGCCGATGACGTCGTTTACGACTCGTACTACGCGGCGAAGATGCACCACGTGAACACGGGCCACGCATTGCCGGCGCCCAATGCGTACGGTCCGCTGCCGCTCAACCTGGTCGTCGATCCGGGCGTGACGAGCGCGGCCGGCCTGCTCGCAGGCGTTGAACGCGGCGTGCTCATCTCGCGCACGTGGTATATCCGTCTGGTCGATCAGCAGCAGACGATCATCACCGGGATGACGCGCGACGGGCTGTTCGCGATCGAAGACGGGCGCATCACGCACGGCTTGAAGAACATGCGCTTCAACGAGTCGATCGTCGAGGCGCTGGGGCGCTGCGAGCTCGCGAGCGAGCTGGTGCGCAGCGAAAGCCACGTCTTGCCGGCCGTGCGCATCGAGGGCTTCAATTTCACCAGCGGCACGGAGTTCTGATCAGTTCAGGATGCACCACACATCGCTGCGCAAAAGCACGATGGACATCCACACGTAGACGAGCGTCAACGAGACGACGGCGATCACAGGCTCGGCCGGCACTGAGTGGTTCCAGAACAGCGAGAACCCCACATCGACCACCAGTGCAAGGCCGGCGATGAGCGCCCAAATCCCCAGGAGGAGGAAGCCAAGCCTGCGCCCCCACTCAGAAGCGCGCAAGAGGAGCACGCTCGTGAGGCCATGGGCGATGCCGAAGCCGAAAACCATGAGCCGCACCGGTGCGAGGTCGAGGTCCGACAACTTGAGCAGCGACCACAGCACGAAAAACGCACCCAGGAGTCCGAAGAGGGCCGCGACCACTCGCAGCGCGACCTCGGGGTTCGAAGGCGCGAAGAATCGCCGCATGCCACGGCCGTTCGACGTACCGCGGCTGTTCCGCTACGTGTTGGTCGGTTGGGGCATGGGGCGGCGCGGCTCGTTCGGCATCATCGGGATCATCCGCTTGCCGATGCCGAGCTCCACCACGACGCCCGCGATGCTCGAGTACAGCTCGGTGGCGCGGGGATCCGCCGGACATTCGAGGTCGTTCGATCGTTGATGCCGCCAATACGCGAACGTCGACGTGCCGAACGACGCGCTCTTCTCGCACTCCGCCGCGCGCAGTTGTGACAACGGCATCGCGGCGGACAACGCGGTGAACAACGCGTCCGTGTTGCGCTTGCTCACGCGTGCGCTCTGACGCGTCGAGCCCATGACCCATTGCGCGGATCCGTCGCGCGAGATGACGATGCGATATCCGGCAGAGTTCGTCGAACCGGTGTTCAAGATGACGGCGGCGTCGTGCGGCACCGGCAGATACGGCACGGCTTGTGCTGCGCGCACCAGGGATACGCTGACTGCGGCGACGATCGCGCCGGCCAACATCCGAGCGCTCATGCGACTGATTCCTTCCATCACCTCGAGAAACGCGACGCGCTGTGCGGGCGTTCCGGGAGGCGTTAAAGGACGATGAGCGAAATCATGCCGGCCCGCGCCGAAGTGGCGAAACTGGCAGACGCGCAAGTTTCAGGTACTTGTGTCCGCAAGGACGTGCAGGTTCAAGTCCTGTCTTCGGCACGCTCGTCCGTACAAGGGGAGATCATGTCGTCTACGCTCGACCGCTCGGCCGTCCAATCGCAGCAAAACGTCTGGCAGATGGCGCAACGCCAGCTGGACGAAGTGGCCACACTCATCGGGCTCGATGAGAACATCCACTCGTACCTGCGCGAGCCGAAGCGGGTCCTGACCGTGTCCGTGCCGGTGGGCATGGACAACGGCAAGCTCAAGGTGTTCGAGGGTTACCGCGTGCAGCACAACCTGTCGCGCGGTCCGGGCAAGGGCGGCATCCGCTTCCACCCCGACGTCACCTTGGATGAAGTCAAAGCGCTCGCGATGTGGATGACCTGGAAGTGCGCGCTCGCGAACATCCCGTTCGGCGGCGCCAAAGGCGGCGTGATCTGCGACCCCAAGTCGATGTCGCAAAAAGAGCTCGAAGGTTTGAC
>JAFAHD010000039.1 GCA_019237415.1 Vulcanimicrobiota bacterium
CCGTCTCATCAGCGAGGCATGCGATGCCGCCATCGCGTCTTCGTAGATCGCGGACGGCTAGGCGAGTTTGAGGCCGCTGGTCGCTTTGCTCTGAACGTCGTGATATTCGATCAACGGCGCAAAACCATCGGCGACAGAATCGCCGCCGAAGGTCGTGAGATAGCGGCACGTCGCATATGCGCTTGACCTCATGTCGTAGTCGACAAGCCAGCGATTATATCGATCCTGCAGCTGCGGCACGTCGATCGGGAACTCAGCGGGCGGATTCATCATGTCGCAGCGCCATGGCTTTGGGGTGAGGCGCGCGCGAAACGATTCTTGCGAGCGGCAGAGCCGGATGTAGAGCGGATCGCAGCCGAACTCTTTGAGCAACGCTTCCGTTTGCGCGTCGTCTGGCGCGAACGGCGCGTTGGTGATGATGAGCCGGTGGCCTGCCGCCGTTTTGTAGGCTCGCGCGCTGAGCGAGCGTGCGGAGACGACCGCACCGATGGAATCGAGGACCGGATCGGATTGCGGCGCGGCCGGCTTCGGCTTGCCGAACAGCGAGCCTAAAAGACCGCCGAGTCCTCCTCCTTGCGCCTGTCCTTCGGGCTCATCGATGTCGACGAACATCAAACGTGGCGCATTGAGCACGAGCGCGCCGTATTGGTTGCGCGTGACGAGGGCGTTGAGCTGTCCGTCGGCCGAGCGGAATTCTTGCACCACAGGTTCGGGCAATGGACGGACGCCGTAGGGATAGCGCTCGCCGCTCTTCTTGCCAGAGCCCACGAAGTCTGCGACCTTGCGCGCGATCTCCAGCGCACATTGTTGGGCGGCTTCGATGCTGTCGTCCGACCAGCCGCGTGCGGCGACGCGGAATTGTTTGCCGTTTCGTCCGACGGCATCGACGCGCGCGCGCGTCCAAAAACGAGCGGTCTTCATAGCGGCAACGTCCATCAGGCATGCCCGGGCTTCCTGCGTAGGACGGTTGGTACCCGTATTCGAGCTGACGCCATGCGCGCGGCGCGTCTACGCGTTTCGAAGCAATCGGTCCAGTGAACGGTAACCGATCGCCTCGGCGATATGCTCAGGTTTTACGCTCTCGCACTGCGCGAGATCTGCGATCGTGCGCGCCACGCGCATGATGCGGTCATGCGCTCGTGCCGAGAGATGGAGCCGCCCCATCGCGGCAGAGAGGAGCGCTCGGCAGCGGTCATCGAGCGCGCAATGAATGCGGACGACATGCGCTGGCATCGTCGCGTTGGAGCCTTTGTTACCGAGGCGTGCGCGTTGCAGCCCGCGCGCGTTTCGAACACGCGCGCGGATGGCTGATGACGATTCGGCGCTCGGGCGGCCGCCGATGTCCTCATACGGCACGCGCGGCACTTCGACGTGCATATCGATGCGATCGAGCAGCGGACCGGAGATCTTCGACAAGTAGCGTGCAACAGCAACGGGAGAACAGGAACAGCCGTGCAGCCCGTCTCCCTGGTAGCCGCACGGACACGGATTGAGACTTGCGATGAGCATAAATGCTGCAGGGAACGTCACTGCGCGGCCTGCCCGGCTGATGCTAACCGCGCAGTCCTCGAGCGGCTGGCGCAGCACTTCGAGTGCCGAGCGCTGGAACTCCGCGAGCTCGTCGAGGAAGAGCACGCCGCGATGCGCGAGGGAGACCTCGCCTGGACGCGGCGCCGATCCGCCGCCGGCAAGCGCGATCGCGCTGACTGTGTGATGCGGGGCGCGAAATGGCCGCACCGATACCAAACGCGAACGGTCGCGCAGCAATCCACTCACGCTGTAGAGCGCAGTGACGTCGAGCGCTTCGTCGGGCGTCATCGGCGGCAAGATCGACGGCATGCGCCGCGCGAGCATCGTCTTGCCGCTGCCCGGCGGCCCGACGAAAAGGAGGTTGTGACCGCCGGCTGCCGCGATCTCCATCGCGCGTTTGGCGCGTGCCTGGCCGCGGACATCTTGCAGGTCCTCGGCGAAATGCGGCTCGGGTGCGTCGCGCTCCAATGCCGCGCCGGACGACCCGATGCCGGCCGGTCCCCGGCCGAGCACGACGTCGACTGCCTGCATGAGCGTGTGCACCGGGTATAACGTGAGGCCAGCCACGAGCGCAGCTTCCTTTAGATTGTCCGCCGGCACGATGAGACGCTTGTGGCGCGACCGCTTCACGGCCATCGCGATCGGCAGCACGCCGCCGACCGGTTTGACCGACCCGTCAAGCGCGAGCTCGCCCAGGGCGACCACGTCGCGCAGCCTGTGCGCATCGATCTGCTGGTCCATGGCGAGAATCGTGAGCGCGAGCGCGATGTCGAACGCCGCGCCTTCCTTGCGCACGGCGGCCGGCGCCAAGTTGACCACGACGCGATACGTCGGAAATAAGAAACCCGACGAGCGGATCGCCGCGTTGACGCGCTCTTTCGATTCCTGAATGGACCGGTCGGCCAACCCGACGATGTGGATGCCGACATCAGTGGTCGGAATGCCGACGACTTCCACGCGCACGATGTACGCTTCGATGCCGCGCACCGCGCCGCAGTAGCCGATCGCAAGCATGCAGCCGCCTATCACGGCGGCCGCACGTCACGTCAAGTGGGCGTCGGCGCTATCGGTGTCGGCAGCGCCGTCGGCGGCGGCGGCGTGCGCGGGATCGACGGCAGCACCGGGTAGGGCTTCACCGGAACGGACACTGTCGGCGCGGGCGACTCCGGCGTCGCGCCGAGGGGCTCGGGCGTCGTACCCAGCGGCTGCCTCGTCGGCACCGGCGTCATCGGGCGCTGCGGCGCGGTCGGCGGTGGACGGACTCCGGGCGCGTACTGCTGACCGGATTGCTGATACGAGTTCATACACTGTTCAAACACTTTGTCGAATTCGTTGCGCCGCGACTCCTCTTCGTTCTTCCGATTGCGCTTGCGAATGCCGCCGGCGACGGCGCCGATCGCAGCGCCCCATGCAGCGCCGCCGCCTGCATTCCCGCTCCAGCCGCCGACGAAAGAGCCGGCGAGAGCTCCGCCTGCAGCTCCCTCGAGGGCGCCTGCTCCGTGGCTTGATCCGCCGGAATACCCCGACCGCTGCTGCGCCACATTGGAGCAACGCTCATATTGGTTTGGCGGCGGATTATATGAATAACGCTGCTGGCTGTAGCCGGATTGTCCGTAGCCCTGTGCGAGCACGTCGACGCACAATGCGATAGCCAACGTGAGGCTGATCGCAGCGACCAAAAAGGCGCGCAGCCGCGCGCTCTTACTTGTTGCCACGTTTGGCCGCATCGATCGCATCGAACAGCGTCATGGACTGGTGCGCCGTGCACACCTCCATGACGCGCGACGTCGCCAATTCCAAGCCGCTCGTGTTGAGCACCGTCGCGCCTTGCTTGCCGGCGAGATAGCCCCAATAGAACATCATGATGGACGAGCGATCCAAGACATCCGAGGCGAGCATGTCACCGCAGGTGACCTTCATGAGCTGAATCGCGGGATTGGGCGAGCGCGCCGGCGTTGTCGCTGCTGCGGCTGCGGTGCTCGCGGCGATCAGAACGGCGAACACCAACGACGACAAGCGTGCGACCATATCGTCTCCTTCTTGTGAACGGACCGTTTGCGGGTGGTTGGACGCCCGCCGTCCCGAACCTGTGCGTAGCTAGCATGTCGCGGGAAATCGGCGGGCGGCGGGTGAACCGTCGCGCCAGACAACCAAGGTTTCGATTCAGGAAAGGAAAGACAGTCATATGTTGACTCGCCTTACATTCGTGGCTCTTGTCGCATTGGTGCTAGCCTCAGCCAGTGTACCAGCGCGAGCCGACACCGCGACGTATGACCAACAGAACGTGCGCGCGCTGTTCACGCAGTTCATCGGTCTGCAGAACCAACACAATCTTGCCGGCGTGCAAAAGCTCCTATGGAACGACCCGAACCTCGTGTGGTTGACGATATCCGGGCCTGTCTTCGGCTATGACGCGGTCTCGGCTCACCTGCAAAAGCTGTTCAGCGGCGTCTGGAGCGCAACGCCCGATTATACGAACACCCACGTCACGCTGCGCAGCGCGACCACGGCCGACGTCATCGCGCCTATGAACATCACCGCCACGGTTTCCGGCACGCCGTACAGCGCGAAAGCCATCGTGGTCACGACGTGCACGAAAACGAAGGATGGCTGGAAGGTCGCCGGCGTGATACCGGTATCGGCAGCCGTCAAGAACTACTAGAGATCGGATAATTTCGGTCGCGCTAGCGAACGATGGGCGAGGGCGGGAGCGCTGGGCGGCGCCCCCGCCTTAGTTTTTGAATAAATGAGATTGGGATTATACTGAGAGCGCAACGCATTCTCAGCCCGCCTTCGTACAATGTGTGCGGAGGTCCAATTTCGATGAACACAAAGAACTACCAAGCGATCGCCCGGCCGCTCGTCGCAGCAGCCCTTGCGCTGATCGTCGCGCTTTCGATGGCGCGTCCGGTGCGCGCCGACGGCGCGGCTTCGACGCGCAACATCATCCTCGGCGCGGCGGCGGCAATCGCCGGCATCGTCATCTACGAAAACGTGCACAACAAGAACGTCGCGCATAACACGGTGGTCGGCTACACGCCCGACGGCGGGACCGTGTACGCGGATGGCCGAGTCGTGTATCCGAACGGCCAAGTGCTTTACACCGGCACGAACGGCGCGCCATGCTCGTGGGATGGATCGGAGCAGTACTGCGGAGCCAATCCGACGGTGTACTATCCGAACAACAACTACCCGCAGCCGGGATACGGATACTCGAATTATCCGGCCTACCAGCCGGCGTATACGTATCCGACGTACAACTACCCGACCTACACGCCACCCACGTACAGCTATCCGAGCTACATGTACAGCACGACTCGGACCGTGCGCGATACGGACGACCGTTACAATGCAAGCGCCCGCTACAACGTCCACAATAACGGACGCAACGGCAACCAGTGGAACGGCAATCGCGGAAATGGCAACGCCAACGGGCCTGGGCACAACGGCGATAATGGCCGGCACGACGGCGACGATCGCTAACGGCTAGGGCATTCGCAAAGCGCCGGGCGCCACTCGCGTCCGGCGTTCGTTTTTTCCGCTTTTTTCGTACGCACCGTTCCCGGGAATTGCTCAAGCGCGCCTCGTAGTGCCCGCCAGTGGCTGATCTGCAGATGTCATCATTGCCTTTAGGTCGGCTTAAAGTAGCACGTGCCTGCTATCCACATATCCACACAAAGGATGCCGGGCTGTGTGGATAGCGCGGGGCGCAATCGTTCGAACGTTTATGCGAGCCGTATCGGCCCGCAGGACGCACGCACTACGTATCGGAGGACCACTTGCGACGTAATTCCGCCGCGGCAGCCTTGGCGGCAACCCTCATTCTGCTCGTGTCCGGATGCGCCAAGAGCAACGCGCCGACGAGCACGCCCGCGTCAGGATCCAAGAGCATCGGCGTTTCGCTGCTCGACTTGCAAGCGCAGTTCTATCAAGCGATGGAGCAAGGCATGAAGGACGAGGCGGCCACCTACGGCTACTCGATCGTCTTCACCGACGCCAATCACGACCAGGCCAAGCAGACATCGCAGGTCGAGGACTTCATCAGCAAACATGTCGATGTCATCATCTTGTCGCCGGCGGATTCGAAGGCTGTCGGCCCCGCGATCGTCGAGGCCAACAGCGCGAACATCCCGGTGTTCACCGCGGACATCGCCAGCACCGCCGCGCGTGGCACGGTCATCTCGCACATCGCCTCGGACAATATCCAAGGGGGCAAAGTCGCCGCCGACCTGCTCGGTGCGGCGCTGGGCGGCCGGGGAGACATCGCGATCATCGACGAGCCTGAAGTGACGTCGGTCCAGGATCGCGTCAAAGGCTTCAAAGACGAGCTGGCGGCGAAATATCCGGCCATTCGCATCGTCGCAGATCAGACGGCTGGCGGCGAGCGGGCGCAAGCGGCGTCCGTCACCGACAATCTGCTGCAACGCTTTCCGAACCTGAACGGCATCTTCGGCATCAACGACGACTCGGCGCTCGGCGCGCTGGCAGCGGTCAGATCCGCGGGCAAGGTCGGCAAGATCAAGATCGTGGGCTACGACGCCAATCCGGAAGCACGCAAGGCCATCGATGCGGGCGAGATGGTCGGCGATCCCGAGCAGCATCCGGATCAGATCGGCAAGCTGACGATCGACACCATTCACGACTATTTCTCGGGAAGCACGCCACCGTCGCGCATACCGGTGACGGTCGGTTCGTACACGGGGCCAGCGCCGGCGAAATAAGCGACATGCCGATCGCGCAGGCCGCGCCGTACCTCGTCCTGCGCGGCATTTCGAAAAGCTATCCCGGCGTGCGCGCGCTTGACGGCATCGACTTCGATGTGCGCCCGGGCGAAGTGCACGCGCTCGTCGGTGAGAACGGCGCCGGCAAATCCACGCTCGTCAACATCCTGTCCGGCGCGGTCGCGGCGGACGCGGGTAGCATCGAGATCGACGGACGCACCGTCACGCTCTCATCGCCGCGCCAGTCGGAGGCGCTCGGCATCGCCGTCATCCATCAAGAGTTCAATCTCGTGCCGCAGCTGACCGCGGCAGAGAACATCGAGCTCGGTCACGAGCCGTTGCGCGGCATGGTGATCGACACGCGCGAGCTGCACGTGCGCGCAGCGGCGGCGCTGGCGCGCTTAGGCGTGACCGTGCCGCTCGACGCGCCGGTGCGCACCCTGTCGGTCGCGCAGCAGCAGATGATCGAGATCGCCAAAGCGCTGTCGGTGGAGGCGCGCATCATCTTCATGGACGAGCCATCGGCGGCGCTGACCGGACAAGAGGTCGATCGCCTCTTCGCGATCATCAAAACGCTGACCGCGCATGGCGTCGGCGTCGTCTACATCTCACACCGGCTCGAGGAGGTCTTCGCGATCGCCGACCGCATCACGGTGTTGCGCGACGGCCGGCTGATCGCGACCAAAGAGCGCGCCGACATGACAAGCGACGAGGTCATCACGCTCATGGTCGGGCGTGCTCTCGAAGCGCATTTCCCGACGCTGCCGCCCGATCCGCCGCATACGACGCCCCTGCTCTCGGTGCGCGGTCTGACCACGCGCGGCCGTCTCCAAGACGTCGATTTGGACGTCTACGCCGGCGAGATCTATGGGATCGCGGGTCTGGTCGGCTCCGGACGCACGTCGCTTTTGCGCGCGATATGCGGCGCAGACCGTTACGATTCGGGCTCGGTCACGCTTGGCGGCGCAGTGCTCCACTTGCGGGGGCCGCACGACGGCATCGCCGCGGGATTGGCGCTGGTGACCGAGGATCGCAAGTCGCAGGGCCTTATCCTTGGCATGTCCATCCGCGAAAACGTCACGCTGCCCCACCTCGAGGATTTTGCGACGCTCGGCGTCATCGACCGGCCGAAGGAGACGACAGCGGTCGCGACGCTGTCGGCCGAGCTGCACGTGCGCTCGCGCTCGATCGAACAAGCGGTGCGCTCGTTATCGGGCGGCAACCAGCAAAAGGTCGTGCTCGCCAAGTGGCTGCTCGAACGCGCGACGCTGATCTGCTTCGACGAACCGACGCGCGGCATCGACGTCGGCGCCAAGGCTGAGATCTACGATCTTATCGTCTCGCTCGCCAAAGGCGGCACCGGGATCATCATGGTGTCGTCCGAGCTGCCCGAAGTGCTCGGCATGTCGATGCGCATCGGCGTCATGCACGGCGGGCGTATCGTGCGCGAATTCGCGCGCGGTGAAGCGACGCCCGAGACCGTCATCCGCTTGGCGACGGGAGCGGCATAGCGTGGCCGGCGCGTTACCGCCGACCGCACAAAGCGTCGAAGCGGGCGAAGCCGCCGCCGCGCAGGCCGCGGCGCGCGCGCGGCGCACCGCAGCGATTCGCGCAGCAGGGCTCATCGCCGGACTCGCGGTGCTGCTCGGCATTCTCAACGCGCTCACGCACGGCGATTTTCTCGCACCGGGCAACGTCGTCAACGTGCTGCGTCAGATCTCGGTCAACGCGATCCTTGCATCCGGCCAGACGTTCGTCATCATCACCGCCGGCATCGACTTGTCGGTGGGATCGCTCATCGCGCTGACCGGCGTGCTGATGGCCGGCGTGCTAGGGGCAGAATCTTCGATCGCGCTCGGCGTGATTCTCGCGACGCTCGTCGGCGTGAGCGTCGGCGGTGCAGCCGGTGCGATCAACGGCCTGCCGGTCGTGCGCTTCAACTTGCCGCCGTTCATCACGACGCTGGCGATGATGCTGATGGCGCGCGGCGCGGCCTTCCTCTACACGGGCGGCAAGCCGATCGAGATCGACAACCCGGCGTTCAATTACATCGGCAGCGGACTCATCGGCGTGGGACATGCGTTCGGCATTCCGGGCGTACCGGTACCGGTCATCATCATGCTGGCGATCGTCGCCGCGGGCCACTTCATGCTCACGCGCACGAGGTTCGGACGCTACGTCTATGCGATCGGCGGCAATGAAGAGGCGGCGCGCCTGTCGGGCGTCAACGTGTTCGCCGTCAAGCTGAGCGTCTACATCATCTCCGGTGCGCTGGCGGGTATCGCGAGCCTGCTGCTCGCAGGCCGCCTCAATTCCGGCATCCCGCAGTCGGGCCAGGGATACGAACTGCAGTCGATCGCGGCCGTCGTGGTCGGCGGCACGTCGCTGGCGGGCGGACGCGGCTCGCTGGTCGGCACGTTCGTGGGCGCTTTGCTCATCGGCATGCTGTATAACTTGATGAACTTGCTGAACGTCCAATCCTATGCGCAGGATGTCGTGCTGGGCGCGGTGATATTAGCTGCGGTGCTGCTCGATGAACTGCGCAGGCGCTACTTCACGTCAGGATAAGGAGCATATGGCGGAGCAGGTCTGGGAACGCCTCGATCCGATGGTGGCCCGCTGGAAGAAATTCACTGGACCCGACGACGCCGAACGGCTCGCCGCCGTCGAGCATTCGCTGACGCCCGAACTGCAACGCCTCATCAAGGAGTTCGACGAAGTGCACGCCGACATCGACACCTACGTGGCGGCGCTCGAGAAGAAGTACGGCGTGTTTGAAACCGGTGATCTCGGCGCTGACGCGGCGCCTGAAGCCAAAGACGTCACGCGCCATCAAAGCCTGCTCGCGCTTCGTCGCGCGTACGACGACGCGTCAGCAGAGCTCGAGGATCGCGAGGCGACCGGAGAAGCCTAGATCTGCCAGGTCGATGGCGGAAACTCGACGTTGAGCTGGATATCCGAATAGGTCTCGTGGCGCACCGTCTGGTCGCCTTCGAACTCCGTCACCTCAACCGGCAACCCGTTCGCACCAAGCGTCATCACTTCTTTGGTGACGCCGTTGTTCTGCGTCGGATCTTCGGCCTCGCCCGTCCACGTCGAGCGGTCGCCCGACACGCTCACCTGCGTGGACTTCCATTTGACGGACTTGATGTGCTCGAGCGCTGCGCCGAACGGCGCGTCGGCGATCGTGCGGCCGCGCATCGACGTCGCGATCTTCGCGTGGATGTTGACGTTCAGGTGGATCGGCGAAAGCCAGCCGCCCTGATGGCCCTGCACGCGGTCGCCGCCTTGCCACACCGCGGCGCTGCCCTTGCCATCGCCGCCGGTGATGTCGAGCCGCGCGCTCGTCGGTTTCTGAAATTTGATGGCATACACGCGGTCTTGGATCTTGCCGTTCAAAAACTCGCGTGCGGTGATCGTCGCTTGGTAGGACTTGAGCGCATCCCACGCCGTTTGAAACGCGGCGATCCATTGCTCGGGTGTCGACGGCGCTGACGCCGGAGCGGCCTGAGGCGCTGAGGCGCCGATCCCCGCAGCGCCGAACACCGCGACCGCGTAGGCCATGGCGATCCGCGTGCTTGTCATCGGCTGCCTCCTTTGTCGCCGAGGCCGTCCTTCGGCGAGACGCTGAGCATGCTCTTCGCATCGATGCTGGAAACGCCGATGAGCACGTCAGTGGTCGTGTGCGTGGTCACGAACTCGATCGCTTTGGCGAGCGGCGCACCCGCATAACCATGTTCGCGATACGTGCCCATGACGATGAGGCTTGCGCCCTCTTCCTGTGCCGCCCGGATGACGGCCGTTCCCGTTTGCCGGTCGCGAATCATGCGCGTTTCGATGTCGACGCCGGCTTTGCGCGCGACCTCCTCCGCGGCGTTGAGCGCGGCGAGCGCGCGGCGTTCGACTTGCGGCAGATCGGCCTCGATCGGCAGCGTGTACGGCACCTCGATGACGTAGATCGCGACGACCGTCGCGTGCTCGCGCTTGGCCATGCGGGCGGCAAGCGCCATGAGCACCAGCGAATTGATGTCCGCCGAGAAGACGACAAGCACCTTGCCGGAGATCTCGCTCGCCTGGCTGGACGCGGTCTGCGCCATGAGCGCGGAGCGCGACAGAGCCGGATGGAGCATCCAGTACAATGTCGAGCCGACCGAACCGACGATGACCAACGCGATGCCGATGCCGATCGGATTGGGGATCACGAGCGCGCCGGCGGATGTGCGCGCGCGGCGCGCCAGTAGATGATGCCGCGCCATACCGCGGCAGCTATGAGGATGCAAACCACGCAGTACGCGAGCGCGGTATCGTTCGACGGCGGCGCGATCGAGAGCAGACGGATGAGCGCCGCGACGCCCAGCACGGCGATGCCGAACGAGCTGACGACCTTGAACCGCAAGCGGTTTTGGTCGACCATGATCTCACGCCCCGCGTTCGGCGATGAGGCCGATCGCCTCGCGGTAGGCGCGCTCGGCCGCATCGTCCTCGCCGCCGCGCCCGGCGACGATGCCGCGTTCCATCAGCGCGAGCGCTTCCGCGTATGCGCTTCGCGAGGGAGCCTGCGCCGGCGGAGCGCTTGCCGGCAGCATCGACGACCATCCGGCGCCCCCGTGCACGCGCGCGGATTCAAATGCAGCCAAGAGCGCGCCGGCGTCCGTGAAGCGGCGCTGAGGTTCGCTCTCGAGCAGGCGCGCGATGATGCGATCGAGCTCGGCGGGGATCTGCGGGTTGATCAGCCGCGGAGGCCGCGGCACCTCGTTCACGTGCGCGATCATCGTCGACACGAGATCTTCAGATGATTCGGCGAACGGCAGCGCGCCCGTCGCGAGTTCGTAGAGCAAGACGCCGACCGAATACAGATCGCTCGAGCGACCGCCCGTCTTGCCCATGAAGCGTTCGGGGGGCAAGTAGGCCACCGTGCCGACGATCTCGCTGCTCTGCGACATGTTGCCGACGTCCGACATGCGGCGCGCCAAGCCGAAATCGGTGACTTTGACGACGCCGTCGTCGCTGACGATCACGTTACCGGGTTTGATGTCCCGGTGCACAACGTCGTGTTCGTGTGCGAACTCCAACGCGCGAACGAGCTGGGCCACGAGGTCCACCGCGTGCGCGATCGTGCACGTCCGGCGATCGATCTCGCGAATGGTCGCGCCCCGCACGTACTCCATGATGATGTACGAAACCGGCCCTTCGACGCCGACGTCGTACACGGCGACGATGCTTGGATGATTGAGCCGCGCCATCGCTTGCGCTTCGGCGAGAAAACGCCGATTGACATCGTCCGAGTGCTCGGCGAGGACCTTGATGGCGACGTCGCGCTCCAATCCGTGGTCGTAGCCGCGATAGACCTCGCCCATGCCGCCCGATCCGATGCGCTCGATGATGCGGTAGCGGTCGGCGAGGACCGTGCCTTCGGCGAGGCTCATCGCGCCGGCGGGAACGCGGCTTTGAAGTGGGTGATCTCGGTGCGCGCCGCGGTGCGCATCACGCTGATCACATCAAACCGGATGCGCGGGAAGACGCGGCCGCAAAACGCGAGGTACGCCTGCGCGGCACGCGCGATGCGAGCCTGCTTGAGCGCGGTGACCGCCTCGATCGGCGCGCCGCGCTGCAGCGTGCGCCGCAGCTTGACCTCGATGAAGACGAGCGTGCCGCCGTCGAGCGCGATGACGTCGATCTCACCGCCGCGGCAGCGGAAGTTGCGCTCGAGCACGTGGTAGCCGCGGGCCTGCAGGAAGGTCGCGGCCGCCTGCTCCGCCTGGCTGCCGCTCGCGCTGTGCGAACGCGTCTCGGCGCGGGTCACGATGCGGTGCTCTCGTACATAAACCGAAAGCGAGGCGAGACCACCGGCATGAACGAGCGGCGGTGGATCTTGCACGGACCAAGACGGTCGAGCGCGTCGAAATGCGAGGCCGTGCTATAGCCTTTGTGCTCGGCGAAGCCATAGCCCGGATACAGCGCGTCCATCTCGGTCATGTAGGCGTCGCGCGCGACCTTCGCGACGATGCTCGCCGCGGCGATCGCAGCCGACTTGCGGTCGCCGCCGATGATCGCGGTCTGCGGATACAAGCAGCCGGGGATGGACAGCGCGTCGACGAGCACCCGGCAGGGCGCCTGCGTGAGCCCTTCAATCGCGCGGTTCATCGCCACCTTGGTGGCGGCGAGGATGTTGATCCGGTCGATCTCCTCGTGGTCGACCCAGCCGAGCGAAACGGAAATCGCCTGCGCGCGAATGCTCTTGTCGAGCTCGGCGCGGCGCAGCTCGGTCACGAGTTTGCTGTCCTTGAGGAACTGCAGGCGCAGGGGCTGCTCGATGACGACCGCGCAGGCGACCACCGGTCCCGCCAACGGGCCGCGCCCGACCTCGTCGATGCCGCAGATGAAGCGAGCGCCGCCTTCCCACGCGGCGCGTTCGTATGCGTGCAACCGGCGCAGGCGTTGGCGCTCCTTTGGGGTCACGTCAGTCCTCTCTCGGGGTTTCGAACGTGAAGCGGCCGAGCGCTCCGCTGCGAAACTCTGTCAACAACGTGCGGGCGGCGCCGGCGCGCTCGACTTCGCCGCCTTTTCGCAGCATCCCGCGAGCGCGTGCGAATTCCTCGACATCGAATCGCGCAGCCGAACGCGCATGTCCGCCGGCGGCAACCCACGCGGCCAGACGTTCGACGACTTCCTCCGGATCGTACGCGGTCTCCGGTAGGCAACCGGTTGCGGCGAGCTGCCACGCCGCATCGACGCCGACGATCTTGGGCGGCAGGACGCCGGGCGTATCGAGCAGCTCGATGCCTGGTCCGAGCGAAAGCCAGCGCGCGTGACGCGTGACGCCCGCCCGGTCCTGCGCAAGCGCGCGTTTTCGCCGGCTCAGCGCGTTGATCACCGATGATTTTCCGGTGTTCGGCGCGCCCACGACCGCGACGTGCAGGGTCGCGCGGCGCCGCGGCGCGCGCAGCACCGCCGCGCGCAACGCGGCCAGCGACGCGGCGCGCGTCCCGATGGTCGCGAAGGCCTGATGCTGCGCGCGCAACGCATGCAGCCAGCGGCGGGTCAACGGCGGATCCGCCAGGTCCTCTCTATTGAGGACGATGATGCGCTGTTTCGCCCGCAGCTTCGCGTGTAGTCCGGCGACTGCCGTCGCCGCCGGCACGCGCGCATCGCGCACCTCGAGCACGAGGTCGATGAGACCTGCGAGCTCGTCGAGCGCGCGCATGCCCGCGGCCATATGGCCGGGGAACCAGCTGGCAGCGGCTTTTTCTCTAGCGGATCGGCGCGGCACGGTTGAGCGGCCACACCACCGCTTGCGCGCGCCCGATCACGGCCGCACGCGGCACCGCGCCGAAGCTGCGCGAGTCGTCCGATTCAGCCCGGTTATCGCCCAGCACGAAGACGGCGCCGGCGGGAACGCGCAGCCCGGACATAGACGAATGGTCGCTCGCGGCGAGATATGGTTCGGCCAGACGCCGGCCGTCGACCATCACGACGCCTTGCGCGATCGCGACGGTCTCGCCGGGTAAGCCGACGACGCGCTTGAGATAGACCTGCTGAGCGTCGCCGCCCGCGTGGACGAACGCGATGACGTCGCCGCGCGAGATCGGATGCAAGGCGATGTCGATCAGGGGATTGCCGCCGCTGCCGACGCGCAGGTCGTACGCGGCGGTGTTGATGAGCACGTGTTCGTCAGAGCGCAGCTGGGGTTCCATCGAATGCCCGCTTACCTGCGGCAAACGGACGAAGAACAACGAGAGCAGGATGAGCAGCGCGGCGATTTCGGCGGCCAGTTTTGCGGCGCGCACCAAGGCGCGCATGAAGGGCGGCGGTTCGACGAGCGAGCCGGAAAGCGGCGGGGACGCGGCATTCGCATCAGCCACGATCGCGTAGGCTGCAGTGGGATCGAGTTGCCCGCTTCCGTGCCACTTCCGCGCCGGCTGTCGCACGGAAGGAGGTGTTCCTTGCGTGCGGGCGCGCGCCCTTGTCGGGCGGGCGTCCAAAGGGCGCGCAGGCGCGCCGACAAACATCCACGCGATGACGCGTCCGGATGCCGCGCGCAGCATTTTCGCCGAGCGCAGCTTCACATTGTACTATTGCGGCCAGCTGCTCAGCTATCTGGGCGATGGATTGCGCGCGCTCGCGATCCCGCTGCTGGTCTTCCGCCTCACCGGGTCCGCATTATCTCTCGGCATCACCTACACGCTCGAGTTCTTGCCGTTCACGCTCTTCGGCCTGGTCGGCGGCTCGCTCGCGGATAGACTGGACCGGCGCAGGCTCATGATCGCGTGTGACTTCGTGCGCTTCGCCATCATCGCGCTCTTCGCGTTTCTGTACTGGCGCCACGCGTTGAGCTTGATCGTGCTCTATATCGGCATCGCGATCGTGTCGATCGCCGCCGCGATCTTTCTCGGCGGGCAATCCACGAGCGTGCCGTATTTGGTCGGCATCGCCCGCTCGGGAAGAGCGGTGGGTGCGCTCATCGCGGCCGAGCAAGGTTCGAATCTCGTCGCTCCGCCGATCGGCGGCATTCTCTTCTCGCTGGGCGGCCCGCTGCCGGCGCTGATCGTCAACGCGTGCACGTACTTGACATCGCAGCTCTCACTCGTGCTGGTGCCGAGCATGGGACCTGACCGCCCTGGACCGCTACCTTCAACGCGCGAGATCTGGGATGACATCGTCGAGGGCTTCAGATTCATGTACGGCGATCGCGTCATGACGGTCGTCGCCTATTGCAGCTTGCTGCTCAACCTCTTCGGCACGATGGCCGTCACAGTGTTCATCCCATTCCTCAAGCTAGAGTTTCACGCGAGCGACGCGCAGGTGGGCTTCAGTTACGGCGTGCTCGCCGCCGGATCGATCTTGGGCTCGATCCTCGGCGGCGCGACTGCCGGCAAGTGGCCGTTCGGGCGGTCGTTGCTCATCGCGTACGCGATCGACGGCTTGATCTTCGTGCCGATCATCTTTGCGCACACCATCTGGGCGACCGTCATCCCGTGGACGCTGGCCAACGGGCTCGGATCGTTTGAGGTCACGCAGATCATCAGCTGGCGCATGCGCATCACGCCGCACGAGAAGATCGGGCGCGTGTTCGCGGCGGTTCGTTTCATCGCGCTGCTCGGAATCGTGCCGGGGACGCTGATCGCTGGGTGGCTGGCCGACAAGCACGGCCCGCGGCTGCCGGTCATCGTTTCGACGATCGGGTTCTTGGTGATCGCGCTGGGCGCGTCGGCGGCCGCTGCATTGCGCAACGACCGCCGCTAGGTCAGATCGGGTGAGGTTGTGTTCGGCTAGCTAGTGGCGCAAGACGACGATCTTGTCCGCGTGGCGCGCGCCAAGTGCCTTCTGGTCGTACGTGACCTGGACTTTCATGCCCGGCTTCAGATACGACATCTGGTAGGTCGTCTTGCCGTCTTCCGACCAGATGTTTTTGAACTTCGGCACGAGCAGGAAGCTCAGTTCGTCGCCGGCCTTGTTGGCGACTTTGAGATTCTGTGTGGAAACGTGGGTGATGTGCCCAGTCCAGTACGCGTTGGTCATCGCTTGGACGGGCTTGCCTGCGCTGGTGACGAGCGCAGCTGCGATCAGTGCGGCTCCGGTGAGTAGGATGAGTGTACGCATGCTGCTCCTTTCCGGCAACATAACGTATACCCAATCCACGAAGTTCCGACGCGGCCTCGAGCGAGCTGGCGTCAGATTACTTGAGCGTGCCGGCGTGTTTGGGCGGCCAGAACACGAAGAACGCGTGGCCGACGAATTGATCGCGCCGCAAGAATCCCCATAGATGGCTGTCGTTAGAGTCGTTGCGGTTGTCGCCTAACATCAGATAGTAGCCGTTGGGCACCCGGTCGGGCGCCTGCCAGGCTGACTTGGGCGGCATCTGCGAACGTTCGGGGTTGAGCGGCATGCCGTCGACATAGATGTCGTAATCTTTGATCTCAAGGTCGTAGCTCGGGCGCGCGGCTTTGGCCACGTATGGTTCGTCGAGCTTCACGCCGTTGCGATAGACGTCTCCGTCCTTGACGCGGAACGTGTCGCCCGGCACGGCCATGACGCGTTTGATGAAATCGGTCGTGCCCAGTTGCGGCGGTGGAGCGAAAACCGCGATCTGTCCGTCTTTGGGATTCGAAAAGCGATACTGCAGCTCGTTGGCGAGCAGGACATCGTTGATGTCGAGCGTGGGCTCCATCGACCCCGACGGGATCCAGAACGTGCGCACGACGAACTGCATCAGCACGAGCGCGACGACGCCGGCGACGATGAACGCATCGAGATACTCGCGCACCACCATGCGCTGCTTTTCGTCGGGGACCGTCACCGGGCGCACGCCGATGACGACGCGGGCCACGAGCAGCAGCCCGATGATGAGGAAGAGCGCGCCCGGACTCACTGCGCGGTTTGCTTCTGTTCCCGGATCCGGGTCGCTTTGCTGCCGACGCGTTCTTGCAGATAGAAGAGCTTGGCGCGGCGGACGCTGCCGCGGCGCACGATCTCGATCTTCTCGACCCTCGGCGATTGCACGAGGAACGAGCGCTCGACGCCGACGCCGTGCGAGAGCCGCCGCACCGTGAAGCTGGCGCTCGTGCCGCCATGGCGACGCTCGATGACGACGCCTTCGAACGCCTGAATGCGTTCTTTGTTGCCTTCTGTGACGCGCGTGTGGACCTTGACGGTGTCGCCGGGCGCGAAATCGACGGTGCGCGTCTTGGCGCCGCCCGGGCCGACGAGGCTCGCGAGATTCATGATACGGACGTTCCTTTTGGGGCCGTGAAAAAGGCGTCGTCCTTAGCAGGTTCGACGCCGCAGCCAATGATTTGGTTGCCGAAATGCGAACGCAAAACAGTATAACATAAGGCTTTGACGGCCTTCAAGCGTCAAAAGTCGGAGCTGGGACAGGGGAAGGGCGGGCCGCTCACTCGCATGCGGTCCGCCCTCAGGTGGCGTACGGAGGTGGTCTTGTGTAGACGCCGCTATGACGCCGCTTCGAAGAAGACGTAGTCGGCTTTGAAGGGCACGCGGACGGTCGTGGCGGCAGCCGATGCGTCGCAGGCCTTCGCGGGCGGCAGCCCGCCGCTGACGTGGTCGCGGACGATGTCGGTCACGCTGACGAAGACGCCGGCGGTCGTGCGGTCGATCGCGTAGAGCTGATCGGGCAAGCCACTGCCCCGCGCGGGATCAATGCTCTTCGAAAGTTGGCCATTGATGCTACTGCCGTCGTCAGCCACCCACTCGGCGACGTCGGTCTGGCGGGCGAACGAGCGGCCATCCGAATCGAGGAGGCGGGCATCGATGCCCCGGAGCTGCCAGGCATACGACCCGTTCACGGCCTCGCACCGGTAGATCTGTACGCCTGTTGCCGGTGCGCCAAACACTGCGTGGTGGCTTGAGGGCAAGCTGAACTCGACCGCGAGCGGGTTGATATCGTCGGCTCGCGCGACGTTGTAGCTGTAGAGGAGGGAGGAGATGAGAAGGCCGGCCAGCAGCGCGAGCCCCAGCAAGGCCGCCCGGCCTTCGATGACGTTGGAACGCATGGTTATTTCCCTTCGCTTGGGATGACGCCGGCCCAAATTGCCGGGCTCCCGGAACGATCATAGCAGCGACTAGAGCTTTAGTAAAATTGAATGTTCTAAAGGAGGACTTCAATTTGGATGAAGTCAAGCGTGGCCGGTGTCATGGATATCCGGCACATCACGACCTTCGAGGCGATCGTCTCCGAGGGTAGCTTTGTCGGGGCAGCCCAGAAGCTAGGCTACTCGCAGTCCACCATTACGATGCAGGTTCAGGCGCTCGAACGAGAGTTGGCGACCGAGCTGTTCGAGCGCGGCGAGAAACGGATCACGCTGACCGAAGGCGGACGGCTCCTGCGCGAGCATGCGGGCCGCATCCTGGACGACATGCGCGCCATGCGCCAGGCGATGTGCGATTTGACCAACGGCGAGACCGGACTCGTGCGCATCGCGGCGATCGAACCCGCGGCCGCGCGACTCACCGTCATCCTCGCGCGCTTCCTGCGCGAGCATCCCAAAGTGAAGGTGGCGTTGGAAAGCGGCGGTTCATGCGCGGTGAGCGAGCGTGTCGAGGGCAAGGCGGTGGACATCGGCATCTGCAGCACGCCGCCGTCGCGCTTGGGGCTGACGTTCGAACCGCTCTACGTCGAGGACCAGCTCGCCCTGTTGCCCGCCGACCATGAGCTGGCGTCGAAACCGCGCATCCGCGCCAAGGACATCGCGTGCTGCAACCGGATCATCCTCACCGAGCCAGGCTGCAATTACCGCGAAACGACCGAACGCGGCTTCATGCAAAGCGGATTGCTCATCGCCGCGGCGATGGAGATCAGCAATCCGGCCGTCCTCAAGCGGGCCGTGCAGACGGGCATTGGGATCGCGATACTGCCCGAGCACGTCGCGTCGCCGCCGCCGGAGGGCACGGTGCTGCGCTCGCTCGAGGGCGTCAAAATCGGTTTGCCGGTCGGCCTCGTGCGCCGTCCCGACGGCGGACCCCCAAGCCGCTTGCTGCGGACGCTGATAGACGACATCCGCGAGCTCCTCCTCGCGTAGCCGCGGCCTGCGCTAGGTCTCTTCGAACAAGAAACGCTGATTGAGCGGCTGCACCGGGCGCGCGTCCATCGGGAATGCGCGCTTGAACTTGGCCACTTGGTTCAGCGACACGGAGACCGGCTCGGCCAGCACCAGCCACAACACGCCCTCCGAGCAGGGCGGCGTCGTCAGCGATCCCAGGTATTGATAGAAGTCGCTGCGTTTGCTCGGCAGCAGGTCCGCCGCATTCACCGAGACCCCCGCAATCGTCTTTTCAGGTGTTTCCGTCAACGGCAGGACCGACCAGATCTTGTCGAGCGCAGCGTTCGTTCCGCCGGACTTTAGAAATACGCCGAGCACGGCGAGGTTCTTCGCATCGTCTTGGTGGACGATGTGCAGTTCCATGTCGTAATGCTTGCCGTTGGCCGTGTGCTCGCTGGGCGTGTGGAAATGGAACTGGACGATTTGGTAGGTCCGCCCTTGCAGCGCGAGCGTGCTGCCCGGCTCGTAGTTGATCTGCACGGTATGCCCGTTGTTGAGGATGCGCAACGGCGTCTCGTGGTACGACAGTTCGATGTCCCCAAACTCGGCGTGGATCGCTTGGCCGAGGTCGATCGGCGACTGCAGTTTGCCTTGACTGCACATCGAAAACGCGGGTTCGAGCGTGCCCCAATGATCGGGCCCGGCTTCCCCGCTATAGCCCCAGTGGATCTCGCCGTGATCGGCGGCCTTGGCGCGCGGTATACCAAGTGATGCGCACGCCGCGCATGCGAACATGCCGGCGCCGAGTTGACCGAGGAGCGCACGTCTGTTCATCGTCGGTGAACCTCCGGCGCTCCGGTTCGCTACTTGGTCGGGTTGGTCTTGGGTCGCGGATTGAAATCGGCGGGGATCGTGGTCGCGATGCCGAGCTGCGCGTCCGTCGGCACGATGCCCAGCGACTTGCAGCTCATCCCCGGCGGCAGGCCGTTGACCATATCGTCGGCGATGATAGCGTCCGAGGCGGGCAACGGGGCAGTCGTCCCCGCGAGCCTGCCTGCATCGAACCCTCCGACGAGATCGGTGATGCTGCTGTCTTGCGCATCTTCGGGTCCGAGCGAATCGACGCCGTAGCGCGCCAGACCCAACGCGGTGGCGCGCGACTCGTTCGGCAGCCCGGCGAGCGGCGGCAGGCCGAAAACGTCGTTGACGAGCTTGACCACTGACGATTGATCGCCGAAATCGTGCACGATGCCGCCGCGCCGCGCATACGGCGAGATCAGGATGAAGGGCACGCGCGGCCCTTCGCTGACCCACGATTCGCCCGGAATGATCTGGCGGACCGGCGGCCGCACGTGGTCGTAGTCGCCTTCAGCGTCATCCCAGGTGACGATGATCGCGCTTTGCTTCCAATACTTGCTGCGCGCGATGAGGTTGACGATTTTGGCGACCATCGCCTCGCTGATCTGCGCGTCCGAATACGCCGGATGGTCGTCGTCGCCCAGGAAGTTCTTTTGCACCGCGGGGTCCGGATTGGCCGGCTTCATGCCGAAGATGTTGCGATAGCCGCCTTTGACGTAGAACACGCCGCTGCCGGGCAGCGTCTGCTTTTGCAGCGCACTGAAGAAATCGCCAAGGCCATGCAGATGCGCGCGCATCTGCGTGTTGTTGGCGATGTATCCGAAATACTGCGGTCCGTTGTGATGCGTGATGTACGATGCGTGCCGGCCCATGGCGTCGAGCGGACCGGCGTCGTCGCCGGGTTCGTCGGTGTAGCCCTCCTCATACCAGCCCCATGGTACTGCTGAAGCCGGGCCATTTCGCCCGACAAACGAGATGTCGTCGCGCACGTCGCGCAGGTCGTTATTCGCGTCGCTGTCCTGGCGCGCCACCGACGGCAGCGAGCGGCCTTGCAGCGTCAGCGGCAAGCTCGCAAACGTCAAGTTGTACTGGATGTCATAGCCGGGGAAGTCTTTGGGGTTCACCGCCATGGGGTGTGCGCTCTTGTCCGACGGCGACCCCCACAACGGGTCGGCGTCGTTGACTACCGGGACGCCCGGCCCCGTGTTGCCGTCATCCGCGAACGTCTCGTTCGGGTGCAGCAGCCACTGCGTGATGCCCGCCTGCGCGGCGATGATCACCAGATTGCCGGGCGTCGACGGACCGCTGATCGACTCGAAGACGTGATCGTAGAGCGAGAAGCGGCGCGCATACATCCACAGGTACGGCACGGTGTCGCAGTCCGCGTACGCCATGGTCAGCTCGCCCATCTGCTTCGCGACGAGCGAAGGGTTGCCCGACGGCGCGTACTTCTGCTCCTCCACGAGTGCGAAGCGGTCCATCTTGGGCACGCCGTTTGTGATGTTCATCTTCGCGACGGTGCGCGTGTGCGAGTGATCGACGTCATCGGTGTCGGCCGCCCACTGCTCGGGCCCGATGCGGAACGGCGACACGAGCGTCATCGATCCGTCGGTGTTCTGCAGCGGCTGCTGGAAGCCGGGGATCTCGCGCGGCAGACCGGAGAAGAAGCCGTCAGCGCCAGGGAATGTGCCGAAATAGGAGTCGAATGACCGGTTCTCTTGGTAGATGACGAAGACGTACTTGATCTTTTGACGCAATTGCGCGAGCCGCGCATTGTCGTTCGTCGGACCCTGCGCCGGCGCAGCGGCGCCCGCCGACGCGACCATCGCCACCATACAAACCGACCACGCGAGGGCAAGAGCACATGCGACGACCCGCCTCATAGAAATCCTCCATCACAGGCACGAGCTGAAGCGGCTTCAGCATAGCAAAGCCGCCATTATCGGCCGATTAAGGCCGTGCTGGCCGCGAGGGCAGGTCGGGCCGGCGAACGGCCGTGCGCGAGCGCGCTTGTTCGCGCCGCCATGCGTCGATCTTGGCGTGATCGCCGCTGAGCAGTACCGGCGGTACTTCGATGCCGCGGAAGACCGCCGGCCGCGTGTAGTGCGGCCAGTCCAGCGCCCCGTCGGCAAACGAATCTTGCGCGGCGCTCTGCGGCGCGATCGCGCCCGGCAGCAGGCGGACGCACGCATCGACGAACGCGAGCGCGGGAATCTCGCCGCCGGTCAAGACGAAATCGCCCAGCGACACTTCGCTCGCGGGCACGAGCTCGAAAAAGCGTTCGTCGATGCCTTCGTAGTGGCCGCACACGATCACCAGCCGTTCGAGGCTCGACCATTGCGCGGCCATCGCATGATCAAATCGCGCACCGGCCGGCGACGGCACGATGACGCGCGTGCTCGCCGGTATTGCGATGTCGGGCCCGAGCACGTCTTCTAAACACGAGATGAGCGGCGCCAATCGCATGACCATGCCCGCGCCGCCGCCATACGGGGCGTCGTCGGCGCGCTCGCCCGCCGGCACATAGTGCCACAAGTCGTGCACGCGTATCTCCGCGAGCCGTTTTTCTTGTGCGCGGCCGAGGATGCTGCCGGAGATGATAGGTTCGAAGAAGGCGCGAAACAGCGTCACGATGTCGATGCGCATGGAGTCGAGCGGTTCTCGCAAGGGCCCGACGACGCCCTTCGAACTAGGGCTGAAGGCGCTCGCCGACCGGCAGTACGACCTGGCCGTGAAACTGTTCAGCGACGCGGCGGATGCGGGCGTTCGCCGCGCCGAAGCGCTTTCGAAGCGCGGCGTCTGCAGGTTGCACATGGAAGATCGGCGATCGGCCGAAGCGGATTTCGAGGCAGCGCTGCAAGCGGATCCGCGCCACGCGCCTGCGCTCACCAATCTGGGCAATCTCGCGTTGGAAGACGGCCGGCTCGCCGAAGCGCGCGCGCGCTATGAAGCGGCGATCTCGGCAGATCCGGACTACGCGCTCGCGCATCACAACTTCGCCGTGTTGCTCAAACGCGAAGGTAAGGTCGGAGACTCCGTGCGGGAACTGCGCCTCGCCGCCAAACTCGAAGCCGGATCGTTCTGGGATTTCCTGTCGGGCAGGCGCCGGCGGACCTAGCGTTTGCCCGGCTCGACGACCTCCACGACCTCGGCTTTCTTGATGTCCTCGAGATACTCGAACAACTGCGGCAGCGAGATGCGCTCGAGGGCGGTGCGCTCTTTGCCTTTCCCCTCTTCGCCTTCATCGCGCAGATAGTAGCGCACGTCGAAATCGCCGTGCTCTTCGGTGTAGAAGGCGACGGCGTAACTCTTACCCTCGTCGTAGATACGCATAGCGTGCGGATTGACGATCTCGATCGAGTGGGCGGGATTGTTGGCGTCGAACAGCGTGACGACCAGCTCATGTTGGCCGCTCACGTCCACCTGGCCGAGCGCGAAGATGTTCTTGACCGAGAAGAGCTGGCGCGTGCTGCGATGCCGTGCCGACATCTCGTAGAACACGTAGTGGTGGACGAACCGCGCGAGGATCTTTTTGAGCGTCGCGAGCGACGCGACCGGGTCCTCGCGCTGGCCCTTCGTGTAGAAGATCTTCAAAGGACCGCCCCGCGGGTGAGAGCTCGGAAAGAGATGGCAAGCCCGGCCTGCGACTGACCAGGGAGGGGCGACGGGCTGGACAAACTTTGTCCTACGGCCTTAAAAAACCATGCTGAGCCCATCGGACACCATCCTCATCTTCGTGGTCGCGCTGCTGCTGTTCGGGCCCGAGCATCTGCCCAAGATCGCCCGGCAGCTGGGCGACGCGATGCGCCACGTGCAGACCACCACGAACGCGTTCATGGCGGAGATGGAGCGCGCCGCGGCCGCATCCGATCGCCCGAACCCGCCCGCGTGGACGCAAGAGCCACCGGCATCGCACGACGAGATCACCGACGCTGCAGAACTCCCGTCACACGACAGCGCGACACCGACCACGACCGATCCCGAAACGTCGGCGCGCTAGTCGGAATCCTGTCCGGTGAGCCGGCGCCACAGCGTGATCACTTTGTAGACGTAGTTCACCGTCTCGTCGTACGGCGGCACGCCGCCGTAGCGATCGACCGCACCCGTGCCGGCGTTGTACGCAGCGATCGCGCGCACGAAGCAATCTTGCGCGTCCAAACCCGAGTAATGCTCGATGTTGCCTTTGAGCGTCAGCACGGTCGCGTGGATGTTCTGATCGATATCCTCGACGTCGGTCACGCCGTCGAGCGACGCCGTGCTCGGCATAAGCTGGCCCAGGCCGCGCGCGCCGGCGCTGCTGCGCGCCGTGCGGTCAAAAGAACTCTCGGTCGCGACGATGGCGACCACCAAGCGCGGATCGACCTTCTGCTCCCAAGCCTCGCGCATGATCGCCGCGACGATCTCCTGGGCCTCGTTCTCGTCGATGCCCGGATTGAAATAGCGGATGGCGTCGACGTATGCGGTCATCACCTGTGCAGCGGTGACATGGCGCAACGGCTGCGTTGAAGCGGATGCGGCTCGCGGCAGCGCCAGCGCACAAAGCACGGCGGCAAGGAACGCAGCAGAAAAAAGGCGCTGCATATACCTTCTATATCGGGCTTCGAGGCCGGGAAATGAAGAGGCCGCCTGTGGTAGGGCGGCGCTCGCAGCATGTCGCGCGCGGCGTGGGACGCGCATCTAGAACTTCAATTGTGACCGCACTTCGGCGACGCGCTCTTCCACGAACTTGGTCACCGACTTGCGAAGCGCCTCACGGTGCTCGTCTTCGAGCCGGTTGTAGATGACATACCCGGCGGTCGCCACGACGGCGCCGATCAACCCCGCGACCAGCGCGCCGCGCAGCTCGCCCGACCCGT
This sequence comes from Vulcanimicrobiota bacterium, assembly GCA_019237415.1. Classification (GTDB taxonomy): domain Bacteria; phylum Vulcanimicrobiota; class Vulcanimicrobiia; order Eremiobacterales; family Eremiobacteraceae; genus JAFAHD01. Next base: position 24,463 of record JAFAHD010000039.1, read on the forward strand.
CATCGGGCACTGGATCAGAGCTCGGGCGTTGGCTCGTGCCGTTGGGCAACGCGTCGCGTTCGCTTGGGGAATCCATGTCATCAGGCTCCTTTGCGGGGCCGGTTGTGTTCCGCTCGTGCGCCGCGCCTACCTGTGCTCACCAGCACGGACAGGTGCCGCGGATACTCGGCCGCAATCGCACGCAGCCCCGAGAGCGCCGTTTCGAGCACTGCCTGCGCGCGCTCATTGCGCGGCGCGAGCATTTCGAGCACGTAAGCGCCGTCGGGCTCGTCATGCACGGTCGCTTTCGCGCCGGCATGGCGTACGACGCCGTGCGCTGCGGCTTGGACGAGCGCGCTGACGCCCGCGCAGACGATGTCCTCACCCGGCCGGGCGAATCCGGCGTGGCCGGTGACCTCCAAGCGCACGATGCACCCGCCGCTGCGGCGCACGTCGACGCAGAGTCCGCGCCTAGAGCGCGATCTTTTCAATGCGCAGCTCGGTGACCGGCTGCCGGTGCCCGTGGCGCTTGCGGATGCGCTTCTTGGGCTTGTAATGAAAGACCATGATCTTGCGGTCTTTGCCCTGGCGCACGATCGTAGCGGTGACGGTCGCTCTTGCGACCAGCGGCGAGCCGATGCGCAGCTCGTTCCCGTCGTGGGCGAGCAGAACGCGCTCGAATGTTACCTTGGAATCTGGCGCGCCGTCGACCCCATCGATGCGGATCACGTCGCCCTCGCTGACTTTGAACTGCCTGCCGTTAGCCTCGATGACGGCGTACATGATGGATGGTTCGCCTTTCGTGGGAGTGGTGCGCTCGAAAAAGATTCGACGGCCGAATAAATCGACCGCTGCCGGCGCGCGATGACGAGCGAGAATGGTATCACACGGCGCTCTGACGAGTCAAATCGGAGTGTCCCGTATCACGGGGTGCCGAAAACTATTTACAAAGGATGTTAAATGGCCTAATATTCGTACTTGGTACGTGGGACACCCCACGTTTGGCACCCGACCACTGGAGGTGGGATCTCCCTGCTCGTTCACCCTGTGGGGGGTCGATGGTTGAAAGCACCCGGTTCTCTCGGTACTCACATTATCGTTGAACTGTCAGACTGTAATCCCGACATCATCGCCGACGTCGACAGAGTCGGCACCATCCTCGTCGCAGCGGCCAAAGAGGCCAATGCCGAAGTCCTGCAAACCGCGTTCCACCGCTTCACTCCTCAAGGGGTGAGCGGTGTCGTCGTGATCGCCGAGTCGCATCTTTCGATCCATACCTGGCCGGAATACGGTTATGCGGCTATGGACATCTACACGTGCGGCGAGCACACCGATCCATGGAAGGCTTGCCGCTACGCGGCGGCCGAGTTCCAGGCCAAACAGATGCTCACCACGGAAGTGCGCCGCGGGATGACCAACGAAGACGGCGTGTACGGCCACAGCGTCGGCCGTCGCACCTCGGGGGTCGAGCCCGTTGCCAAGAGCCGCAAACTGTCGGTGGTACGCTAGCGCCCTTCTCGCGCAGACGGTGTCCCCGCCGTACGAGCCGGTAGCCGGCCGGCGTGTGGGCAAGATTCGTCCTCGAATGGGTTTTGAACTTCACATTTGCAATCGCGGTCTTCGTCATGGGGTGGTGGAAGGTCAAAGCTGCGATGACCGATGACGCCCCACGTGACGTCGCGCCGCCGGATGGCGAATTGCTCAGTCCGACGTGGGGCGCGAGTGAGGACGTGCGCTGCATCTCCGAGACCGACCCGAACTTCAGCGAGACCGCATTCTTGGCGCAAGCCGCGCGGACATACGAAGCGGCGCTCTCGGCACAAGCAGCGCTGGACTCTTCGAGAGTCTCCAGCGCCACGACGGCCAATTTTCGCCATTGTCTCGACACGGCTATTGAGAGACTGCGCGACTCCGGTTTGATCGAGCACGTTTCCGGTCTGCAGTTCGATCCTTCCCACGTCGTCCGGGTGTCCATCGACGGCACGAATCAGGTCATCGTCGTGCGCTTGAGCGGGAGCTGGGTCCGCTATACCGCGGATGCATCGACCTGCATCTTGTCAAGCGGCAGCACACAGCCGCAGCCGTTCACCGAATTCGTGACGTTCACGCGTCCGGCCGGCACCACGACGCCGAAGTCGATCGGCGCAGGTGGACCATCCCACTGTCCTGGTTGCGGAGCGCCGCTCCAGCCGTACAGTGTCGTGTGCCCGTTCTGCGGCACGCCGTTGACGGGGACCGGCGCGACGTGGCTGCTTGACAGCGTTAGCGCTACGCCGTACGTGGCCTAGAAGGGCACGAGGCGTTGCCAAAGACCGAAAACTTTCAGTGGTACGTCGAGGCGGTTGCGCCCGGCGAGGTACACGGCCACGCGATCACCGCGACCCTCGCGTCCGGGGAGTCGGAATTCCAACGCTACGCGATCGTCGCCAGTCCGCTGTTCGGCAAGATGCTCGTGCTCGACGGCGACACGCAAAGCGCCGCACTCGATGAGTACGTCTACCACGAAGCGCTCGTCCATCCCGCATGCGCGCTGGTGGATGAGCCGTCGCGCGCGCTGATCTTGGGCGGCGGTGAAGGCGCAAGTCTGCGCGAGCTGCTACGCGTGAAATCGATGCGCGAGGTGACGATGGTCGACATCGACGGCATCGTCGTCGACGCTTGCCGCAAGCACCTGCCGGAGTGGAGCGCAGGCGCGTTTGAAGATCCGCGCTCGGAGCTGATCATCGGCGACGCCAAGGCGTACGTCGAGGAGTCGCGGGAGCAGTTCGACGTCATCATCGGCGATCTGACCGAACCGCTTGAAGACTCACCGTCCTATGGTCTGCACACGGTGTCCATGTATCAGGCGATTCGCGCGCGCTTACGATCCGGTGGAGTGTACGCGCTGCAGACCTCGATGGCCGGGCCGCACAACTTCGCGCTGCACGCGCGCATGATCGCGACGCTGCGTGCGGCATTCGAGCGCGTGGCGCCCTACGTCGCGTACGTTCCTGCGTTTGACACGGTGTGGGGTTTCGCGCTGTGCGGCAGCCAGGTCGACGCTCGGAGCGAAGAAGGTGCCGCGCGTGCCGCCGCGCACGCGGCGCGACTCGCTGGGTTGCGCTTTTACGACGGCGAATCGCACCGCGGAATGTTCAATCTGCCGCGCTACCTGCGCGACGCGTACGCGGCAGCGGCACCTCTGGGCTAGAACACGCGGTCGCCCAGAGGTCGATTTAGTGAATCGCCACGCCGGCCGTGCAGGCGGCCGCGTTGATATTCGCGTCGGTATAGACCGCACTCGGCGCCAACGAGCTGCTAAACGCATGCGCAGCGGTCGGATATACGTACAATCGCGCCGGCGACGAGCAATCGGCATCGTAAAGGTTTCCCGCCGGATCAAAGGCGAGTTGGAACGGGAAGGGCACCGACGAGAGTTGGCCGGTTGCGTTGTACACGTCCGGCGTGGCACCGGCGGCGAGATTGGTGCTCTTGTACAGCGCGATACCTCCGGTCGGTGCGGCGTGCTGTGATCCGACATACAGATCGCCCGCGCCGTCGAAGATCAAAGCGAACGGTCTGACCGGTCCATTGAGGTAATGATCGATGGGGGTGCTGCTGCTGAAGCCGGCGCCTTTGAGGAACTCGGCGACAGAGTTCGCCCCCGCCGAGTTGCCGCAGGCGACCCAGAGATTGCCTGCTCTGTCGAACGCCAGCCCGACGGGAAACGCACAGCCGCCGGCCTTGAGCGTGATGCTGGGGCTTAGAATGGCGGGTCCCGGAAACGGAGCCTTAAACTCGTAAATGCCGGCGCCGTTCGCTGAGACCCACAGATTCCCAGCGGAATCGAATGCGATGGCCGGATCGGGTCCGGACACGCCTGCGGGAAGGTACAGCGGGAAGGGAATGCTTGACGAGGACAGCGGCAGCGTTTCGAACACGAACACGGTTTGCTGTATGCCGAAACCGGCGGCGAAGAGGCGGCCCGACGAATCGACCTGCATTTGGCCGACCGAGCCCAATTGATTCAAGTTCGAGCTGGTGACCGCGACTGCCGGCACCGAGGCATTGGTTACTGGATAGCGGATCGCGCCGATTTGCACGGTCGACGGATTGGAATTTTCGGTGGAGTAGTAGACGTATGATTGGCCCGGCGCCGGAGTGGGGGGCGGCTGGGTCGCCGGCGGTTGCGTCGCAGGCGAGGTCGGGGCTGGCGGTGCAGCACTTGTGCCTCCGCTCCCGCCGCACGCCGCAACGAACGGCACGATCGAGGTAGCGAGCGCGACAAGAGCTGCGCGCAGGCGCGCCCGCATGGCATCGCGGTCGATTCTCACAGTATAGGTATCGGCACGAGGTCCCGGGGGCCGACAAGGCTGTGCTTGCCCCTTGCCTAACCCAGGGCATGCGTGAACCATCGAGCGGGAGGATGCGACTTATGGACATGGTGCGTCTGGCAGGACCGCTATTGTTGCTCGTCACCGTACTGATGTGCGGCGCTATGGGAGCCGGAGTGCCCATACCACCGGCGGACACCGCTGCGGCAGACAACCAGTTCGGCTTCAACCTGCTCAACGCGCTGCAGAAGACGCAGCCGGGGAAGAACGTCGTGCTTTCGCCGGTCAGCGCAGGGCTCGATCTTACAATCGCGCTCAACGGGGCGTCCGGACAGACCGCAGACGAGATGAGACTGGCGCTTGCGCTGCCCCCGGGGGACCTCGGCTCGATCAACGCGCCCAACCTGGAGCTGATCAATGCGACGCTTGCGCCGACGGATGGCGTGACGCTGCACATCGCCGATTCGCTCTGGGCCGACAACAACCGCGTCGCGTTCCGCTCGTCGTTCGTCGATCTGGTGAAACACTGGTACGACGCCGAAGTCGCAAACGTCAACTTTTCCGATCCGAACACGCCCGCGCAGATCAATGGCTGGGTCGACAAGCAGACGAAGGGCAAGATCGACAAGATCGTCGACCGCATCAGCCCGTCCGACGTCGCGATTCTGCTCAACGCGCTGTACTTCAAGGGTCAGTGGATGCACAAGTTCGATCCGACGCTGACCAAAGACCAGGATTTCACGCTCGCCGGCGGCTCGGTCAAGAACGTGCCGCTCATGTCGCAGCACGGCAAGTTCGACTACTTCGACACGGCCGAGATGCAAGCGATCCGGCTGCCGTACGGCAAGGGCGGCGACCTTTCGATGGTCGTGTTGCTGCCTGCCAAGTCATCGAGCCTGGCCGCTCTGGAAGCAGAACTGACACCGAAGAACTGGACAGCGTGGGGCCAGCGATTTTCCGAAACGCCGGGAGACATCGAGCTGCCTCGGTTCGAGCTCAAAGCGGAATACGGACTGAACGACGCGCTGAAAACGCTCGGGATGCGCGCCGCGTTCAACCCCGCTACCGCAGACTTCCGTTTCATGTTCGATCCCACCGGAGCGCACGGTGGGAACTTCTTCATCTCGTACGTCAAACAAGCGACGTATCTCAAAGTCGATGAGGAGGGCTCTGAAGCTGCGGCGGTCACGTCGATCGGCATCACGATGACTGCGGTCGTGCACAAGCCTCCGCCGTTCCGCATGGTCGTCAACCGGCCGTTCTTCTGCGCGATCGAGGACCGGCGCACGCGCGCGCTGCTGTTCGTGGCCGCCATCTACGACCCAGCGCCCTCGTAGCCCAGGGCGCCTCGCAGCCGAACGCGAAAAAAACGCCGTGACCACCACGAAGGCCCTGGCGCGGACGCCGCTGTCCGCGGTCCATGAAGGGCTCGGTGCGAAGATGTCCCCGTTCGGGGGCTTCCTCATGCCAATCCAGTATGCCGGTATCCTCGACGAACACCGCGCGGTGCGCTCGGCCGCCGGCATGTTCGATCTTTCGCATATGGGGCAGTTCGTCGCCACGGGCGAGGGTGTGCCTGAGTGGCTCGATCGGCTTACCGTGAACGCCGTCGGCACGATGAAGCCGGGCCAGGCGCGCTATAACATCTTCACCAACGAGCGCGGCGGCGCGATGGACGACGCGATCATCTACCGGCTGGATGGCCGCTGGCTGGTCGTCGTCAACGCGGCGAATTCAGAAAAAATGTGGCGCTGGCTCTCTTCGCAGGTGCCCGCCGGCGTGACGCTGACCGACCGCACGCCGCAGTCCGCGCTCATCGCGATCCAAGGTCCGCGCTCGCTCGAACTGCTGCAGCCCCTCACCGATGTCGGCCTCGCCAACATCAAGTACTATCACGCGACCGAGGGAGTGGTAGCCGGCGCGCATGCGGAGATCGCACGCACCGGCTATACGGGCGAGGATGGGTTCGAGCTGTTCGTCAGCGCCGACGCGGCACAGGAGTTGTGGCAAACGTTGACCCGCGAAGGCGCGCGCGTCGGATTGCGTCCGGCGGGACTCGGTGCGCGCGATGTGCTGCGGCTGGAAGCCGGCATGCCCCTGTACGGGCACGAACTCGAAGAAGATATAACCCCGCTGCAAGCCGGTCTGGATATCTTCGTGAAGCTGGAAAAGCCGGCGTTCGTCGGTAGAGATGCATTGGTACGCCAGCGCACGCAGAACGACTTCGACCGCATCGTCGGGCTCGTCATGGACGGCCGCGCGCCCGCGCGAGCGGGATACGCGGTGTGGCGCGGCCAGGAACGCGTCGGCGAGATCCGCAGCGGCTCGCCTGCGCCGGCGCTCGGCGGCAAGAACATCGCGACCGCGCTCGTCCGCGCTGACGCGAGCGCGATCGGGACGACGCTGGATGTCGAGATCCGCGGGCAGCGCCACCGCGGCGCCGTGGTTCCGCTCCCATTCTACAAGCGCGCGAGATAATAAAGGAAGAAACACGACGTGGATCTGCCGGCCGGCCTGTTATACACGAAAGAACATGAGTGGGTGAAGCTCGATGGCACGAGCGCGACCGTCGGCATCACCGACTACGCACAATCATCGCTGGGCGACATCGTCTATGTCGAGATGCCCAAGGCGGGCGCGGTCGTCGAGCAGTTCAAGCAGATGGGCGTGATCGAGTCGGTCAAAGCCGTCTCGGACATCTTCGCGCCGCTTTCCGGCACGATCGCTGCGGTCAACGCCGACGTCGAGAACGATCCAGCCAAAGTGAACGGCGATCCGTACGGGACTGGTTGGCTCGTCAAGATCACACTGTCCGACGCGTCGCAGAGCAAGAACCTGCTCGACGCCGCGGCATACCAAAAGGTCGTCGACGCGGCGGACCACTGACCGATGTACACGCCCCACACTCCGCAGGACATCGCCGCGATGCTCGAGGTCATCGGCGCGCCGTCGCTCGACGCGCTGAGCGACCCGCCTGCAGGGCTGAAGATCAAAGGCAGGCTCGACGTCGCGCCCGCGTTGCCCGAAGCGGACGCGTACGCGCACATCCGCGCGATGGCGGACGAGAACAGCGCGGCGCGCATGACGTCGTTTCTCGGCGCCGGTGCGTACCGCCACTATCAGCCGCCTGCCGTGCCGTACTTCGCATTTCGCTCCGAGTTCCTGACCGCGTATACTCCCTATCAAGCTGAAGCGAGCCAAGGCAGCCTTCAGGCCATCTTCGAGTGGCAGACCTACGTCTGTCTGCTCACCGGCATGGACGTCAGCAATGCGTCGGTGTACGACGGATCGACGGCGCTAGTCGAAGCGGTCATCATGGCGGCGCAGGCGACCGGACGGCGTCGCGTCGCGATCAGTCGCGGCGTGCATCCGGCGTACCGGCGCGTGCTGGCCACGTACGCGGAGGGCATCGGCGTCGAGATCAGCGAGATTCCGCTCGACGAGGCCGGCCAGACGAAGATCCCCGCGAGCCTTGATGCCGACATCGCGGCCGCCATCGTGCAAAGCCCCAACTTCTTCGGTGCCATCGACCATGTCGATCAAGCGGCGTCGGCGGCCCACGCCACAGGCGCGCTCGCCGTGCACGTCAGCGCGGAAGCGCTCTCTCTTGCGGTGCTCAAGTCGCCGCGGGAGTTAGGCGCCGACATCGCGGTCGGCGACGCGCAATCATTCGGCTTGCCTGTCGGCTACGGCGGTCCGTATGTCGGCTTCGTCGCGACGACCAAAGAGCACGTGCGCCGTCTGCCCGGCCGGCTGGTCGGAGAGACGCACGATGTCGACGGCCGCAAGGCGTACGTGCTGACGCTGCAGGGACGCGAGCAGCACATCAGGCGCGAGCTGGCCAGCTCGAACATCTGCACCAACCAAGCGTTGTGCGCGCTCATCGCGACGATCTATCTTGCGACCGTCGGGCGCAAGGGGCTCGCATCGATCGCCTGTGCCAACATGGCCAATGCACGCGCGCTCGCACGCGCCATCGAAGCGGTGCCCGGTTTCGGGTTGGCATACCGCGCGCCGTACTTCAACGAGTTCGTCGTGGGCACGCCGGTGCCCGCAGCCGAGCTGTGCGCGCAGCTGGAGAAGCGCAGCATCCTTGCGGGCATGCCGCTTTCGCGTTTCTATCCCGAGCTGACCCGCCAATTGCTCGTCTGTGCGACCGAGCTGACGACGCAGTCACAGATCGACGAGTTCGCACGCGCGCTCGCGCAGGAGGGCACGCATGCCGTCGCTGCTGTTTGAGCAAGGCGCACCCGGGCGCGGCGGCGACTTCGTACGCGGCGCGGGAAAGCCATCGCAGTACCTCGATGCGGCTGCGTTGCGCGCGGACCTGCCGCTCCCCGACCTGACCGAGCTCGACGTAGCGCGCCACTTCACCGAGCTGTCGCATCGCAATTTCTCGGTCGACACGAACTTCTATCCGCTCGGGTCGTGCACGATGAAGTACAATCCGAAGCTCAACGAAGCGGTGTCGGCGTTTGCGGGCTTCACGGATCTCCATCCGTACGCGCCCGACGACGGGGCGCAAGGCGCGATCCGGCTGCTCGCGCACATGGAGCGCACGCTCGCAAGCCTGTTCGGCATGGACGCGTTCTCGCTGATGCCTGCCGCCGGAGCGCACGGCGAGATCACCGCCATGCTCATGGCGAAGAAATACTTCAAGGACCGAGGGGAGCACGAGCGGCTCACCTGCATCGTGCCCGACACCGCGCACGGCACGAATCCGGCAAGCGCCGCGATGGTGGGCTACAACGTCGTCTCCATCCCGTCGACGGCGCGCGGGCGCACCGACCTCTCGGCGCTGCGCGCCAAGCTGGACGGCTCGATCGCCGTCTGCATGATGACCAACCCCAACACGTTGGGCTTGTTCGAGGACGAGATCGTCGAGATGACCGCATCCGTGCACGACGCCGGCGGGCTGATGTACTACGATGGCGCCAATGCCAACGCGATCGTCGGCATCACGAGGCCCGGCGACATGGGCTTCGATCTCATGCACCTCAACCTGCACAAGACGTTTTCGGTGCCGCACGGCGGCGGCGGTCCGGGTTCGGGACCGGTGGGCGCAAACGCGCGGCTGTCTCCGTACCTGCCGTCACCGATGCCGGCGCGCGACGCGTCCGGCGCGTACGTCTGGGATGAACAGCGCCCGAAGAGCATCGGCATGGTGCGCGCGTTTCCGGCGCACTTCCTCGCGATCGTCCGCGCCTACGCGTACATCATCGTCCACGGAGCCGACGGCTTGCGCGCCAACAGCCAGCTCGCCGTGCTCAACGCGAATTACCTGCGCGCAAAGGTCAAGAAGTTCCTCACGGTGCCGTATGACGATCATTGCCGACACGAGTTCGTCTGTTCGGCGGAGCAGCTGAAGAAAGAGACGGGCGTGCGCGCGCTCGATCTCGCGAAGGGATTGCTTGACGCGGGCGTGCACGCGCCGACGATGTACTGGCCGCACGTCGTGCCCGAGTGTCTCATGATCGAGCCGACCGAGACGGAGAACCGCCACACGCTCGACGCGTTCGTCGAGACGTTGCGCGAGCTCGTGGTGTACGCGCACGAAGATCCGGCGGCGGTCCAACAGCGGCCGCTGCACACGCCGGTGCGCCGCGTCGATGAAGCTCAGGTCGGCAGGCTTGCCAACAAAGGGATCGGACTACGCTGGTCGCCGCCGTCATCCGACGGCAACGCGTAGCAATGAAGCCGCGCCGCCGCCCGACGAGAGTCAAACACGAACGCTCGGCGGGCGGCTTCGTGCTCAAGCGCACAGGCGGCGCGTACCATGGGCTCATCATCGGGCGCGCGACGCCGCGCATCTGGTCGTTGCCAAAAGGCCACGTCGAGCCGGGTGAGAGCGAACAAGACGCAGCGACGCGCGAAGTGCTCGAGGAGACTGGCGTCGAGGGTGTGATTCTCGACAAACTCTCAGACATCAAGTATTGGTTCTATAGCAGCCGTCTCAAACACAGCAAGATCGTGCACTTCTATCTGATGCGCTACAAGAAAGGCACGCCCGTTCCGCAGGCCGGTGAGGTCGACGAAGTGGCGTGGGTGCCGCTCGACGAAATGGGCAAGCGCATGACCCATCTCAACGAGCGGCGCCTCGTGGGCCTCGTGGAAAAGATCGTCCAGGAGAAATCCGCCACCGAACTCGGCTTTTGACGCTCCGCATCTGCGTGCTGCTCTGCGCCTTCGCACTGTGCGACGGATGTGCGAAAGCGCCCAGTCCGCAGCCGGCGAGCACGCCGACGCCGACGCCGACGCCCGCCGTAGAAAACCCGCTCAACGGCGCGATGGTGCCGCCTGACGCGCCCAAACACCGTATCGCCGCAGTCATGATCGACAATTATCCCGACGCGCGTCCGCAGAGCGGCTTGTACGATGCTGACGTCGTGTACGAGGTCGAGGCCGAGGGCGGCATTACGCGCTATCTCGCGCTGTTCTTAGGCGCGGCTCCCGTGGTGGTTGGCCCCGTGCGCAGCGCGCGCACCTATTTCGTGGACTTGGCGCGGCCCTACGACCCGTTCTTCGCGCACGCCGGTCAGAACGACGATGTGATCGACGTGCTGCGCGATCTGCGCAATGCCGGTTTTGCCGACATGGACGAGATCCAGCACACACCCGAAGCGTTCTGGCGCGACGACTCGCGCGACATGCCGCACAATCTGTACACCGGCATCGCGCGCATGCGCAAGGTCGGGCCGACCTACGGGTACGCCGACAAGGCGTTTTCGCGCGACCGGCTCACCTTCGGCTCGCCGGCGCCGACTCCGGACGCGTCCGGATCGACGCAGAACGCGCCCGGATCGACGCCGAACGCAAGCGCGCAGCCGAGCGCGAGCTCGTCGCCGAAGCCCGCGCCGAGCGTCACGGCGGCGATGCCGCCCGTACCTAATGTCGTCGCGTCGTTCTGGCTCGAGTACGATGTCGATTTCGTGTGGGATGGCGCGGCCTATCAGCGCTTCATCGACGGGCAACCCCAGCACGACCGCGATGACGACCGGCCGTACGAGGTGGACGACATCGTCGCCGTGTGGATCCCCGCCAAAGTGCTCGACGCGATCGGCGACCTCAGCATGAACGTCTACGGCTCGTATCCCGCGGTGCTCGTCCGCGATGGCGTTCCGACAGAGGGCACGTGGAGCGCTCCCGGTCCCGATATCACGCCACGTCTGGTCGACGATTCCGGTGACCCGCTCGTCCTCAAACCGGGTCATATCTACATCGAGATCATGCCGCAGGGCAGCAGTCTGACGCTCGGGAAAAAGAACTGGTCACATTGATGAAGACCGCCAGCGCTCCGACCGCCGCCGAGACGGCCGCAGAGGCGATCGCCGACCGCAAGAAGCTGCTGGTCAAGCTCGACGTCTTCGACGGCCCCCTCGATCTGCTGCTGCATCTGGTCCTCGAACAGGACCTGGACATCGTCAACGTCAGCCTCGCCGACGTCTGCGACCAGTACGTCGCGTACCTGCGGCTGATGGAGAGCCTCGACATAGACGTCGCCAGCGAGTACCTGGTGATCGCGGCGACGCTGCTGTTCATCAAGTCGAAGAAGTTGCTGCCGCCGCCGCCCGCGCCGTTCGCCGACGATCTCGATGAAGACGCCGCATTTGCCGAAGAAGTGCTGCGCCAACGCCTCATCGCGTACGCGCACTTCAAACGCTTGGGCGAGCAGTTCCGCGCGCGATTCGAAGAACAGGCGGGGTATTTCACGTCCGGTGCGATCGCGGAAGAAGGTTTGGTACAGCACTACGCGCTGCAAGCGCCGAGCCTGGCGCTGGCGCTGGAACGCGCCCTTGCGAACGCGGCCGCGCGTCCGGCCGTGGTCAAGCGCGAGACGTTTTCTATGGTCGTCAAGATGAACTACGTCCTGCGCCAGGTGCGCGAGCGCGTGACCCTTGCGTTCTCCGAGCTGATCGAAGGCTGCCGCCGGCTCGAGGTCGTGGTCACGTTTCTCGCGCTGCTCGAGCTCGTCAAGGCGCGCAAGGTCGTGTGCGAACAGCCCAAGCTGTTCTCCGACATCATCGTCACGCCGGCGCCCAAGGGCGCGACGGATCAGCTTGGCAAGTCTGCGTAACCGCATCGAAGCGGTCTTGCTGGCCGCGGACAAGCCCGCGGCCGAGGCGGACATCTGCAACGCCGTGCGCGCGACGCCGGCGGAAGTGCGCGCCGCGTTGCGCGAGATCGCTGCATCGCTCGAGGGCCGTGGCATCGTCCTACGCGAGGTTGCGGGCGGCTGGCGACTTGCGACGCATCCCGAATGCCGCGAGTCCGTCGAGCGTTTCTTGCTACCACCCAAACATCACATGTCGCAGGCGTCGCTCGAAACGCTGTCGATCGTCGCGTATCTGCAGCCGGTGACGCGCGCCGAAGTCGAAAGCTTGCGCGGCGTCAACGTCGACGGCGTCATGCAGACGCTGGAGGATCGCGCGCTCATCAAAGAACTGGGACGCAAAGAAACGGTCGGGCGCCCGATCATCTACGGCACGACCGACCGGTTCCTCGAGGCGTTCGGCCTGCGCGGCATCGACGAATTGCCGCCGCTGCCGGAGGGAGCGCCGCGCCGCGTCAACGGCGAGGTCATCCCCTTCCCTGTCGCACCAGCGCGCGAGCAGGCAATGGATCAGATACACGAATCGGTCGAAGGGCACGAAGGGGATCAAGTGCCGCACGCGCAGTCCACGCTCGAGCACAGCGTCGCAGACGAGCTCGCGCACGCGCTCGAAGAGTGAAGCACCTTTCAGACTTCGACACGCTGGTCGAAGAGTACGCCCGCTATCGCACTTCGTATTCCGTCGAACTGTTCGACGCCATCGCTACGTATTTCGGACCGCCGGGTGACAAGCCGCTGCTCGACGCAGCGTGCGGCACCGGGCTTGCGACGCGCGGCATGATCGACCGCGGTTATGGCGTGACGGGCATCGACGTCGCGCAACGCATGCTCGACGTCGCGCGCGCCGGTACGCCGGCAGACGCCGGCGCGGCGTTCTACCTCGGCCGAGCGGAAGCGCTGCCCTTCGCTGACGGCGCGTTCTCGGGGATCATCTGCGCGCAAGCGTTCCATTGGTTCGACGAGGCTGCGGCGCTCGCGGAGTTCTCGCGGGTGCTCGCGCCGGGCGGCGGGCTGGCGATCTTCTGGAAGCACGCGCGCCCGGACGATCCCTATGCGCGCACCGTCCGGTCGCTGTTCACGCAGTGGACCGGGCGCGCAGAGGCGCCGCTCGAGAGCAGCTTCCGCGATTCGCTGGCCGGCTTTTGGGCGCAGGTCGCGCGCGGCGACAGCCCGTCCGAGGGCGCGATGTTCCGCAACGGTGAGCTGCGGATGTTGCGCTTCCGGCTGCATTACGACGTCGACACGTACATCGGCTATCACCGTTCGCGGGAGAACCTGCGCATCGCGCTCGGCGACCAGCGCGAATCGTTCTTGCATGCCGCGCGCGAACGCGTCGCGGAACTCGCACCGGCATCAGGTGAATTCGACGTCGAGCAAGATCAGTTCTTATACTGCGCGCGCAAGGCATGAGGTTCGGCGTCCACGTCGGCATCGGCGGGAACTTTCCGAAGAAGACCATCGAGCAGGCGCGCGAGGCCGGCTGCCAGTGCATCCAGATCTTCGCCGGAAATCCGCGCGGCTGGCGGCGCACGCCGTATGACGTGCGCGCCTGGCAAGAGTTCAAAGAGCTGCGCGCGCAGCACGGCATCTTTCCGGTGCTCATCCATAGCTCGTACTTGGTCAACCTGACCACCGCGAATCGCACGCTGCACAAGAACAGCACGCTGCTGGTCGCGCACGATCTTGAGGTCGCGGCGCGCGGCGGCATCGAGTACGTCAACACGCATCTCGGCAGCTACGGCGGGCAGACACGCGCACAAGGCCTTGCGCGGGTGAGCAAGACGATCGCCACGCTGATCGGCGCAGCAAAACCAGGCCCGATGCTGCTGCTCGAGAATTCGGCCGGCGCCGGCAACCTGTGCGGTGGCACCATGGAGGAGCTCGGCGAGATCCTGCGGCGGGTCGACGACGCGCGCGTCGGCGTGTGCCTCGATACCGCGCACGCGTGGGCGTCCGGTTACGACATCCAGGATCAGAAGGGCGTCGATGGGTTCATGGACGACGTCGGCACGCACATCGGTTTCAAGCGCGTGCGCGCGCTCCATCTCAACGACACCAAAGTCGCGCTCGGCGCCAAGCGCGATCTGCACTGGCATGTCGCGCAAGGCCGCATCGGCACGAAGGGTTTCAGGGCACTCCTGCACCGTCCCGAGTTTGCGGATGTCGCCGTGATTTGCGAAACGCCCAAGAGCATCGAGGAAGACCGCATGAATCTTCGCACGGCGCGCCGCCTCGCGGGTGTCAGGCAGCCGAGGACGAAAGGGTAGCGCCGCACGCCACTTTTCCGATAGGTTTGCAGTAGAGGTCATCGTTATGAGCTCGCTCAAAAGGCTGTCCCTTTTCGGGACCGCGATCAGAGTCGCTGAGATCGCGTTCGTCGCGCTGCTGTTGCTCACGCTCGTGCTCGGCGGTGAGGCGCTGGCGCGCGCGGGCGGCGGCCAACACTACGGCGGTGGGGGCGGCGGGGGCGGATATCACGGCGGGTACGGCGGCGGCGGCTACCATGGCGGCGGTTTTGGCGGCAGCGGTTTCAGCTTCTGGCCGTTCTTGTTCTTGGGCCATGGCTCGGGCTTTTGGATCATCATCGCGCTCATCGTCGTGTACTACTTGTGGAACCGGGCGCAATCGAACGCGCGCGCGCAGCTTGGAACGCAGCCGCAACAACAGCTTGAGCCCGTGTTCTCATCCGCGCAGACGCAGTTCATGGATCAACCGTCGCACTCAGTCGATCCGCAAGCCATCGCCGCCGGCGAGGCGGCGATCAAAACGCGCGATCCTGGGTTCGACGAAAAGACCTTCCTCGATCGCGCGCAGACCGCGTTCTTCAAGATCCAGCAGGCGTGGATGGCGCGCAACCAAGATCTCGCGCGCGACGTGATGAGCGACGCGCTCTACCAGCGCCACAAGATGCAGACCGACCAGCTGCTCGCCGCGCATCAGACCGACATGCTGGAGAACATCGTCATCGGCCACGCGAAGGTCGTGCAGGTGACGCCCGGGCCGCCCTACGACACGATCGTCGTGGCGATCACTGCGAGCATGAGCGACTACACGATCGACGACAACACGAAACAGGTCGTCGACGGGCAGCGCACGCCGACGACGTTCACTGAATTCTGGTCGTTCATCCGCCGCTCGGATGCCAAGACCGCGGTCGGCGAGACAGGGCTCGCCTCGACCTGCCCGTCCTGCGGCGCCCCGCTCAAACTCGTGAATGGCTTGTGCTCGTTTTGCAGCGCGCCGGTGCGCACCTCGTCGTCCGAGTGGGTGGTCGACCAGATCGAGCAATCGTTTTGACGCAAGACGACGCGGGCGAGCTGCACGTCGACCGGCGGCGCTTTCCGCGCTTTAACATCAAGCTGCCGATCGAGTTCACGATCATGGGCCAGGAGCGGCGCTATCGCGCCATGGTCGACAACATCTCCCTTGCCGGCGTGCTGCTGGTGACGGACGAGCCGCTGACGCAGGGCACGCGGGTCATCGTGCATCTGCCGTCCGCACCGGGCGTTCGCCTGGACATCCAGGCGGAGATCGTGCGTGCGTCCGTGGTAGGCGAGTTCGGCGTCGCGTTCGTCAGGATGACCGAGGACGAGATCGAACGAGTGACGGCGCTGGTCGAACGCCGCTCAGCGCTCTAGGATGAAGCGCCCGCCGGAATAATCCAGGAAGACCGCGCCGAATTTCGAGAGCACGGCGGCTCCCAGCAGGCCGTCGGACGTTGACGGCGTGAACGCGCCGGTCGGCTGCAGCACGATCTCCGTGAAGACGCGATCGACCGCGAAGTGACCCAAGTTGAGACGGGAGACGTAGCTCGTCTTCACGCGAATGGAGCCGCCGGCGCCGCTCGCTTGCGTCAGATCGCCGAAGAACATCGACGGATCCGGCTGCTGCGTGCTCCGTGGATCGACGAACGTCTCCGATGCGAGATCGCCGGGGCGCATGAAATCTTTTTGATGAGCCAGCGCGAAATCGCTGTAGACGATGAGCCCCGAATTGCTGCCCGTGTCGATCGTAAACGTTGCGGGATCGCTGTCGCCGAGTGTGGCCGGTACGTGCGGCACGCGGCTTGACTCATCGAGTGTAAGCACGACACCGGTGCCTGAATACGAGAATTTGTCGGGCGAAATAAGCCGCAGGCGTGAGCGGCCGTAGTCGATGCGCGCGACGACTTGCGCAAGCACGTCGTAGCCGAGGATGCCGGTGATGCCGAAACCTCGGATCTGGCCCGGAAGTCCCAGCGGCACCGCCTCGAAGACGAAGGGTGCGAAATGCACGCCGGCGATCTCGAGCGCATCGGCGCGCGCGAGCGTCCCTTGCAGCAGCTTCGCGCCGGCCACGCGCGTACTGCCCGCCATCGGAAGCTTGAGCGCGCGCGCCTCGTCGGCGTCGATGAGCGACGCCGAGCTGCCTGAGTCCAGCAAGAACTTCACCGGCGTGCCGTTGACCTTCGCGTCGATCACGATAAGTCCGAGCGGAGACGTGAAATCGATGTTGACGTCCGATATGCCGGCTGGGAACGCCGCCTGGCGCTGCGGCGGTGGTTCGAAATCCATTGACGCGAGCGGCGCGAACGTGACGGACGTCAGCGTCGTGGTGATCGACTGGTCCTGGGTCGCATCGACCGTCTTCGTCGGCACCGACAACCCGTCGAAGGTCTGATATTGGAGATAGCGCACGCTGCGTCCGGCGATATCGACGCCGTACACGAGGGCCGTGCGCGCATCGGCATACAGCACGCCGTCGTAGCCGGCGATCTTCGCATGCAGCCGCGTGACTGCGCGGCCGTCGACCGTCGCCGGGCCGTCCAGCGTCCACTCGATGTCCGGATCGAGCAACGTGCTGTTGAACCCGACCAAGCGCGACATGAGCGAGCGCTTGCCCTCGAGCGGACGCACGATAACGTTGCCGTTGACGTCTTGGACCCAACGCATCGTGTCCGTGTCGCCGTCGCGTTGCGGGCCGAACGGGCTCATGAACTCGGCGCGCCAATGGCCGTGGACGTCGGCGCTCTCGCTAAAGGGCGTGTCAGTGCCGTTTTGCGACACGATGCCAGTCCACGATGCGCCGGGGCCCGCGAGATGTCCGAGCGCGCGCCGGTGCCGATCGAGCAAATCGTCGAGTTGGGCGTTGCGGACGGCGGACGGCGGACCCGAAGGCGACGCCGTCGGAGCCGGCGACACCGCGGCCAGCATGAGCGCCGCGCTGACGCCGCCAATCCAGACGGCCATCATGCGCAGACGTTCGCCGCGCAAAGCGGCTCCGACCTGGCTTGTCGGCCAGAAAGTCCGCCTGCGTCCGATCGAACCAGACGATGTCGAGATGCTGCAGCGCTGGATCAACACATCGCCGGCTCGCGAATTCATTTTCAGACGCTTGCCCGTCTCGTTCGAGCAGGAGCGCGACTGGGCGGCTAACGCGGCGGTCAATCCAAATACGCCGGGCTACGTGATCCAGACGCTTGCGGGCGCCGACGTCGGCACGATCTCGCTGCACATCGAGGGCGCGCGGGCCACGCTTGGCATCGCGATCTACGAGCAGCGCTACTGGGCGCGCGGACTGGGAACGGATGCCGTACGCGTGCTGGTCGACGCGGCATTTCGCACGCGGCCGCTCGTGCGCATCGAACTGACGGTACTGCCCGACAACGCGCGCGCGATCGCTTGCTATGAACGCGCGGGATTCGCGCGCGAGGGCGTGATGCGCCGCTGGCTGTGGCGCGACGGCGAGTATTGCGACGTCGTGCTCATGAGCATCGTGCACGACGATTGGGCTGCGACCCGCACGCCCCTTGCGAAGCGGCGTTGACGCGCACGTGACAAGCATGTTTCACATCGGCGGCCCAGCGTGCGTGTGGTACGGGTTTTCACCGGGCTGATAGAAGGTATTTGACTCCGCCGGGCAGTGCTTCACGGGGCAGTTCAGGACTGGATAGCCGGGAGCGTACGGGGCGCATGGACCTTGCGGGGCATCGAATACGACGAGCCCATCGCCCGCCAGCAGTGCGAAACGCAAATAGCCGTAGGTATCTTTGCTCTGCACCGCTCGGACTTGCGACAGCGCGTGCGCGGTCAGTTCCGGCACGCCCGGCTTGCCGATTTGCGCGACGGCGTAGTTCCACACGCCATGTTGAGGATCGCGGTCGCCCCAAGGCCGGCAAAACGCGCGTGGAAGATCAAGTGGGAGCGACGTCTGAGCTGGGAGCGGCGTTTGGACGGCCACGGCTATTGGTGTCAGCGACCCATGTGTCGTTTGCGTCGAGCGAGCGCACGCTGCCAGCGCAACGAACGCGCACAACGCCATCGCGTGCCTCGCGCGGATGAGCGGCATCCTTTCAACCCCGACGCGTGCTGCGCTGTCTTACGTATGCGCCGGCGCCGGACTGGCTGGTGCCGGCGTCGTGCCCGGCGCAGTCGCCTTGCCGGTGGGAGTTACGCCCGCAGGCGTTGACAGTGGGCCGGGCGTCGGCGGACCAGGCACCGTGGGCACCGGAATCGGCTGTCCCTGCGGCGTCGGCGGAGGCGTGAAGCACGGCCCCGGCTCGACTTGGACGTGGATGTTGTCTTTCAGGTCGTCAGTCGGCGCCGGCGCAGGTGTGGGTGTCGGTTCGCCGATGACGGGCGCGCAGGGCTGCGACGCGCCATAGACGTGGAGCGTCAGGCCCTTGCTGAGGTTTGCTTTCTCTTGTTTGCCGAAAAACGTCTTCGGGTACTTGTCGCGCAGCTCGAGCAAGTAATACGTCGCCTTCTCTTGCCCGTCGTACGTCCAGACTTTGAGATACGCGTTGGTCAACAGATAGAGCGAGCGCGCGAGCTGGGGATCGTTCGGATACTTGCGCTGCCAGTCCAAGAGCGCATCTTCGGCCCATTGGATCTTCGTGATCACTACTTGGAACGTCGTATGGTCGCCGGCCATGATCGACGCGTCTTTGAGCGAGTTGTTGATCCCAAGATAGCTGAGCTTCATTCTGCCGAAATACTCGTCGGCAGGCGCCGTGCCGGCGGTTGCAGCACGCGATGGCGCGCTCAATGACCCCGCAACCGCGGAAGCCGCGAGAAGCACGAGCACGATTGCGACACGGAACTTCATTCTGGGCGCCCCCTAGATCGAACGTGGCCCTGGCGGGAGAAGATAGGAATCGAACCTACCGATCCCCTTGCGAAGACCAACTGGTTTTGAAGACCAGCAGGGGCACCAGCCCCATGCTTCTCCCACGCATGACGAAGGCTTGGTGCAACCCGCGCTCGGGGACCTCCTGCGCGTCGCGCGCAGGTGTGCGCGCTAGCGGCTGAAGATGTCGTTGCCCATAACCGCAAGCCCGGGTGCGCCCGCGTAGCCGAGATATGGGAGGCCGAAGATCGCTTCGATCGTTCGCAACGTCGAGTAGTGATT
>JAFAHD010000060.1 GCA_019237415.1 Vulcanimicrobiota bacterium
CGTCCTCGATCGTGCGCAGCCACCCGTTATGCACGCGCTCGGCGACCTCGGGCTGATCGATGTGCACCAGCATCAGTACCGCGCCCAGCAGCAGGCCCGACGGATTCGCCAGATTCTGTCCCGCGCGGCGCGGCGCCGAGCCATGGATCGCCTCGAACATCGAGCACACCTCGCCGATGTTCGCCGAGCCGGCCAGGCCGACGGAGCCTGTGATCTGCGCGGCGACATCGGACAAGATGTCACCGTACAGATTCGGCAGGACAAGCACGTCGAACGCTTCGGGCGTGTCGGCGAGCTTGGCCGCGCCGATGTCGACGATCCAATGCTCGTGCTCGATGTCTGGATATTCCTTGGCGATCTCCTCGAACAGCTTGTGGAACAGGCCGTCGGTGAGTTTGAGGATGTTGTCCTTGGTGAAGCAGGTGACTTTCTTGCGGTTGTTGCGCCGCGCGTATTCGAACGCGAAGCGGATGACGCGCTCGGACCCCGGCCGCGAGATAAGCTTGAGGGCTTGCGTCATCTGATGCGTCTGCTGGTATTCGATCCCGCCGTAGACGTCTTCTTCATTCTCGCGCACGATGACGACATCCATCACCGGATGCTTCGTCTTCACGTACGGCGCGTACGAGACGCAGGGGCGCACGTTGGCGTACAGGCCGAGCGTCGTGCGCGTCGTGACGTTGAGGCTCTTATAGCCGCCGCCTTGCGGCGTCGTGATCGGCGCTTTGAGGAACACTTTCGTGCGGCGCAACGACGCCCACGCTTCCGGCGCGATGCCCGCGGGATTGCCTGCGAGATAGACCTTCTCGCCGATCTCGATGACTTCGATATCCAGGCGCGCACCGGCGGCTGTGAGGACATCGAGCGTCGCGCTCATGATCTCGGGACCGATGCCGTCGCCGTACGCGACGGTGATAGGCGTGTTGCCGGGCATGTGCTCTCTCCTGTGTGGTGGGCGGCCTACGTTTTCGCTGCGGAGGGCGGGGTCCCGCTCGTGCGTAATGGGAGCGCCGACATATGGCACAGACGCAGGTCATCGCCGCGCGCTTTGCACAGATGCGGTACGCGACGAGCGCGATCGATTGGTTCCGCAATCAGGGCATCGATGCGTCGGCGATCGGCGCGTTCGCTGTGCCGCCGGGCGGCCAGCCGCGCGCGCCGCGGCCGGGCGACAACCAGCGCGATGACTTGACGTGGATCGTCTCTTTGGATCTGGCGCGCGCGAAGATCAACCGCCGCGTCGCCGTCGACGCGATGAAACGCGAGGGCGGCACGCTCATCGCCGACGCTCCGGCACCCACGTAAGACTCCCATGATCGTGGCCATCGCGCGCGAGCTCGGCGCCGGCGGACTGGCGGTCGGTGAAGCGGTGGCCAAAGAGCTCGGTATTCCACTGCTGGACAAAGAGATCGTCGATCTCGTCGCGCAGCGCATCGGCGCGCCCGAGGCGTACGTCGCGCAACGCGACGAACAAGTCGAAAGTTTCACCGACCGCGTGCTGCGCGGCATCACGGCGGCGTATCCGGAGTCGCTCTCGGCGCGAGGAGTGCCGGATTGGTCCGAAGACAATCTCGTCAAACTCACCGAGACGATCATCAAGGAACGCGCGGCCAGCGAGTCGCTGGTCGTCATCGGACGCGGGGCGCCGATGCTGCTGAAAGATCGAGCGGACGTCGTGCGCGTCTTCGTGACCGCGCCGCAGGATCATCGCGTGGCGCGCATCGTGGACCGCTTTAGGTTGTCGCAAGAGGACGCGCTCAAAGAGCTCAAACGTTCGGACCAGCACCGCGCGCAGTACTATAAGGAACATTACGCCGTCGTCGACTGGCGCGATCCGCGCCACTACGACATCGTCGTGAACACCGCGCGCTTTGGGACCGGCGGAGCGGCCGAGCTGATCGTAGCGGCCGCCCGAGCGGTGGTCGCGCGCTAGCCGATTGCTAAGCCGTTAAGAGCGCAGCGCTTCGACCACCGAGCCGGTGCCGATCGCGCACAAGGTGCTCGCATCCCAGCGGATCTTGGCCTTCACGAAGTCATTGAACTCCGCGGCGCGCAGGCGCGCGAGCATGTCGAGCTCCTGTGCTGGGGTGACCAGCGGCTGGTCGAACAGCGCGAGTTCCGCGTAGCGACGCGCGGTCTCGGCATTCCATTCGGCCGCGAGGGTGATCTGCGAGGCGAACGCCTCGCGCCCGCGCGCAAACTCGTCTTTGGAGAAACCGTGACGCGTCTCTTCGAGCATGCGCCGCGCTTCGCGCACGGCGAGCCTGGCGCGTGCGTTGCTCACCGCTGCCATAGCGCTCATGACGCCGACGTCGCTGTAGAAGTCTTGCGTGGCATAGACTTCGTACGCCAGGCCGAGCTGTTCCCGCAGCCCATCCCACAGGCGCGTGCCATCGCCATCGCAGACCATGGTCTGTGCGAGCTGCGTGCGCAACACAGCCTCGTAGCCATCCGGGTACGATGGCGTCGTCGTGGAGAACGAGAACCACACTTGTTGCGTGTTCTTGCGGCGCAACATCTTCGCGCGCCGCGAACGGTGCAGCGCCGGCTGGTACGGCGCGTGCGCGCGCGACTTCGGCACGACGGCGCTGGCGTGCTCGGACCACGATCCGAAGTGACGGTCTGCGGTTTCGACGAGCTCTTGCGCGCTCTGCGGGCCGGCGAGGCTGATCACCGCATTGCGCGGATGGAACAGCCGGCGGTGGAAGCTGCGCACTTGCGCGCGGGTGATGCCGCGCACCGTGCCTTGCGTTCCGCCGATATCGCGGCCGAGCGGGTGCGATCCCCACAGCGCTTCGTCGGTCAAGACCTCGATGCGCTTGCTCGGATCGTCCTCCCAGTCGCGCAGCTCCTCGAGCACGACCCGGCGCTCGGTCTCAATATCCGCGCGATCGAACAGCGGCCGGCGCACCACGCTGCTGATGAGATCGAGCGCGTGGTCGGTCTTGTTCGCGGGCACGCTGCCGGAGATCGACAGCAGCTCCTTGCTCGTCGCCGGGTCGAACCGGTTGCCGCAGCGCTGCATCGCCGACGCGAGCTGTTGCCGCGTGTAGTCGTGCGTCGCCTTGAAGATGAGGTGCTCGAGGAAATGCGCCAAGCCGGCCGCGCCGCGCGGGTCGTAGATCGACCCGGCGCGCAGCGCAAGCGAGATGCTCAGCGTGCCCGATTCGGGGGTCTGCGTCGCGACGACGCGCAGGCCGTTGCGCAGCCGCTGGCTGCTCGGTGTGATGTCTTTGGTGGGCCGGGGCATTGGGGGTGATTCCTATGAGGTTGTGCGGTGGCCGCCTTTGAGGGCGATAGGATGTATTCGACGTGGCAAAGCGGGTCGTCTAGGCCCCAGGGGGACGAGCAACCGCGGCGACCCTGATTGTATCGTCCCGTCATATGAAATAGTTTTGCCAGAACTACTCTATCGACCGGTTTCCCAAGGGCCGGCCCGCCTAAGCCAGTCTCCGCATGCGCTTCTCTCACGCCCTCTCCTAATAGTAGGAAGCGGCGCGATGAAGGTTCATGCGCTCGCCGGCGGTGCGATTGGCGACACAGAATCCCGCATTCGCAATCCGGCCGAGTGCACGAGCCGTTGCACGATTGATATGAGTGCGTTCGCGACCGCGCATCACGGCCTGTTCGGGGTGCAGCGGTCGATGTTCGGCGGGCCAGGCGATGCGCGCCGAGCGCGCGAACCGCGCCGCTACATGAGCGACGATGCTGCGCTCATCGCGCGCGTGCGCCGCGGCGATGCAGACGCATTCGCGCAGCTATACGACCGTCACGCCGCGCTGGTCTTCGGCGTCGCGCGACGCATGCTCGGCGACGCGACCCAGGCCGAGGACGTCGCGCAGTCCGTCTTCATGCAGATCTGGTCCCGGCCGCAGACGTTCCAGGGCGGCAATTTCGCCGCGTGGGTGGCGACGGTCGCGCGCAACGCGTCGATCGACATCCTGCGCAGCGCGGCGGTTCGAACACGCGCTCCCGAGCTACCGACCGACCTTCCGTCTCCGACCGACCTCGATGACGAGATCTATGGCCGCGTCCGCGCCGCCGCCGTCGGCGATGCTTTGCGGGCGTTACCTGAAGATCAGCGCGAAGCCATCGAACGCGCCTACTTCGAAGGGCTCTCGTATCGGGAAGTCGCCGAAAAACTCGGCGCCCCGCTCGGCACCATCAAGAGCCGCATCCGCGCTGGCTTGCGCCGGCTCGTCGACGTCTTGCGCGAGGTCCAAGCGACATGATGGACGAGCGCGATCAGGCGATGCAGGAACTAGCCGAACTCTACGCACTCGGCGGGTTGGAGCCCGAGGAACGCGCCGCCGTGGAAGCGCAGCTGAAGAGCGCCGCATGCCAGGACGCGCTCAAGCGCGGGCAGCTCGCGGCGTACGCGGTCGCGGTCAGCGCATCGCAAGCACCGCCGCCGCAGCTGCGCGATCGAGTCCTTGCGATTGCACGACCGCAAGCGTCCGGCCCGACGCCGATCCGCCGTCCGGCGTGGTGGCAGCAGCCGGCGTGGCTTGCCACGGCAGCCGCGATCGTCATCGTCATCTTCGCTGCGACCTACGTCCGCCAGACATGGTTCGCTCCGCACTGGGCGGTGACGTGCACGCAAACATCGACGGCCTGTGCGGTGAGCGGCCGCGTCGTCGCGTCTTCAAAGACGACGCTGCGCTTCGAGGCGCGCGGCATGCAAGCGCTGCCGGCCGGCAAAGTGTATCAGGCGTGGTACATCAGGCCGGGCGCGAAGCCGACGCCGGCGCCGACATTTGTTCCTGATGCGAACGGCAACGGCAGCGTCACGCTGCCCGTCGGTCCCGAAAAGGGACTGACGGTTGCGATCACTGTGGAACCAGAAGGCGGTTCGCAAGCGCCGACGACCAAACCGTTCTTGGTCGCGACGATTCAGTAACTCGCACGAAAGCGCTACGCATCAAACCGCGCGGGAGAGGGTAAACGTAGCCTCTGCCGCAAGGCAGACCACCCGAAGAACTGGAGCAATCCCCCATGGCAATCACCCTCGCGACCGGACGGTCGAGCTTCGCGAATTGGTACGATCAGAACAGGCGCCGTTCGGCCGCTTTGTTCGACATGGTGACGCCCGAAGCGTACGCCTCGCGGCCGATCCCGCTGCGCCATCCGGTGCGGTTTTACGAAGGCCACCTGCCCGCGTTCAGCTTCATCACGCTCGCCAAGGACGCAGCCGGCGCCCCATCCATCGACGAGGGCATGGAGCGGCTGTTCTATCGCGGCATCGACCCGTCGAGCGCCTCGGCGGCCGAGAAGAGCGCGCCGCAACAGTGGCCGGAGCGATCCGAGGTGCAAGCGATGGCGCGCAAGTGGGATGCGGCGGTGCTCGACGTCCTGCGTGCGGCGGACACGGACCCGCGCTCGCTCACGCCGCGCATCAAAGAAGCCAGTTACACCATCCTCGAGCACGAGCCGATGCATCATGAAACGCTCTTGTACATGCTGCACCGCGTGCCGTTCGCGGATAAACACCGCACGTTCGGAGACGCTCGGGTGCAACCGGGCGGCTCGCCGCCTGCCAAGTCGAAGATCAAAGTACCTCTCGGCGCTGCGAGGTTGGGCGCGCGTCGCAATGCGGTCGAGTTCGGCTGGGATAACGAGTTCGAGGAGCACGTGGTCGACGTGCCTGCATTCGAGATCGACAAGCACAGCGTCACGAATGCCGATTTTCTCGAGTTCGTCGAACGCGGCGGCGCCGAACCTCCCGCATTTTGGAGCAAACGCGACGGCCGGTGGATCCAAGTCGGGATGTTCGAGGAAGTGCCCTTGCCCCCGGCGTGGCCGGTCTATGTCTCGCAAGAGCAAGCCGCTGCGTATGCGCGTTGGCGCGGCGGGCGGCTTATGACCGAACCCGAGTTCCATCGCGCTGCATACGGAACGCCTGATGGAAGCGAACGCACGCAACCGTGGGGCGAGGCGGCGCCGGCGCCAGAACACGGCAACTTCGGCTTCGACCACTTCGATCCGATGGCGGCTGGTTCGCACCCGGCGGGCGCGAGCGCGTGGGGCGTCGAGGATCTGGTAGGCAATGGTTGGGAGTGGACATCGACGCCGTTCGCGCCATTCGCCGGCTTCGAAGTCATGCAGTCGTATCCGGGCTATTCGGCCGACTTCTTCGACGGGCAGCACTACGTCATGAAGGGCGCCTCGCCCGTCACCGACCGCGAACTGATCAGGCGCAGCCTGCGCAACTGGTTCCGAAGTAACTATCCCTACGTGTACGCGAAGTTCCGCCTAGCGTACTAAGCGCCGCGCACCCGCATCCAGGCCCTCGTTCCCGCAGGGGAAGACGCTCCGGGCTTGCATTCAGCCTGACTTTGTGTTACAAAGTAACATAACACGGGAGCTTTGTGAGGCAAAGTTGATGCAGCAAGCGTTTCGTATCGTCGCGCTCGTCCTCATTTGGGGCGCAACCACCCTGGCATGGATCGTCCTTGACGTCGTCCTCGTCCAGCGGACGGATCAAGCGGACGCCGTTCAGCGTGGGGCGCTGGGTTCGCTGTGGGGCCCGCAGCAGGCGCAACGCGCACCCGACGTCTCTTGCGGAAGGGGCAAGACGTTCAGCTTGTTGCCGCTCACAGACAGCAAGCTAGCGGTCGACCTGGCGCTCGATCAGCGCCGCAAAGGCCTGCTGTGGTACAACACGTATCGCGTCGCGTTTGACGGATCGTATCGCTTCTCGAACACAGGCGCGGCGCGCAACTGCACGTTCGCGCTTGCCTTCCCGTCGGAAGACGGCATCTATGACGACGTGCGCGTCCTGGTCAACGGCAAGCCGGTCGAGAACGCTGCCTCATTCGGCGCCGTCTCTGCGAGCATTCCGATGGACCACGCCGCCACCGCGACCGTGGAGGTCTCGTACGCGTCGCGCGGCCTCGGCCAATGGGAATACGTCTTCGGCTCGGGCGTCAGCACCGTGCGGAACTTCGTGATGAGGATGCGCACGGATTTCGGGGCGATCGACTTTCCCAGCGGCACGATGTCGCCTACGAGCGAGCAGCGGACCGCAAACGGCTGGGACCTGACCTGGGACTATCGCGATTTGATCACCGGCAACGGCATCGGGATGGTCATGCCTGAACTGCTGCAGCCCGGTCCGCTGGCGCAGCGCATCACCACCTGGGCGCCGCTCTCGCTGCTCTTCTACTTCTTCGTGATGTTCATCATCACGACCATCCGCCGCATCGACCTGCACCCGATGAACTACTTCTTCTTGGCCGCGGCGTTCTTCGCGTTCCAGCTGCTTTTCGCGTATACGGTGGAC
>JAFAHD010000011.1 GCA_019237415.1 Vulcanimicrobiota bacterium
CATGGAGCAGTACATCGTCGATGGTGGCGAGCCTGGGCTCACCCGCGACGCGTGGCTCGCGTACGCGAGCAGACCCGCCTTCGGCGACACCGCACCGTCGCTGCGATTCACCGCCGGACAATTCACGCTGCCGCTGCCCGTCGACCCGGAGACGCAGCGCGAGACGATCAATCACTACCTGATTTACGACCAGCAAGTCGGCAACAACCCGTTCGACTTCTTCAACGACGGCATTGGAGTCGACGCCGCGTATGGCAGACAAGTGAACGGCAGCGAGGTCGAGCTGCTCGTGCTCAAAGGGCACGATCCGCTGTCAGGTCTTCCGACCTCGGGCGCGAGTACCATGACCTACGCCCAGACGACTGCGAGTGGTGCGACGTTCTCACTGTACGCGTTGCGCGGCATGCGAAGTTTTGGTTCGGTCACGGACGAGTTCTATCGCGAGAGTGCCGGGTTGACGTTCGTCGCGGGCAAGCTGCAGACCGACCTGGTCGCACAGCGCGGAGGGGACGGCGCAGCCGACTTCGCCGCAACTCCGGCATCGAGCGGCGGTGGTTTCGCGCAGGCGCGCTGGGCGTTCTCGCCGGCCGTGACGGCTCTTGCCCGCTATGACTTCACCAGTGACACGTTCGTCGGCGCGCAGCATTCGTTGACGGCGACGCTGGTCGTGCGCGTGCAGCGCAACTCGAAGGTCACGATCGAGGACGTGTCCGCGTCAGGCCACCAAACGTTCAACGCCGCGTACCTATTCGCGTACTAGCGGTCATAGATCGTGGCGCTCGCACGAACCCGAGCGCCACGATCGCTATTGCCGCCCCAAGCACGATGATCAGGACTTCCATGAGCTTCGAGATCAGCCCGTGGCGGTAATCCGCACCTGCGAAGAGCACATCGTGGCCGTGCACCAGCACAGCGCCCACACACCAGATCGCTCCCATGGAACCGAGGAGCAATGGGGCCGCTCGCGTGTTGCGCGCGGTCAGCGCAATGCCCAAGAGCTGCATCGCGTAGGCGACGATAAGAAGCGCGATCGCAAACGGCAACGCGATGCCAAGCCTCGCGAGATCGCCGTAATGGAAGTCTTCGAGGGCGTGCGGGAAGCTCACGATCATCAGCGCGAGCGTCAGGGCGACGAGATATGCCCGTGACCGCGGGTTAGGCGTAACGGTCGATGAAGAACCGCGCGTAATAGTCTTCCCAGCGCGCGCCGGGCGCCCGTGTGGCGATCTCCTTGTCTGCCGTCACGAGCAGATAGATGAGATCGCTCTTGAGAATGCTCGCGCCCAGCAGCGTGTCGAAGCCGTTCTCGAGCAGATGGCCTGCATACCAGATAGACCAATCCGGATCGACGCCGTCGGTCGCCTTGAAAGCGCCGTGGTGATCCTCAGACGTCTGGTGCAGCAGCGCGGCCAGTTTGCCGACGACGTCGCCGGCGCTCATGCCTTTGGCACGAAGATCAGCGCGACGCCGTTGATGCAGTAGCGCAGCCCGGTCGGCTTCGGACCGTCATCGAAGACGTGCCCGAGATGGCTTCCGCAACGCCGGCAGTGCACTTCGGTGCGCACCATGAAGAACGACGAGTCCTTGGTCGTTCCGATCGCGCCGGTGATGGGCGCCCAAAAACTCGGCCAACCGGTTCCGCTATCGAACTTGGTCGTCGACGAGAACACCGGCAGCGCGCAGCCTGCGCACTCGTAGACGCCCACGCGCTTCTCCGTATCGAGCGGACTGGAAAACGCGTACTCGGTGCCCTGTTCGCGCAGCACGTAGTATTGCTCCGGCGACAGCCGCTGTTTCCATTGCTCCGTCGTGTAACTGACTTCGTAGTGCTGGCCTTGATCCGCGCGTGCTGTTTGCGGTACGCCGCCAAGCATGCCGGCGAAGAGCGCTGCGGCCGAGCTTAAGAGGTTGCGCCGAGTCATGACTGCTCCTTATGAGTAACGTTCATCACCGAGCATACGTCGCCCCGCCCCAAACGGATGTGTTTGGAGGCCGAGCCCTGCACACCAAAGAAGGGCGACAGCCCTATGGTCATCGACAGGACGTTTCACATCGCAGCGCCGCCGCAGGCCGTGTGGGGCCTGATCAAAGATGTGCCCGCGCTTGTGGCGCACATCCCGGGCGCTCAAGCGCTGCAGAGCCTAAGCGAGCGTGCTCACGCCGCCGGCGTCACTCTCAACGCTGGCCCGCTGAAAGGCACGTACACTACTTCCCTGAACGTGCAATCGATCGACGACCAAAACCGCGCGGTCGTCGTGCAGCTGGTTGCCAATGACACGGCCGGCCGCGGCGGCATCACCGCCACCGTGACTGCACGAGTCGAGTCCGCCATTGCCGGTTCTCAGATCGCCATTCATGCGGATATCGAAGGCAGCGGCCAAGCCGCTGGAATCGAGCAACATCTTGCGCAGAGCGCCGCGCCGAATGCGGACAGCGCGTTCGTGGCGAACATCGAGCGCGCGCTGAAGCAGGCCTAGGTCAGCGCAGCTTTGCGATTAACTCCGCGCGCGACGCCGCGTTCATCTTCATCAGAATCGACGAGACATGGCTTTCGACCGTTCGCTCGCTGACGACGAGCTGATCGGCAATCGTTTTGTTGGTCTTTCCTTGGACGAGCAGATCACAGATCTCGCGCTCGCGTGCTGTAAGGTCGCCCTTCGCCCGGCCACGCTTGTTGACTGGGTTGAGCGCCGCGTCCAAACGCCGAGTCTCGCGGGTGGCACCGCATTTCGCATAGATTTCTCTTGCCTCTTTAGCCCGCCCGAGCAGCTCCAATGCGCGAGCCTCATGCATCGGCCAACCGATCTCTTTGAAAAGCTCCGCGGCTCGAACCGCGTGTTGTTCACCCAGGGCCTTGTCGGCAAAGCGCGATGATTCGAACGAATCGAACAAGGCCGTGAGGGCTGGTGTCGCGCGCACCGATGATGATTTCGCGATGCGCTCGAGCATCGCGCGCGCGCGTCTCACGTCATCTCGATCGCCGTGCTCAGCCACCAAAAGCAACAATTCTTCGATATCGCCTGGCCCCGGCCGGGCATCGATCGCCTCCAGCGCATCGAGTGCACGCTTGAGGAGTGCGATGCCGTCGGCTTTCTTGCCGCGAAAAAAATGCAGACTCGCGAACGCAGACAAATTGCTGATCATCTCAACGTTGCTGGAGCGCAACGCCCTATCGATAAGCTCGAGTTGTGCGCCCTGTGCGACAAGATCTTCGTCGTCAATGAGGATGCCGATCGGGATCGCTGCCCGTGCAAAACGGAGTCCGACGCTTGGCGCCTCGATGACTTCTGACCGGGCTTCCTCGACGAGCTTGAATGCACCGGACAGGTCGCCGTGAGTCAGGCGCGCGAGCGCGAGCTCGATCATCGTCCGAATCGGAACGATGCCTGTGATGCGTCGTTCTGTCATGATCGCGAGCGCGCGATTGGAGCCCTCGATCGCCGAATCGCTTTCGCCTGTCTGTGCCATAGCGGTGACGTAGTTTCCCCAACTGCGGAGAGCGCCGCGCCAGTCTCCGTCGACTCCAGCGAGAGCGGCTGCACGCTGCACGTCCTCTAATGATGCCCCCACGTCTCCGAGGCCGGCATGTATCGTCATCTGCATCTCGTGAAAGCGTATCTCCGATGCCTTTGAGGCGCTCGACGCAACGCGCTGCGCCAGGGCTGCGTGCTCCTTGGCTTTCTCTGGGTCCCACCGGTAGACTGCATAGAGCGTCATGAATGTCACGTGCACGGCGAATAACGTTTGATCGGCTTCGGCGCCCGTGAGCCTGAGCGCCCGCTCAGCGAAGGCGGTGTAGCTGGTCGTGTCGCCGAGCACGCCCATCGTTCGGGCCAAGTCAAGGCACACGGCCGCCGCGCGTCGGGCTTCGCCGGCTTTCTCATAGAATGCGAGCGCCTCTTCATACGTGCGTCTTGCGCGTTCTCCAAAACCTAAAGCCAACAGCGTGAATGCGAGCTTTTCTTCTAGCGCTGCCCTGTGCATCGGCTCCGATGAACCGCCGCCTAGTGCGCGCTCGAAGTTCACAAGCGCATCGCGATACGCGAACACTGCTGCAGCCGCGTCACCCGCGCGTTCGTTGTAAAGCGCGGCTTTGACCGGCTCGTGCGCCATCCAGTAGTGGTACGCGAGCTCGGCAGTTTGATCGCCACCTTCGGCTTGTTCAAGCGCCACCGCGATCCTTCGGTGGAGCGGACGAGCCTGCGCTGTCAGCAGTTCGCCGTAGATCGCCTGACGAGTCAATTCGTGTTTGAACGCGAAGGTCGTCGCCTCGCTTTGCTCCTCGATCAACAGCGAGAGATCGATCGCGCGCTTCAGCGTTGCGAGAATGTCAGCCGGTGCTCGTTCAACGATATCGGAAAGGAACTGCGCATCAAAGCGGCGCCCGATCGCTGCTGCGTGGACTAGTACCTGCCGTTCGTCGGTTTCAACGGCGGCGAGACGCTCGAGCACGGCTTCACGCAGCGTCGCAGGAACGCGCGCCTGGCTTGCTCCACTCTCGAGGACTGTCTTGAGCAGCTCCTCGGCGAACAGCGGACTCCCCTCAGCCTGTTTGCAAATCGCGTTGATGACGGAAGCGGATGGCCTAAGGTGATCGCCCAGCTCGTTTGCGAGCAGTGTATTGATCTCGGCGTCTGTGAGCGGCGCCAGGTCGATGCGGGTCACCCCTTTGCTACGAGTCAACGTCGCCAGCACTTTGCGTAGGGGATGCCGGCGTTGGAGCTCCTCCGTTCGGTGCGTCACGAGTATCATCAAGCGCGACGATTCGAGCGGCCGCCTGAGATGTAAAAGGAGGTCGAGCGATGCAGCGTCTGCCCACTGCGCATCTTCGATCACGAGAATCGTTGGGCGCTCATTGGCCAAGCGGGTGAACATCTCGGCGAGGGCATTGAATTGCCCGAGACGATCGAGCTCGTCGGCCTCTTCGGGCGCTGTCTTCTGTGTATCGAACTCCGGGATCAAGCGCGAGAGCATGGCGCGGATCGCAGGATGGGGCCGCAGCGTTGACGTCGTTTGTCGTAGAAGCGACGACAGAGCCGCCAAGAATGGGGCGAAGGGCGACTGCACGTATTCGAGACATTGCCCAACCGCGTATCGCGCCTGCTCTGACGGAACTGTTTCGCAGAACTCCTCGACCAAGCGACTCTTGCCGCAGCCCGCTTCGCCACCGATCAGCGTAATCGAGCCATTGCCGCCTACCGCTGCCGAAAGGCGGTCATTCAGGAGCGCGAGCTGGTCTCGTCGCCCTATGAGTCGCCGCGCGTGCGACGCGGGAACTGCCATGGGCGTTACATGCGACGAAATCGCCGAATGTTGGCCATGTCCATCGGCGCGTTGTTCTTGGGCGGGACGTACAGAGTCGAGGCAACCACTACTGGTGCGTCTGGCACATCAGCCAACGGGAGCCGTACGATTTTGGGTTTAGTGATTGGAAATTGCGCGGCTTGGTAGATGATGACCTCGTGTCTCCGTCCGTAGGTGCGCATCAGCTTCGCGACGAGCGCCCGCAACCCGTCTCGACGGTAGGCGCCGCTAGGTTTGAAACCCGCTTCGGCGGTCACGGCGATTTGCAGCAGCACAAGCCGGCTAGCGGCGTCGAAGCTGCGGCGGAAGAACAAGAAGTCGGTCGCGTCATATACCGCAAGGCCGCCAGCGACGGGATCGATCCCAAGGTCCGCGATAAGGCAATCAAGCGCTGACACCGCCGGCAGCATCGTAGCGGAGGCTCCCATCGCTCTGACGCGCTCGATTGCCTTGTGCGTCGCATACACGGAAACCGCTGGATGACCGTAGGTCACCACGCAGACGTCTTCGCCGCGCTTGACGAACGATACGATCCTGTCGGTCATCTGCTCGTAGGTCTTCAGGCGCGGCTTGCGTGCGGAGTAGAACTTGTCGAGCAGCTCGGTCGACTTGTTCAGCTCGCACAACCAGCGCACGGTCACGGGGTCCCCAACCATCGAGAAGACTTTCTGCGCGCTCTTGATATGATGGATGGCGACGCGCGAAAGATCCCGCCCCGACTCAATGCCCGAGCCCACCACCGTGAGCCGGGCGGTTTTCGGCGGAGTCAGAAGCCGTTCACTTTTTTTCTTAAGGGTTCCAGGGGTCATCCCAATTCGTGCCGCCTGTGATGCCGCTCAAGCCGCCGTTTGGCTTTGGCTCCAAATCAAGGAATGCATCGGTGCACTCGCTGCGCATCTCATCGGCGACTCCGGCAATGTCGCCTTCGTAGAGCGCGCGTTTTTGCCGCCTCGATAGAAAGCGATGCGCCGCGAGAAACGCTATAGGATCTTTGTGGTACCGTGCAACCAGCGCAGGGTTCTTGTACAGCGAAAGGACCAGGTCAGTAAACGGTAAGTGTCGCTTTCCGGTTTTGCGCTTGGCAGACCCTGTTGCCCGCCGGATAACGGCTCGCGCTCTGCGTCGCGCTTTCCTCCGTGGTCGCCGCTTCATAGCTCGCGCCCCCTAGCTACAGAACGAGGTGACTCAGGTGGAACTGACTGCCACGGCCCAGTCCATTGCTCCTGCAAAGTTGCGGACAGTGACTTGGGCACGTTCAAGTTTGTGTGGAACCGCATGGTGGAATTGATTTCACGAGTCGACGCTCAGGCGTTCGCATCTTGTGTTTTTGACGATAGCAGAATAGAATTCAAACCAAAACGCGACTAATGAGAGCATCTCGCTTGTGAGGAGCGGGGTAGCATCGATTGTATCCGCCGTTTTCATCGGCGGTTTTTGGGGGCACGATATGCTCAAGTGGTTCTATGCACTGCTGGTTTGCGCTGCGCTGTTCTCAGTCACGTCCTGGTCGGTCGGCGCTGGAGTCGCCGCTGCGAAACTCAAGATTGAAGAGATAGTGTTGCCTGGCGGCACGACTGACCCATCCCCACGCCAACGGAAGTACTATGAGTCTCCTGCCCGCGGCCAGGTGCTCACAATAGCCGATGTGTGGCTCAACGATTTGCAGTCTTCAGATGACTTTGCAATCGACCCTGACATTGTTGTGCGGGCAGAGAGCGATCACGCAATCAAACGCATTCCTATTTGGTCCGGGAAAGTGACTGCCTACTTTCGCAAAGAGAAGCACACCAAAGTCGTGATGTACACGCAGAATGGCGTAATCTTCTTTAGGGGCCCCCTTGTGGGCCAGGAGCTTCCTCCCGGCCTGGTGGTCGGCAATGTAGCTGGGGGTGGGACAACCATCACATGGATCTATTCCAAGCCATTCGGGAGCACGCGGGACTTCTTGCAGGCTGTCCTTGCCGCGTACCTGGCACAACCGAACCCATATATTAAGCCTAAGATATCGGACAAAGAAAGCGACGTCGACACAATCCTCGGCAATGACCTGCAAATCAAACTCGCAAGCAAGGAGTTCACTCAGAGTCCCGACTACGGCCTTGGGCCATGTGCAACCTCCGACGTTCTTACGATGATCGGTAAGGATGGAGTACTCGACGGTGATGTCAAGAACAGTTCCGCTTTGATCTTGGCCAGACTTCATCAGTGCCAGTACATATTGAACAATTATGTTGCGAGCCTGCCATCGACGCCACCGACGATACAGGCGAGGAGCCCGTTCGCAAATCTAGTTGTGTCAACACCAAAACCGACCGTACCGCCTGAGTGTATTCAGACACCATCTGCGCACAACGATCCAGCAAGACTCTACTCCATGCTGGCCTTCTGTTCGGGCGTTGTCGCAAGCATCCCATCGCCCACGCCATCACCTCCGATCCCCTATAAGGCTTCGCGCGGCTACAAGATCATCTACGCGCTTGGCTTGGCCGGTGATGCGCCCACTTCCGCGCAGATATCTTGGCGACTTGCCTACTCTTTGAAGAACGCACTTGAGAACAAGTACCCAGAAGGAAGTACCCCACCGCCCGATCCTTACATTGAGGGAGATCACCCGGTGCGTTACGCCGTCGCTGCCGCGCCCAGTTGGACCCTTGCCCAATATCAACAGCAGTGCTCGTCCGATTCATCAACCGCGGGTGCCATCGCGATGCTGCAACCTGGTACCGACAATCCCAATTTCAATGCACTCGCAGTGTTCTTGTCCACTACAAGAGTGCGTGCACAAGCCATCGTTCTCGACTGCGAGCCTACGAACACCGCCTACACCAATAGCGCATCATACGTAACTTGGGTCTCGGATTTTTACGAGAACACAGGAACAAGGTGGAGCATCCCACTGGCGACACTGTTATCGGCGGCAGCCGCCTATCTGATCTTTCACCCAAACACCAGCACAATGTATACCGTTGCACCCCCGGCTTCTGTGTCGCCTCAGCAGAGCTACGAATCGGGATCCACAACCATGACAAACAGCGGCGCCGGGGCCATCGCCGCTGCTGGTGTCGCGGCCCTCACTCCTTTTTCGTCAACGAACGTATTGGCGGCACCGGCCCCTGACAGTCAGGCTGCCAGAGCCATAGAAAAAGACGTCAACAGCCTTATGGACGATCTGGCCTACAGCTGTAGCGACGATTCGAATCTTATTCAATGCAATTGGGTCGTCGCAAGACCTCGGCCGAAGCATCGTTAGCCGCGCCTTAACTGGGCGCCGGAGCGCTCGACGACGAGGCGAACGCTTATTTCCGCTTCTTTGGTCCGCGGGATCCGCCGCCCCAACCGCCCTGTGGAGGTACTGGGCGCTGGATGCCGCTCAAATTGTTGTTGGGATACCTTAGTCCGCGGAATGCCTTCGCACACTCCTCCTCGATCAGCTCGGTCACGCCTGCTACATCGCCCTCGAACAGAGCATAGCGCTGCGCATTTGTAAGAAATCGAAGCGCCGCGAGGAACGACCATGGATTCTCGTTATACTGATCAACGAGCTTTGGGTTCTTGTACAGGGCGAGAACCAACTCGGTAAAAGGCAGATCCCGCTTCGCTGGTCGCTTCGAATGGGCTCTCTTGGATGTCTTAGAGGATCTCCGCTTCATAGCCAACGCCCCCTAAAGCCTAAAGTGAAGGACCTGGAGCCGTGTGCCACCTTGATGCATTCGGCTCCTTCAATCACCGCAGGGCGGAAATGTCTGCGCACGAAGTTGATGATATGCCATCACAACGCTCGATCGTGCCATTTCTCTTGGCACTGCTCTCCTGTTTCGCGGTCCAATTTCCATCACAAGTGTCTGCATCGCCGCCGATCGACCTTCCGGTGCTTCGCACATACGTCGAAGTGCCGGCCCTAGCGCTGTCTCCTGACGGATCGAAGATCGCGGCAGTCGTCGAAGTGCAGAACTTTACCACGGACAAGTACGATGAGCACATCGACGTGATCGATTGCGCGACCAAGGCGAAGCAGACCGTCGCGCCCGTGATGCATCAGGTCACTGACATCGCGTGGTCGCCGCGCGGCGACTCGATCGCGTTCCTGGCCGCGAAAGGCGAAACGATCGAAGCGTTCGTGGTGCCGGCGGCCGGCGGCGACGTGCGCCAGTTGACGCACGCGCCGCGCGGCGTCGATCAGTTCGCCTGGCGACCGGACGGTACTGCGATCGCGTATGACACGCCCGACGCGCCGCCGAACGAAAAGGAGATCGCGGCCAATCTCGATGCGTTCGAAGTGGGCGACCAAGATTATATGGCCGAGGCGAAGCCGACGCCGAACCATATCTGGCTGCAGCCCGCCGATGGGAGCGAACCGCGGCGTCTCACCGAGGGCACGTGGAGCTTGCCCAGAGGCGAGTTGATCTTCCCCTTACCGGAAGTTGCGCCGATGCCGTTTTTCGCGTGGTCGCCCGACGGCAAGTCGATCGTGTTCGCCCGCGCGCCAAGCCCGTACAACTCGGACGCTGTCGGCACGGTCACCGATGTGCTCGACGTCGACAGCGGCGCCATACGTCAACTCACAAGCCACCAACGGCTGGAAGCCGGCGCGCTCTACTCGCCCGACGGCGCGCGTGTCGCATACGCGTATGCGCGTGCCGACGATCCGTTGGCGCAGACGTTGATGATGATCGCGCCGTCCGGCGGCGGCGATGGCGTCGCATCGACGCTGTCGCTCGACATCGATGCGCTCGGCGCACGCTGGATCGGTCCGCGCCAGCTGGTGGTCAACGCGTTTCGCCAAACGCGTTCGCGGTTGTTTGTCGCGTCCGACGACGGCCCGCCGTCGCAACTCGAGCTCGGCCCCGTCGACCCTGTGCCGGGAACCCTCGATGCGAACGCATCCGGCCGCATCGCGTTCGCGGGCTCGGAGCCGTACAGTGCGACGGAAGTCTACTGCATGGCGTCGACGTCGAGCCAGCCGCAGCGGCTCACCGACTACAACGCGCAGATCGATGCCCGCGCGCAGAGCGACGTCAAGACCATCACGTGGAACGGCCCGAATGGGTTTGCCGAAAGCGGCGTGCTTTTCTATCCGCCTGGCTATGATGCGAAGAAGAAATACCCGCTCGTGTTGCAGATCCACGGCGGACCAACCGAAGCCTCGATCGCGAGTTGGCGCGACACCGACTGGCCGGGACTACCGCAACTCATCGCAGCGCACGGCTACTTGGTCTTCTCGCCGAATTACCGCGGCGGCGACGGCGAGGGCAATGCGTATCAGGTCGCGATTTTCAACGATGCGGGCGACGGACCGGGCCGCGACGTGATGGCCGGCATCGCCGCGGTCGAAAAGCTCGGCATCGTGGACCAACGGCACATCGGCGTGTCGGGGTGGTCATATGGCGGATTCATGACCGAGTGGCTGATCACGCACTACGGGGTCTGGAAGGCGGCGATGGCCGGGGCGCCGCCGGCAGATGCGTTCGTCGACTACTCGACGTCCGATTACAACGTCTTGGGGCGGCTGTACTTCGGCGGCTCGCCGTACGAATCGGCGGCGCTTTTACAAGCCTACCGCGATCAGTCGCCGCTGACGAACGTCGCCAGGGTCAGTGCGCCGACGCTGCTCATACACGATTCGGGCGACGTGCGCGTGCCCGTCATCCATTCGTATGAGTTCTTCCACGGGCTCAAGGACCATCGCGTGCCGGTGTCGTTCGTCGTCTATCCCGTCAGCGGACACTATCCGGACGATCCGGTGCGCTCCGAGGACATCTACCGCCGCTGGGTCGATTGGATGGACGCGCACCTCAATACTTGACGCTGACGAAGAACGTCCACTCGCGCGGTGAACCCATCGCTTCGTTCTCGTATGGGTACGGACTGTAGTTGTTCTGGAATGGTTCGCAGCCGAACGCGTTGACCACGCCTTTCGGACATTGGTTGGTGTTAAAGCCGGAGTTGGGTGCATAACCGCCGAGCGCGTTCGGCGTCCAATATGGATTGCTCCCGGCTGACGCCAACCCGGACCCGTTCGTCGGTATGGCCGAGTAATTGCCGAACAGGTTTTGCACGCGCAGGCCGACCTGGAAGTTGTTGGGACCGCTGCCGAGCGTCTGCGAAACGGTCGCATTCACGGTGAGGATCGCCGGGCTGCGCAGCGAGCCCGGATCGGGGCCTTCGGGCGTGCCGCGCGATCCGACGATGTTCGGGTCGAGGATCGTGCCCGGATTAGTCGGATCCGTGAAATAATACGCCTGTTGCGCCGTATTCGCGACGAGGTCGGTGTTGAGCACCTGGATCGGAATGGTCGAGTTGGGGTTGCCGGTGCACGTCGGCACCTGCGAGCATTGCATGAAGGTAAAGGTCTTCGTGCCTACCCCGTATGGATAGCCGATCGTGTACGGCATGTCGACCGAGGCGTGGAAGCCTTGGCGCGAGTCGTACGCCATCACCAGATTCGCGGTGAGCGGCGACACGTACGTCACGTGATAGAAGTGGTTCGCCGCGAGCGCCGCATTGTTGACCGTCGGGAAAAAGTCGCTATCGTAGTTCGCCAGCGTGTTGTCGTACGTCGCGTCGAAAAACCCCGAGAACCCGAACGTCGCCTGCTTTTGGATCTCAAACTCGACGCCGGTGTTCGAGTTGATGCCGCCGTTGATCGAACGCGACGGGCCGAAGACCGGCGTGCCGCTGGGCAGGTTGAACAAGAAATTCGAATTGGTCACGACATAGTTCCAGCCGTGCCGGTAATATGGCGTGATCTTCGCGTCTAGGCCATGGCCGAAATCGTGCTCGTACGAGATGTCATAATTGACCGCCCGCTGCGGCACGACCGGCGTGAACGACTGGAAGTTGTTCGTGTTGAGGTCGGCGAGGATCTGCTGCGCCAGATTGGAAAAGCCGTTGCAGCTTGCATTCGCGTTGTTCGGATCGACGCCGTTGACGCAGGTCGCACTGTAACCCGGCAGCGGTTGGAAGCAGCCGCTGGCGATGTTGCAGTTCTTGAGCGACGGGTCGATCTGATACGAGTTCTCGACGGCGGAGAGCGGTACGAACTCGATGTTCTCGCCGTACGAGGCGCGGATGACGTCGTGCGTGCCGAGCGCGTACGATGCCGCGATGCGGGGACTCAGCGCCGAGGGGCGCGTGACATCGCTGCTCAACGACTGCCCGGGCAATTCCACGATGTTGCATGCCGGTGTCGCCGGTGGGAGCGGCGGCGCGATGAAGCCCGCGGTGCAGCCTGCCGGCGTCGTATCATCCGTATAATAGCTCACGTTCTGCGCGGCGGCGTCCGAAGGCAGGCCGATA
The DNA here is from genome assembly GCA_019237415.1 of Vulcanimicrobiota bacterium. Lineage (GTDB taxonomy): Bacteria > Vulcanimicrobiota > Vulcanimicrobiia > Eremiobacterales > Eremiobacteraceae > JAFAHD01. The sequence continues at coordinate 12,601 of JAFAHD010000011.1, forward strand.
ACTTCCAAGTCATAGCGCAAGCCGAACGTAACCGTGAGATTGCCGTTGGGCTGCCAGCGGTCTTTGGCATAGACGTCGTAGCGGTGAACTGGCGAGTTCGCGTAGCCCGTGCTGTCAGCATAGGTGTTCAGCGGAGCCAACGGACCGCTCGTCGGTAGCAATGGCATGCCGAAGGCTCCGAACTGTGCATTCAATTGGGCATTAAGCGGCCCGATGTAACAGCCGCCAATGCCAGTATTCGGGTTGCCTGCGTTGTAGAACGGCGGCGCGGCGAGCAGCAGCTGCGTGCACCCGATCGCTTCGAGCGGCTCGACCGCAGGCTCGAAGCTCGGGAACGACGCGCGGAACTGGTTGGCGTAATACGTGTCGGTGCCGCCGACGCCGATCTCGTGATGGTTGCTCAGCTGGTTATCGTAGTCGGCCTGAATGCCGAGGCCAAGGGTGTTGAGGTCTTGATACGTATCGGTGAACGAGCCGAAGTTGTACGGATACGATGAGATGAGGTTCTCGCTCGTGCGGAACAAGGTGAAGTCCGCGAAACTCGACGGGCTGAACTGTCGCTTGTAATTGAACTTGTCGATCGTCGAGTTGAAGGTCTGCGTGTCGGTCGCGCCGATGTTCTGGTTGACGGCGACCTGGCCGGGAAACAGCGTGATGAAGAAGCTCAGCGGTAAGCAGGGCGAAGGATCGCACGGGAAGTTCAGGTTATTGGTGCCCGCTTCGACGTTGCCGTTGATCGTCGCATACGGCGCCTGCGCGGGATTGATGAGCGTCGCGAAGCCAAGCGTGGATCCGCTGATGTTGGTGAGGAACTGCACTTCATTGCGATTGTCTTGACCCCAGCGGTAGAAGAAATTGCCGACGAAGTCGTTGAGCGTGCCGTAGTTCTGGAAGCCGAGCGACAGCGGCAGCAGGGTGGAGCCGTCGCCATAGTTGATGTCATTACGCTGGCCGCCGAACGACATGTAGTAGCTGAATCGGTTATCCGGCGTCGCGCTGCCGTAGTCCAACGAAAGCTCGTGATCGTAGGCCTGCCACCCAATGCGCATCGTCGCCTGGCCGCCGCCGGGATATGCGCCGCGCTTGATCACCTCGTTGATCACGCCCGAGTTCGTGTTGCCGGTGGCGACGTCGTAGCCGCCGGTCGCCAATTGAACGCTGCGTGCGCCGTTGAGCGTGACTGCGTTGAGGAACTGGCCGGTCACTGGATCGGTGTTGTCGATGCCGTCGAATTGATACCCTACGTCATTCTCGGCTCCGGCGCGGATGACCGGGTAGCCGGCATAGTCGGTCGTGACGCCCGGCAGCGAGTTGAACGCCTGAAAACCGTTCATATCCTGCGGTGAGCCGTTGATATCTTCGAGCGTGCGCGAATTGACGACATAACTGCTCGCGGTCGTCGTCGGCTGCACGAGCGATTGCGCGCTGCGCACCGTGACCGTGCCGAGCGTGCGCGGACCGGTCTGCAGCGCGACGTCCACGCGCCTCGTCTGGTCCTGCGAAATCGTCACACCCGGAACTGACCCGGTCTGGAAACCCGCTTTGAAGAAGGTCACGACGTACGTGTCGAGCGTCAAGCCGTTGAGCGCGTAAAAGCCGCTCGTACCGGTGACGGTGTGGGCGATCCCGGACGGCGACGTTGCGGTGACCTGCACGCCAGCGATCGGATGCCCGGCGCCGTCGGTGACCGTTCCGTTGATCGCGCCCGTCGTGCCCGCGACGGCCGGCACGCGATCGAAAGGACCTGTGAGAAATGCGAAGCTCGTCGCCAATGCAACGAGACCTATGCGAATGAAACGCATTGATGCTGCCGACCCCCGTACGCCCGTGACTATCGCGATCAGCTTCGCTCGACTGCAGATGCCTCCTGGCGTTGCGCGCTTTCATTCGGTTGGTTGTCAGTGGCCAGGGCGGCTCGACGCGCGACGCGAACGACGACGCCGAATATTTTACGTGAGACGAGGTTAGAAATCCAGAGTTCTGACGCTGCGCCTGCTGAACGTTCGGCCCAAGCTGAACACACGCTGCACCGGCTCGAGGCGTTCAGCGATATCGTCATCGCCTTCACGCTCTCAGAACTTGCACTCACGCTCAAAGTGCCCGATAGCAGCCAACAGCTACTCGCACATCCGCTGCAGTTGGTCAGATTCTTGGGCAGTTTTGCCTTAGTATGCTCGCTCTGGTGGCTGCACCATCGCCTGTTCTCGCGCTATGTCTTTCCAGACAGCGTGACGATCGTGCTCAACTTCGCGTTTCTCGCGGCGGCGGCGTACGCCGGCTACTCGTTTCTGCTCGTCTCGAAACTTGGTGATGCGATCGCGCTGGGCATCTACGGGCTGAGCATCGGCGCGGCCTACTCGATCCTCGCGGTGCTCTATGTCAAAGGGATTCGCGACTCAAGGGTCGTCCTCGATGAGACGCAACGCGCCGATGGCGCGCAATTCGCGATCCGAGTCGGCTTCTTCGGACTCACCCTCTTGATCTCGTCGCTGTTCGCCGTGCTCGGGCGCGGCGCCGACCAGCTCGCCACCGTCTGGCTGATCGGCGTCGCACTCGTCATCTTCTTGAGCGTGCGCTATCGGATCGCGCGCGCGCGACGCGAACGTCAGACGGCGTAGGCGCTCGTGTCTTTAGGCGTTCGCCGGTTTCGGCGCGCGGCGAAGCACCAGGCAACCGAGCGCGGCGACGATTGCGACCGCGAAGATGATCAACGCCACGTTTGGCTGGCTCAGGAGCGCGACTGGTGCGACGGCGTCCACGGAATAAGTCCCGCCGCCTGACGCTGCAATCGCCAAAGCGCCGGCGATGCACGCGAGGTTGAACTCGTAGCCGCCATTGGTATTCCAAAAGCCTTTGGCGAGGTGCACGGTGATGATCGCGACGAGCATCACCGCGACGATGAGCGCGGGCCCGATCGGGTTGAGCCAACCGAGCAGCACCAACACACCTCCGACGAGTTCGCCGAGCCCCGCCACAAAGGCGAACAGCAATCCGGGCTTCAGACCGACGCTCTCGAAGAATCCGCCGGTGCCCGCCAGACCGTAACCGCCGAACCAGCCGAAGAGTTTTTGCGAGCCGTGTCCGATGAAGATGATCCCGAGCAGCACCCGGGCGATGAGAAGCGCGATATTGGTAAACATGGGCCCATTATAGAGAGTCTAGGACCATCTGAGAAGTACTGACTATTCGGACATAATGCAGGTGTGTCGGAAACTTACTAGCGAGAAACTATTTGGTCGGACGGGCAATCCCGCCGTGACAAACATCGCTTCCACGATCCGAGAAATAATAGCCGGCGATAGGCGTGAACTGCCAATCGTAGCTGCGCGCGTGCAAGGTGAGGAACAGGACGCCAAAGGTGCCGGGCGAGCGCGCTTCACCCGTCGCGTGTATCTTAAGGAAGAACGTGTGACTGCGGCCGCCGGTACCCGCGACGAACTCCCTGATGCCATGCTGCCGGTCGACCTCG
>JAFAHD010000099.1 GCA_019237415.1 Vulcanimicrobiota bacterium
CGCAGGCGGATCACGGCTTGCGCGTGGATCTGTGAAACGCGCGATTCGGAGACGTTGAGGACGCTCTTGATGTCCTTGAGCGTGAGGCCCTCGAAGTAGTACAGCGAGATCACGGTGCGCTCTTGGGGCGGCAGCGATTCCACCGCCTCGGACAGCGATGTTTTCACCTCTGCCGATTCGACCTGATAGGTCGGGTCTGGGCCGGCATCTTTGAGCGTGTCGAGCAAGGCGACGTCGTGGCCCTTCTCGTTGGGCAAGAACTCCTCGAGCGAGAGGATCGACGTCCCGCGGATCTTGAGCAGCAGCGTGTGGTAGTCTTTGACGCTCAAGCCCAGCTCTTTGGCCACTTCGTCGTCTTCGGGCGCGCGCCCGAGGCGCCCCTCGAGCGAGCCGAAGGTGCGCTCCAGCTCGCGCGCTTTTTGGCGGACGGCGCGCGGCACCCAGTCCATCGCACGCAACGCATCGAGGATCGCGCCGCTGATGCGAGTAGTGGCGTAGGTCTCGAACTTGACGCCGCGCGAGTCGTCGTACTTGCCGATCGCGTCGATGAGTCCGAGGATCCCTTCGTTGATGAGGTCGTTGATCTCGACGTGGGATGGGAGGTTGACCGAGATCTTGCCGGCGACATATTTGACGAGCGGCAGGTACTTGTGGACGATCTCCTCGCGGCTGAGGTTGCGCCCCGCGATCGCGTAGGTGCGCGATGCCACGCGTTGGTGGATCATCGTTTTGCCTTCACCTTCGCGGCGTGGCCATTCCCAGCAAGCAGTTGGTTGAGCGCTTCGCGGCGGAAGCGATACTGGCCGCCGGGCGTCTTGATCGCCTCGACGAGGCCCTCGCGCGCCCAACGCCTGATGGCTGCATCGGTCATGTTGAGCTCCCGAGCGACTTCACCGGATGTCATCCAGTCGTTCGCCCGGTTCTTCTTGCGCGTCGCCCGCCGGTCTTCGACCATACGCAAAATCGCTTCTCTCATCGGAGGGGCGATAGACGCTCGCCCCAGGGTAAAGAGTGCGGATCCCCAGGAGGGGTCCGGTCGTTTCCCGTTTTTTCGGTTTTATCCCTTTTTTACGAGGTGAACGGGATTATCTATTTTGACGGGGGCACCACCGCACGCGTTACGCCGCCCCGAAAAGAAAAAGCGCGCTCCGAAGAACGCGCTCATCCAAGCGTCGAGGGGTCAGTCTAGCGGGACGGCCTCGGTCGAGAACGTCACCTTGGTCTGGCCGAACATGATCTTGTCGCCGTGGCGCAGCGGCGTCGGCGCGTGCGGCACGAGGCGCTGGGCCCCGTTGAGCGACGTGCCGTTGGTACTCTCGAGATCCTCGATGATGAAGCTGCCGTGCCGGCGCACGATGAACGCGTGGCGGCGCGAGACGAAGTTGCCGTGATCGAACGGTGCCAGGTCGAGGTCGGGATACACGCCGTCGGTCACCGACGCGCGGCCCACGAGGACGACGTCGGCGTCGATCGGCAGGTCGATCTCGGTGCCGTCGCGTTCGATGTGGACGGTGACGCAGCCGCGAACGGCGGGCGCCTCGAGGCGCCGCGTCGCGGACTCATCGAGCTGTGCGATTTCGGCGGGCAGCGGCTCGCCGCACATCTTGCAGTAGGTCTCGCCCGCGTAGTTGCGCGCGAAGCAGCGCCCGCACAGGCGCGCGCTCTCATCACTGCGGACCGCGCCAAAAGACGAGGCCGAAGAGGCTTTGTGGGCGGGGACGGGCCGTTCGCCCGTGCCATCCGACGTCATGTGTTTAACCACGTTTTGCCGGCTTCCTGAGAGCGGGTCTTCCATACGATATCGTATCATCGCAGACACCCCGGTCGGTGTGACGAAGCACACATGCCCCCCAGATGCGGCTTTCTACTCCAAAGGCATTCTAGCCTATCAACGGGACGGCGTGCTTGAAGGTTTCGTGAGGGGCTCCTGAATCTATGAATAGCGGATGCGGGGGTTCGCCATGGCGTAGGCGATATCGACGCCCAGATTGACGAACACGAAGGTGGCCGCGAAGAGCAGGATCGAGCCGTTGACCAAAGGGCTGTCGCGGTTCGAGATGGCCTCGAAGGCGAGCCGCCCTACCCCCGGCCAAGCGAATATATGTTCGGTCAGCACGGCGCCGCCCAGCAACAGGCCCGTCTGAAGCCCCGCAACGGTGATGATCGGGATCAACGCATTGCGCAGCCCGTGGCGCATGACAACCGCCCAACTCCCAAGCCCTTTGGCGCGCGCCGTACGCATGTAGTCCATCGATTGCACGTCGAGCATGCTCGCGCGCGTCATCTTGGCGATGATCGCGAGCGGAATCGTGCCCAACGTGACCGCCGGCAGCACCAGATGGCGCAAGGCGTCGCCGAATGCAGCCCAATCGCCCGCCAGCAGCGCATCGATGAGCACGAAATGCGTGTGCGTCTCGAACGCGTAGCGCAGCGACACGCGCCCCCCGATCGGGAACAGGTCCATGCCGATGCGGCTAGGCTCGTACGCGAAAACGTAGAGCATCATCCAACCGAGCCAGAAGACGGGCACGGAGACGCCGACGAGCACGCCGACATTGATGAACGTGTCGACGATCGAGCGATGGTTGAGCGCCGCCACGATTCCCGCTGGAATGCCGACGAGCAAGGCGAACAGCATCGCCGCCACGGTGAGTTCGATCGTCGCCGGGAAGTGCTCGGCCAATTTGGTGCTGACCGGCACGTCGTCCGCCAACGAACGCCCGAGGTTGCCTTGACCCACTTGCCAGAGATACGCGCCTAATTGGACATACCACGGCTGGTCGAGCCGGAGTTCGTGCGTGAGCCGTTCGACATCGGATTTGGTCGCATGTTCGCCGAGCAGGATCTGGATCGGATTTCCCGGGATGGCATGCAGGAACGCGAATGAGAGTGCCGTGATGGTGAACAGCACGGCGACGAAACGCACAGCGCGCTGCGCGATGAAACTGGCCACGTCCGATGGCCTTTCCGCGCGCGTCGGAGGCGCCCTGCACGCGCCGTCGGACGAGCCGCAGGAGGCAGTAGGCCGAAGGCAAAGCTGACTTCATGACGTCTGCAAATGTCTTCGCCATTTCGATTTGGTTCGCGGTCGGCTGCGGCATCTTGGCGCTCGCGTACGGCGCGTACCTCATCGGCTGGGTCCTGCGCAAGCCGGCAGGAACGGAGCGAATGCAGGAGATCGCGGCCGCCATCCAAGAGGGCGCGCTGGCTTACATGCGCCGGCAATACACGACGATCGCGGTCGTCGCCGCCGTGCTCGCCATCGTCCTCGCCGTAGCCTTCCGTTCGTGGGAGACGGCAGTCGGCTTTCTGATCGGCGCGATCCTGTCGGGCGCGACCGGCTTCATCGGCATGTCGATCGCCGTGCGCGCCAACGTGCGCACCGCGGAGGCGGCGAAACAAGGACTGCCCGCTGCCTTTGCGGTTGCGTTCAACGGCGGATCGATCACCGGTCTGCTCGTCGTCGGCCTCGGCATCATCGCCGTCGCCGGATATTTCGCGTTGATGCACGCGGTGTATCCGAACGATCTCGGCCACGCGCTTGCCGCGATGGTCGGACTCGGCTTCGGCTGCTCACTGATCTCGGTGTTCGCGCGCCTGGGCGGCGGGATTTACACCAAAGCGGCCGACGTCGGCGCCGACTTGGTCGGCAAAGTCGAGGCCGGGATACCCGAAGACGATCCGCGCAATCCCGCCGTGATCGCCGACAACGTAGGCG